>JAAUSG010000182.1 GCA_012034055.1 Leptolyngbyaceae cyanobacterium RU_5_1 | reverse complement strand
GCTAATGATAGCCGATGAGGTGTAGATGAAAACTACCAAACTATTGAGGAGCCGGATGAATCGAAACGATTCACGTCCGGTTTTGGAGACCAGCGGGGTTGGTGACAGCCTCGCTGAGTTTAATTAGACCGCGCAGTCACAGTTGTTTCTGCTGTTCTGACAAAGCTTAAAGTACGATTTCTTTGATCGCACAGTACTTAGCCCACCGATTGTCGGACATTGGGCAATTAAATCACCTTGACTAGGAGATTCTTGTATGCACGATACTGTTACGCAATTATCCTATCGATCGCTCCCTTCGCTGGAGGAGGCGAAGCAAGTTGCGCAGGTTTCGCTCTCTCATATTCGTGAGCTTGGTGACGTTATTTGCAAACACGGTCTGTACGAAACGTTTGGTGTCTGCCTTTTGCATCGACACTTTAATGTCGATAACTTTGAGCGATTAGTGCACCAACACGAGCAACACTTAAATCAGGTATTTGTTACTCCTTCGAGGACTAGCTCCAACTCCACGGCTGGCTGCATTTGGGGCATCACACCTGAAACTACAGACCAAGCATGGATTGATCTGGAATACTTCGATGTTGACCAGTTTCCATCAGTCTTCGCAACAGCGTCGGATTTGCTTCGAGAACAAGATGAGTTCTTGAGCGAGATTAGCTCCGTGCTTCGCGGATCAGGGCTGGATTGGTATTTCGGACTTGGCATCTTTCACCGAGACGTCGTGCAACTGTCCGAGGGATCTGTTCTTGCAGAATTCTCGGACGACGAAGCCCGTACGTTGACTGTGAGAGCCGCCACTCCTGCTGAGATCGATCCGCTGCACAACACAACAACAATGTGGCGCTTTCAGCCCGGAGCAGATCCACTCGTCGCGTCATTATGCTGTCATCAGCACGGACCCACCTGCTCAGGCGACAAACATTGAACAATTGATCAGTTCGCGTCTGGTTGAGCGAGAACTAATCTCTTGTTCAACCAGATGTGTCGATTCGCGTGATCGTCCGCTTTCATAAATGTGTTAAGTGCTAGCTGTAACGTATCAGTGTGATCGGCGATCGCGGAGGCTGCATTAGCGACAGCGCAACGCATCAATGAAGCTAAAATAAGGGGGTTCAGTTGAAACGAGGTTAAACAAGATGGCAATTCGACAAACCCACTACAGTAAAGAAGAATTTGCTCGACGTGGCGATGAGATTTATGAGTCTCAAGTGCGATCGCAAGTCGAGGAAGGCAACCACGGCAGAATTGTGGCGATCGACATCGAAACTGGAGCCTTTGAGGTCGGTAAAAATAGCATAATCGCATCCGATCTCTTGCTGGCTCATCATCCCGATGCTCAAATTTGGTTTGTCCGCATTGGTCATCGCGCCGTTCATCGGATTGGATACTTTGAGGCGGGCTGATCACAATGATGTCAGGATACGTGAATGTAAATCGAGAGGCAATCATTCAGGTTACGATCGTGGGTGCCAGTAACCCGTTGAAGAGTGTCAGAGCAATCATCGATACAGGATTTACAGGAGATTTAACCTTACCTAGAGATGTTATTGATGAACTGGGATTCACGTTGAGAGGATTTCAAAGAGTAATTCTAGGAGATGGTAGCGTTCAATATTTCGAGATGTTTGTCGGTGTTGTGATTTGGGATGGACAGATGAGGGAGGCTGAAATCAACGCAGCAGAGACAGATTCACTGGTTGGAATGGGGTTACTGGAAGACTACAAGTTAGAGGTAGAAGGAAGACCAAACGGTGAAGTCAGAATCACACTCCTGCCAGCATCCCTCTCAAACACGGTCTAACAATCCGATTGGAGCGGGCAGGTGAGAGCCTTTTCGTCTGCCATTCAAGACAATCTGCTGCCGCTCAATCGGGTCGTTATGTCGCCTTCAGTTATCGGTGGGGGACTGGTTGAGAGGCTGACTGCGGGTTGCGATCGCCATCAGCTCTAAGTCTTCATGAGAAATGAGTTTTAGATCGTCACTAAATGGGTAGATGACATGCTCTCCAGGCAATCTGGATTAAGCAGCCATAATGCTAGTCGTGCTGAAGTCGCCCGTTAATCCGGGTGAAGAAGTGAAACGGACAGGCAAAGCAGTTGCCGACCTTTCTCTTCACTATGATGTGGTGATTAGCTGCCTCTTCATGGATAAAATCCAGTACCAAACCCGCAATGGCTCCCTCCTGCGTAACATCCGCAAAGAAGGCGTGCTCCTATGAGCGACGAACAACGGGAACTCCTGCTCAAAGCCCAACAAAGTATTGCGACCTGGAAGTTGCGGATTGGAAATCTTCGGGTGTACTACGATATAGAGGAAGAGCCAGATCAGATTGTCCCTCTGTAGCAACACAGCATATATGTAGAGGGTAGGGAGACGCCAGGAAAAACCATCTCCATCGCTCCATATAATTCCTACCCTTTATCCTTTATCCTTACCTCACCCCCCTCACCCCCTCACCTCCCATGACACCTTCCACTGAACCCATCATTTACCAGGGCCACTTTGGCGAGTTCACGATTACGGAGAGCGATCGCCGTGGGGTGATCATTTACCGCAGTGGGCTGATCGTCGCAGCCCTATGTTTTGCCATTGGCACAGGACTTGCGCTTTGGCAGGTCAACAATCCAGTCATTCTGACCTTGCTCAGTCTGCTTTACTCTGGCTTTTGTTTAGGGTTGGGCGTCAGCCTGCTCACCATTCACATTTACATGGAACCGCTACATCGGGCATTGCAGGTATTTTGGGCCATTGGAGTCGTAGCCGCGATCGCGATCGCCCATGCCAGCCCAACACCCTTTGCCCTCACCGTCTATGACAATCCCCTGGCAATTCTAGGGATTGGTTTTACCTTTGCCGCACTGACTGGCATCTTCTTCAAAGAGGCATTCTGCTTCAATCGTCTGGAAACCAAGCTGCTAACTCCACTGATTCCGGTCTTGTTGCTGGGGCATTTGATGGGTTGGCTATCGTCGTCTGTCGAGCAGATCCTGTTGGCAACCTGGGCAGTTCTATTCATGATTTTCGCGCTCCGTAAGGCGATTCAAGCCATCCCTCCCGATATTGGCGATAAGAGCGTGTTTACCTACTTGCACGAGAGTAGAGGGCAGAAAGTAGGGAGTAGGGGGTAGAGAGTGAAGAGTACCTATTTTGTGAAGTAATCAAACTAAGCTCAACCCGTTCTAAACAGAGCGTGTATCATGCTGGTAGTTTGTCAAGGCTCTCTTCTGATCAGTGGAACCTTGACACTGTTGGTGTGCTTAGGAGGCTGATTCATGCGTTACCCTGGCATTGTCGTTGGTGCGTTGACTGCGATCGCGTTGGGCAGTCCCGGTGCTCAGGCAGAGGAAATCCTGAATCCCCCCGCTGCCCTACAGGAAGTTCCAACTCCAGAACGAATTATCCTGACTCCAGCTCCAAATTCTGCTTCAGATACAAGTTCTTATGTTGTGCCGCCGGTTTCTATCGATGGAACAGCAGCAGCGGGGCTAGCGCGATCGCTCGACTCTTCAGCCGCTCCGTCAGCCGCTCCGTCAGAGGCGATCGTAACCCAACCGTCCACTACCGAGAGGGTTGCCGTTCAACCTCCCCAACCATTTTCTGATACAGCCATTGACCCAACGCTGGAGTCTCCTGAAACGAGGCTAGGTGTTCACTCGGTCAGTATGCAGTCGGCAGCAACCAACTGTCCCCTTAAGACTGAAATGCTGGCCATGACTCCTACCCAGGTTGCCCAGGCAACAACGGGTTCCTGTCCGCGTCCAGATGCCGTGGCACCGCTGGTACTTCCAGAACCGTACAAGGCAGAAGCGTCTCCTGCACTCAGCATTTACATTCCGGTTGGCTTTGGGGCGGACGGTTGGACGGTGTGGGGAAGCGGTACGTACCAGGCTGGCGTTCGGGAAGATCGAGGCAGTGTGGGAGCAGGCGGCGTTGGGGTTGGCTTAGGCAATGCACTCAAGTATGTCGGTTTAGAGCTGGGCTACACCTTTGTGGATAGTGAAGATTTTGGTGAGGGTGGCTTCAGTGCCAAGCTGCACAAGCGGTTTCGCAATGATCTGGCGATCGCGGTCGGTTGGAACGGGTTTGCCAACATTGGTCGCCATGATTTTGAGCAATCTATCTACGGCGTTGCCACAAAAGTCTTCCGCCTCAGCAACTCGTTGGATAATCCATTCAGCCGCCTCTCGCTTACGGTTGGTGCGGGTAATGGGCAGTTCCGCACCAATGAGGATCGAGACAACTTTGAAAACGGTACGGGCATCTTTGGTAATCTGGCGTTGCGGGTGATTCGTCCCGTCAGTTTGATTGCCGAATGGACGGGGCAGGATTTGGCGTTAGGGTTGTCGATTGCGCCCTTTAGAAAATTTCCCTTCGTGATTACGCCCGCATTCCGGGATATAACGGGTTCAGGATACGGGCCACGCTTTGTTCTAGGGGTTGGAGTCTCGTTTAAGTTCTAGGTGTAGGAGTGAAACAATGAACGCCCAGTCTATCCGTTTGGCGATCGCGCTGTCCGTTGTCACCGGTGTGTGGCTAGTGTCCCCTGCCCAGGCGGGTCCCGGTTCTGGTGGCGACAACCGCAGCTATTCAAACATCACGGGAACCAATATCTGGAACAGTACCGCTCCGATCCTGGAAGAAGACTTCCCAATCGACCCGGCTCTGATTGCCAAAGTCAGACAGGTGAATCAAAACTCGCAGGCGAAGTACAAGGACTGTTTGGCCGCGATCGCGCGCCGAACAAGCCGCTCCACCGGCAACCCCCCGCCAGTACCTGCGTCGCGACCCCAGAGTTCCCTATCCACAAGCCTGTGTCGATCTGGAAAACCTGCGGACAGAAGCCGATGGACTCAGGACAAAAATCAAAGAAATCCAGGAGGCGGCAGCGTCTCGCTCCTATGGCACCTGGTGATCCGTATGAATTTAATGCCGAGCAATTGTCGTGGTGAGCAGGAGTCACGAAATGATCAACGTCAAGCATGTTCAATTTACAGTCGGAGCGGTGCGGCAATCGCGATCGCGGCCCTGTCTGCCGTAGGACTAACGACCGCTCTGGCAACATCCGTTCACGCCCAGGCCGCACTCTCGAACGCAACCATCCAGTTTCAAGAAGAAACCATCGTTGAGTTTGAAGTCCTGGAATCCCACGGATACTACCAGTCCACCTTTGGCATCGTTAACCTGAAAACGGGTCAAAAAACGCCGTTGTTTGTCGAGGTCAAAGGCTATGACTCGCCGGATCCCAGCGTGAAAGGCAGAGACGATACCGGAACTCGTGCCGATTTCACTGGAACCATTGCTGGAGGAACGATCTTAAATGGCGAAGGCAAACCAGAGTCCCTGATTAAATTCAAGTTTGAAGCAGGCACTCCCTACGCCTTTTATCTAGATTCTGTTGATCCCCGCTCCCAGCAACCTCGTCCTGGCTCTCAATCCACCTCTGCCAACGCCACAACCTTTGCAGGCAGCCTGGAAGGAGGAGATAGCGGCAACTCGATTAAGTGGGATGACAGCGGCGTGGTTCCCAGACCCGGAAAAGATACCGACTTTGATGATTTCGTCATCCTCGCAGGCGGTTACACCCTGGTCCCCTGTCCGATCAAACGGTAAGGGAGTCGCAAACAAATAATATCCCAGGCGTAGGATGTGTTAGGCGATAGCCGTAACGCATCACAGGTATCTTACTTTTGACGCAGATCCCTAAGGATGTTTGGCTTCTACAATCAATCCAACTTTGAAATCCGCTGTGAGTGGGGCGTAAAAGGTGTTGAATACCTCGCGCCGATTAGTGACGTGGTTGTGATTGTGGATGTGCTTTCGTTTTCGACGTGTGTTGAAATAGCCACCCACCAAGGAGCGATCGTGTTTCCCTATCCCTGGAAAAACGACAACGCTCGTGCCTTTGCCGAATCCGTTAACGCCGAATTAGCCGATCGCCGCAACAGTCATCACAGCCGCTATTCCCTGTCTCCCGCATCCTTGCGGCAAATCCCGGCAGGCACCCGGTTGGTGTTGCCGTCGCTGAATGGTGCTACCCTCAGCCTTGCGACGGGTACTATTCCGACCTTAGCAGGATGTTGAGAAATAGTCGGGCAGTGGCATTGGCAGCAATGGGCTATGGATCGCGGATTGCGGTTATTCCAGCGGGAGAACAGTGGCAGGAGGGTGGTCTGCGCCCCTGCTGGGAGGACTGGATTGGAGCGGGAGCCATCCTCAGCCACCTGAAGGGGAACGTCTCGGCAGAGGCACGAGCCGCGATCGCTGCCTATCATCAGGCTCAACCCAATCTCAACCCTCTGTTGAAGCAATGCGGTTCTGGTCAAGAACTGATTGGTAGAGGCTTTGAACCGGATGTGGAGTTAGCCTCAGAATTAAATGTGAGCGATTGTGTTCCCCGACTGACCGATGGAGCCTACAGTTACAACTCTTCGATCATCACCAACCCGCCCTCTGTAAACTGAATCACCAGTTCTTGTTCGTTTAGCAAAGCAGTCCCGATCAACGGTCGTCGCCCTGTAGCAAATACACGAACATCTCGTTCCACTCCATCCCAAAAGATGGTTGCTTGATGAACGGGCAAAACGACTGAACATGAGACGATCGCATGTCTGTCAGTCACAATACCGGAAATCACTGCTCACCCGCTCCATCACACCGCCGAAAGAAGCCGCTACATTATAGCCAATGCGGATTCCAAACAATCTTGCATACGGGGATTTTGCTTGGAGGTTTTGGGCTGCTTGTAGCCCGGTTTCATCAACTTCATAGTCACCTGTCTCAATATTGATGATGACCATTTTGCCAATGTTTTCCTCTGTCTCAACCTGTTGACGAATTCCGCCCTCGTAGATTTGGTAGGCACGTTTCGCAACTTCTTCACTGCTCAACAGGATCGCTTGCATAGGTTGACTCCCGATCGCTACCTCTGTGGACTTCTACAATATCGTATAGACAAGTAGGATGGGCATTGCCCACCCTACCTAGCTGGTTTTGCTTCAGGGACATGAACTACTTTTTTCCTCAATTGACCATGTATCATTAAACACCCACCCTTTTCTACCCTCAAATTCAATTCTGAACCATCCATCTTGTCTAAGAGAACCAAAATCAGTAATGACATGTTCTACAGAATTGTATGTTCCGGGTTTTACTCTTACTAACTCACGACTGAAAGGTTCTGGTTGGCTTTTGAGTGAGACCAATGAGTTGCTAATCGTGATAACAAAACTCTGAATGATCCCAGAATTGACCAGAAATAACAATTGTTTTGCGGCTTCGTTTCTATCCTTAATTTCTAATGCTTTTTGAATGAGCGAGAACTCAAACTTCTGCCTCTCCAACTGGAAGTTTGAGTCGAACTTCTGCTTTTCCAGATGAAAATTTGAGTAACCTTGAAGTCCAGCTCCTATTCCTGTACCAAGCAAACCGAAAATTGCAGAAAAGACTCCGATAAGTAGTGGCGAAGAAAACCATAAATTTCGTTTCTCAAGATTTAACTTTTCTTTTATCTCTTGCTCCTTCAACGCAACTTCTCGTTCTTTCAGGATAAGTTCCCTCTCCCTCAAAGTAATATCATCAGCACCCTGCCCTTCTGCATCATCTGGCATTGAATGGTTTACCCCTTTCGAGATACGAAATGTAATCCAGTTGCAGCATTAGTTTCAGTGTGATTGCATCTCACAGACAACCTCGAAACGTAATTGGTCAGTGCAATAAGAAAGGTTAAATGAGAATCACAAATTGCAGCCGATGGGGTAAGTTGAGCGGTATGGAAACTAGCGAACCCAACCTGGAAGCGATGATGGCGGCCCCTGGCTTTGACCCAGAGCAACTGGGGGCGCGATTTTGGTATGAGCAGTATTTGCAGCAACGAGCGGAGAATGCAGAATTACGAACACAGTTGCATCAATTGCAAGCGGAAGTTGAACAGTTAAAAGAAACGCTGCGGAAGTTGAGTGAACGCAATAGTGGGAATAGTTCACAACCGCCCTCATCTGATGGATACAAACGCAAGAGCAAAGCGTTTGTGCCGCGCCAACGCAAGCAGGGTCCAAAATATGGACATGAGGGCAAAACGCGGCATGGATTTGAGTCGGTAGACCATCATCTCGAACTCACCCTAGAGCGGTGCCCGGTGTGTAGCGGTGAACTGGAACGGGACGAAACCGCTCCAACAAAGCGGCAGCAGATCGCAGAACTAGTGGAGCGTCCGGTTGAGGTTTGGGTTGCCGAGAAGACTTTAGCTATGGCGCAGGGTTGAGTAGTTTGGTCGGATGGCTGGGCTACGGCGGACACTTGAGTTGGGCAAAGCAACGCGACCTAGTGGAGATCGTATTCGGAATTGGGTTCTCGCAAGGCAGTCTTGCCAAGATGCATCGCTGGTTTTGCGATAGTTTATATCCGAGTTATGAGCACTGGTGGAGCATGATTCAACAGCCAGGAGTGCGCTGTGTGGATGAAACGAGTTATCGCATTGATGGTGTGAACTACTGGATGTGGGTTGCGACTTCGAGTGAAGTCTGTGTCCTATTTCTCGCCCCCAGTCGCAGTGCTGCTGAAGTGGAATCCCTATTGGGCAAGGACTTTGAGGGCATTCTTAGCAGTGATTGTTGGTCTGCTTATAGTCCTCAGCAGGCAAACGCAAAACAGAAGTGTTTAGCCCACATTGGACGAGAACTTGAAGCCTTACGCACTGCGCGCTTCCAGTCCAATCGCCAGTTCTCAAGCCAGGTGAGTGCCATCTTTGAGCGAGCGCGGCAAGCCTATCGAGGCTACCATGCAGGTAACTTAACCTTAGAGCAACTCCAGACCCAGCGACTGATCTTGGAAGCTCAATTGGCAGACGTGCTTGACCATCCGCCAAAATCGGGTTGGGCTGCCGATGCACAAGCCTTGGCAAACCGCTTCAACCGCTATTGGTTCGATTGGTTCACCTTCTTGAGTGTGCCAGAAGTCAAACCCGACAATAACGATGCCGAACGCGCCCTGCGTCCAGTTGTGATTCATCGCAAGACCAGTGGCGGTGCCAGAAGTGCTTGGGGCGGACAGTTAGTGTCGCTCATGTTCAGTTTCCTCGAAACCATGCGCCTGCAAGGTAAGAATGCGGTCGCTGAACTCTTTAACCTGCTTGCAGGCGTTGAACGGTCTCCACCTCGCTTGCTGCCATCGACCGCTGAACCATAGCTGTGAATAGGGCTTTTGGACTTTCTCAATTAGCCCTGCTTCTTGCTGTGACTAATTACCTCTACTGAAATCCAAAATATCCAGCTACTCGTGAAAAGCTATAATGCTCCAGAGATCAGCGAGATTGAAAGCGCGATCGCCACTCTCGAAAAGAACAACGGCGACCTTGAAACCAGCTTCAACGAGCTTTGGGATGAGCGGGTTGGCTCGTTAGGAACCTATAGTCCGGGTGACAAATCCCTTTGGCAAGTGACCCTTAAGGAACTCCGTAAAGAGGTCTGTGGGGATGAAGGTTTTCGCGGCAAGGTGAAAGAATACTCCAAAAATCCGGGGAGTGCGCCGCTGTTGACGGGGGTAATCGTTTCCCTGGTTGGGATTGCTGGAGCGCATGGACTACCGCTCGATCCAGCGATCGCCACCATCATTGTTCTCTACATCCTCAAGATTGGGTTAAACATTTTCTGCGAGTACACAGAACCTCCAAAAACCGATAATCCATCCTGAGTGTAAGGGAAGCACGGTATGGCATTTGACACAGGCTACGCGCTAGTGATTGGGGTTAGCTCCTATCAGCACACTCCAGCAATGAATGTGCCCATTACAGTTGAGGATGCTCAGGAGGTTGCAGCCGTTCTAAGCGATCGTCGCTACTGTGGCTACCCAGAACAACAGGTAACGCTGCTGCATGATACAACTGCTACCCGTCAGAATATTGAAGCAGCCTTGGATCAGTTTGCAGCAACCGTCAAAGAAAGCGACACGTTCCTGCTTTTCTACAGTGGACACGGCGACTATGGAGATGATGGTTACTACCTGACAACTTATGAGACAGAGTTCAATGCTGGAAAGGTCGTTACGGGTAGCGGTATCCATGAGAAAACGCTACTGGAGAAGATTAAGGCAATCAAAGCCAAACGAATGTTCCTGATCTTCAATGCCTGCCATTCAGGAGAAATTTCGCCAGATTCCTTGAGTGGCTCATCGGATTCTATCGGTCACAGTTTGCCAGACCGGACGGCAACGGCATTGTTGGGAACTGGAGAAGGACGAGTGATTATCACGGCTTGTCGGGAAACACAACGTTCCTATTTCTTGAAAACGGCAGCAATGACGTTCTTCGCCCAGGCAGTGGCGGATGGGTTGCGGGGACGGGATATTGTGAATCGTCGGGGCTACATTAGCATTTTCGACCTGTACGAGTATGTGTTTGCGAGTGTGAGTAGTGAAGTGAAGCAACGCTTTGGAGCTTTAGGCTTTGCTCAGGAACCAGAGTTGACGATTCAGAAGGGAATTGGGGCAATGGCGATCGCCCTCCACCGTGGCCAGGCTCCAGACGGAGAACTGGACAATCAAGACTTACCGCCAACGTTGAGCGGTGCAGTGCGTGAGGTTGAGCCAATTGACTGCCAGCAGGCGTTGCAGCAGATTCTCAATGGAGAATTTACAGTGAGTGGGGATGTGAATGTAGTGGCAAGAGACCAGATTGATTTGAGGAGGTCGCAAGGAGCGATCGTCAATCCAGCGGCAGGAGCAGTAATTACGCAGCAGTTTGGGAATACGACGACCATCAATACAGAGGGTGGCGACTATGCTGGAGGGAATCTGTCCAAGTAACAAATTCCCCTATCTCACCTGCTCTGGTTGTAAAGCCCCAACTGTTATGATTGATCGTGTTGGCATTGGAGGTTTATTTCGTTGGAAGTGACACCCTGGGAAGTTGAGGTTTACACGACCCAACAGGGGAAGCAACCTTTCACAGAGTGGCTCAACTCTCTAAAAGATACCCAAGGTGTGAATAAGATTCTTTTGAGAATTCGTCGGATTCAGTTGGGCAATCTGGGTGATCACAAATTCATTGCTGATGAGGTCTTTGAACTCCGGATGAAATTTGGACCGGGATACAGAGTTTACTTCGGTAAGGTTGAAAATCGCATCATTGTACTGCTTTGTGGCGGCGACAAAAGTTCCCAGGAAAGTGATATTCAGCAGGCGTTGAAGTATTGGGCAGATTATCGGGAGCAAGAGGATGACTAGAAGTGTACCATTTAGCACTGTCTTAAACGATTACCTTAAAGATCCTGAGAAAGCGATCGCTTATCTGCAAAGTGCTTTGGAGGAAGGTGACACTGAACTTTTTTTGGTAACGCTTCGAGATGTGGCATCGGCACAAGGTGTACTGTCAACCCCAGTACCAGAGTTACCTGAATTACCGAAGTTGGTAGAAAGTCTACGACGACATGGGGTGAGGGATGAGGTAATCACTGCCGTATTGGCTGAAGTGACGAGCAATGTTGACGCAGCTTAACCTGATCTAGGCAAGGAAAAACCCCTGACTGTTACAGAAAAATTTGAGCGATCGCAGTGCTAAAACTTGGTAGCAAAGGTGAAGTGAGGGTATCGCCTTCGAGGAGAGTGGCGACGAGTTGGAGTTGAGCATCGGTGCGGCGGTAAATTTCCAGGGTCTTCAGTTGCCAGTTGACGATCCAATATTCTTGAATCCCGTGCAGGGAGTAGAGCTTAAGTTTAACTAAGGAGATTTCCAGGAAAGAAACTACCAAAAAATCCTGGTAAAGACAACGGCCGTTCGTTCCTCCAGGGGTAAAATCTTTCTCAGAAATCGTCCTAAGTCTTTGAGGTAAGCCCCTGGTTTTACCAGTGCGACTCGCACCGCTTTGAGCGTTCCGGGCGTAAAGTAA
>JAAUSG010000181.1 GCA_012034055.1 Leptolyngbyaceae cyanobacterium RU_5_1 | reverse complement strand
ACCCCCGCCTGTTGAGCAGACCCCCACAGATATTTTGCCGTCGCGATCGCCGCGTCATCTGCCGTGGTCACCAGATAGGCGGCAAGTCGATTCGGGTCTGAGATCTGAGCTTTCGCCTGTTCCAGTCGGTTGTTGGCCTGTTGAGCGGCAGGCTGATCAAAGAGGTCACTAGTCCAGCTTACATTCAGCACCGTAGCAGCGATCGGTTGCAGTAGCGGCATCACCGTTTTCCAAAATCTGAATTGGCAAATAACTGACGGAAGCGACGGACATACCAGCTTATGATTTCTGGCATTCCCAACATGCGCAGGGTCGCTTGACTGCTTGCGCCATCATAAACAATCACGTCATATTCACCGCTGGTATCGTACTCGTGCAGCGCATTCAGCACCAACGCACTGTCCACCCCCGGCAGCACACCCAACTCCTGCCCATACACTTCTTTGAAGAATGGGGCGCGGACATATTCCGCTTCCAGCTTTTCAGCTCTTCCCAACTGCGTTCCAGCAACGTCGCTAACTGAAGCTGAACACCCTTTAAGTTGGGTTCCAACGGTTGTGGATCAGGTTCCAGGGGTTTTCCCAGCATCATGCCAACCGCTGGGCCGGACTGCTGGTTGGCAAACAGGACGCGCTTGCCCTGGTTGGCAAATCGCTTGGCGGCTGCGATCGCGATCGCAGTTTGCCCCATCCCGTCCTCGCCTAAGAATGTCAAGATCAGAGCCATTAACTTAGATTCCCTAGCTCACGTTATGCACTATCTCTATTAGACCTCTTGCATGAAATGTTGGGTGATTCAAGCCATCTATTTCATGATTCCGTCTTGACAAACGCCTTTTTTAATGAGTTAGCTCCACTTCATCTTCAAAAAACCAGGTTGCATATTTGTCCTCGAACTGAACCAGCACACCCACGCCGCTGGCATCCGTCATTTTAAAGTCTTGAATGGTGCCTGTTTGACCCAATCGTTTCACCACTGCCTCTGACACGCGATCGCGCAACCGACGTACCCGAACTTTTTGACCGACTTTCATCTCAGCTCCGTAACTCCAGAAAACGTTTGCACACCAAAATAGAGGTTCAAAGAATCAAATCTTTAAGAAACCTAAACTCATGAATTAGTGTATCAGCGTCCTGTACCCGATTTAGCAAGTCAGGCAACGAAAGACTGCACAAACTTGGGTTGGCGATTTGGGAGCGATCGCGGTTCCGAAAAACGCTCAAGATGCACGACCGCATGCCAGCTATTGAACTGCTGATCATAAAATTCAGGTAAACCTGTCTGGTGAAGTTATGCCTCAGCAAGTCAAGCGCGATGGAATTGGTGCGATCGCAATCCAGAACCCGAATCGGTCTGCCCCGTGTAGTTTCGTGCTGTTAATCGGCCTTGGGTGTTGGTTTGGAACGGCTGCTCCAATGCATGGGCAAACTCAGCCGTTGCCCTCTCCTAGCCCAGCTCCACAGGTATCGCCGACTCCAACTCCATCATCCTCACCGACACCCAAACCGGAACCAGAAGCTGAAGTCCTGATCAACGAGGTGGTGATCAAAGGCGCACCGAGAAGCCTGCAAGACCAGGTATACAAAGTGATTAAAACGAAGCCAGGAGTGAAGAGTACTCGCTCTCAACTGCAGGAAGACATCAACGCCACGTTTGCGACAGGCTATTTCTCCAATGTTCGGGCAGTGCCAGAAGATGTTCCGTCGGGGGTACGGGTGACCTTTGAAGTGCAGCTTAATCCAATCTTGCGACGGGTTGAAGTGGAAGGCGAGCAGGTTTTGCGATCGCAGGTTGTGGAGGCAGCTTTTGGCAAGCAATACGGACGTGTCCTGAATTTGAATCAACTGCAAGCGGGTATTCGGCAAATCAACAAATGGTATCAAGACAACGGCTATGTCCTGGCTCAGGTACTCGATTCCCCCAAAGTTTCCCCAGATGGGATTGTGACAATTCAGGTTGCAGAGGGAGTAATTGAAGCCATTAAAGTCCAGTTTGTTGACAGTGATGGGAAGGACAAAGACAAGCAGGGCAGACCAATTCGGAGCGAAATTCCAGAAGCGGTTATTCTACGGCCCGTTCAACTGAAAGCAGGGGATGTCTTTCACCGCCCCACCATTGAGCAGTCCATCCAGCAGATGGACTACGAAGGAGACGATGTCAAAACTTCCCTTCAGCCCAGTCAAAAAGATCCACGTAAGGTGATTGTGGTGTTTTTTGTTGTCGCAGCACAGAATGCCTATTCAAGAGCAGGGTATGCGGGAGATAAATTAGCGAAAAGCGGGTCGAAATGGGGAGCTGTTGCAAAGTACAAAGAAGCGCTGCAAATCTTGCAGTTTAAGCGAGAGACGGCTGGTAAAAACGAACAAAAGAAGTTTGATGAACATGAAGCAATTATATTGAATAGTCTTGGCAATGTTTATAGCGGCTTAGACCAGTATCAACAGCAACTTGATGTTTTCAGCAGGGCACTTCCACTTTGGAGAAAGTTAGGAAATCGTGTGTTTGCAGCTATTTCATTCAGCAGAATTGGGGATGCTCATAGAGAGTTAAAGGCTTATGAAGAAGCAATGAATTTTTATGAGCAGACATTGTTGTTATTGGCAGCTATGAAAGCCAATCCTAGAAAGTTCTCACTCCCCGCACAAAAAACTCAGGTATCAGAAACTGAATCTCTTGATGGCTTGTTTGCTTTCGGAGGGCTGGAATCAATTGTGCTTGCAAATGTTGGCAAAACATACAATCGCATAGGCGAATATCAACAAGCTATTTATATTCTCAATCAGATTCCACCTTTCTATGAAGTGGCAAGAAAGAATCTCAAGAACCTTCTCAAGCAAAGCTCTCAAGAAAAAGAAGAAGCTTTCTTTCAATTTACCCTGCGATTCTTTGAATCTTTTTCTCTTAAAGAACTTGACAATACGTACTCTGAGTTAAACGAGACTCAACGGGCTAAGGTTTACCGTAAGCAAATACAGAAAATGATGCAGGATTCGGTGCAGGTGATACTTGAGGATAAACATGTCCAAAGTTCCAAGGAAACGATTGATTTTTTCAACCGATACGGAGGGTTTTTTGTTAAAGTTTTTGCTTCATCGGGTGATGATAAACGGAACCCAATAAGCTCCAAACGGAACCCAGTAGGTGCCGATGACCAGGAAGCCAAAGCAGGAACCAGCCAACAGGACGATCGCGATCGCCCCAGCCAATCCAAACGAGAACAGCGCCGATCCGTTGGTAACGTTCTGGGACTGTAGTCGCCATGCCAGTATACCTCCCACCAAAGACCAGCCCCAGATCCAAACAGCGTTTCCCCACCAGGGAAACGTCTGCAATAGAGAACGCTCTCCTTTCGCCGCACTCACCAGTTGACTCACCATTTGGGCATTGATGATGAGTCCCCGCACACTTTCACGATAGGGGGTGAAGTGGTTGTCTTTAATCTCGGAGTCAGTCACATCGATTAACACAATCTGATCTTCCACTTGCTGCAGATCGAACGTACCGTCAAGGACATCGGTCAAGATCGTTTCTTTAGCGATGTGTACCCCTAACCAGGAGATGACGACGGAGGACATTATCCCAATCCGTCACAACGTCACTAAATCCAAGTTGATCCGGTGAAAGATCTGCAGTCGGAGCTGCCACACCTGGCTCATCACGCCGTCCGCTCTCAGCAACTTTGCAGATAGTAATCACATGGTTGTATTGTTTTAGTCGGTTAATCAACTCCTGACTAGGACTACCTGCTTTACCCTCACGATAGATATCAAATCCAATCACACGGGGATAGTATTGATTCAATTTGTCGATCAGTTGAACCCGCACGTCATCGGGCAGCGGCCAACCGTATTTGGTATTCTCAACCTTGATGATCACCAATCGATCCTCGAACAGTTCTTGAGGTCGCCATCGCATGAATCGGTCATACCAGTCCAGTTCAGCACCCTGAAGCCATCCAGCGAACCGGATACTTATCACAAGAACAAAGACCAGCGAACTGATGCCGAGGGCTATGAAAAGCTCTCGATCGCGTGATCGCCCCTCCCTCAATTCACCCAACACCATTTTGCGAAACTTTGCGAAACTGCTTCAGCCGACTTTCTGCAGGAGGTAGGGAGGATGGGGAAGGTGAGGGAGGTGAGAGAAGTGAGGGAGGCGGGGGAGATGATGGTTTCGGATTTTCGCTAGCCGATAATGATGCTTGCTCGGCTTGGCGCTCGTTTATTGTCTGCTTCAGCTCATTAATTTGGAATTTCAGCTTTTCTTGCTCTTTGGGGTTGGTTTCAAACCGCAACGAGTTTTCCAGCTTCGTGAGCAGTTTGCGATCTTCTTCTAACACTTCTTCCAAGTGCTGACGCCAATCCACCATGCGCTTCTCCTCATACTGAGTTCAGGGTATTGAACACAATCAAAAAGCCTTCCTGAGCAAAATGCTTGTCGTGCGTGAGTGCCTCGGTAATGTTGAGCGATCGCATCGTATTCATAGCGATACAGTCCGTTAGGCTATAGCCTTTATCCAGCCGTTGCTCATACAACTCCAAGCCATCCAAAAAGGATTGATGAGTTTGTTCCATCACCTGAATGTTCGGATCCCTCAGAATCTGGCGGATTAGAGTGGCTGCTCGTTGGCGGGAGCGATCGCCCGCTGCAGAGTAAAACGCCAAAACCTCTGTCAAAACCTCATCGGTTGTACAGATTCTGAACGGGACTGAAGACTGGCTAAATCGAATGACTTGCGCGTGCCACGCATCTGCTGGATTAATCAGAGCCACCCAATAAAACGTATCCGCAAACACTATTCTCATTGCTCACGCTTCGGCGTCCCATAAATATAGTGGTCATGCTGTTCAGCTCCATCCCTGGGAAGCCGATTGATCTCTGCTTCAGTCATGTCCTGAATCAGCTCCTGGGCAAAATCCCAAATTGGTTGTTTGGCAGGAGACTGATGAGAGTTTGCAGAGTGAGTGGATCGGTTTCGCAACTTCGTTATCAGCCTCTCCCATGCTGACTTGAGGTTAAAGCCAGCACCCAGTTCCAGTTCCCCTTCGTAGTCCACAAGAAATGGCACAATCGGCAGCGTTACCTTCAGCTTGTGTTTCGCATCGAGTCCAGGTTCTTTGACAATTTCAGCGATCGCGGCTTGACTGGGCGGCAATTCGGGTAAGCGCTCTTCCAACACCGCCCACATCTGCTGCATCTCAGGCTCTGAGAGTTGATGGCGATCCAGAGCATCTACAAGCGTTTGGGTAAACGCAAGCTGATACTGGTCTAACTGCTGCACCACTCCCTCAAGCAGCACCTGCTCTGTGGCAGCGTAGCGCGAGAGCAATGCTTGCTGTGTTTCTGTCAAACTCTCATAAATATCCGTCTGACTATCCAAAATGCGGTCTAGCTTGTGATCCATTTGCTGAAGCTGGCTAGAAACTGTTTGCAACTGGGCGGACTGTTGTTGCCCTGCCATTTGGATCAAAATTTCATCGTATTCTTGCCGATAGCGTCGGGCAGATTCTCGCAATTGCTCGATATCCCTTCGATACCTGGCTTTGGTGCGGGGATCAGACTCGTATCGTAAGGCGTCCTCAAAGTCCTGCAGCAACGTCTGATCTTGTGTGACGTGACTAGCGAGATCCTGCAATCGTCGTTCCAAGAATTGAGAGGTCATGGCTCTATCGTTCCCCGTTAGTCTGTTAACGATATTCCGATTATGTCCTGAAAAATCGGATGAGTATCGACTTAGCGGCGTCGCAAGGAGCACATAGTGGGTAATAATTCCTGATAACTCTTTACCTCCACTGCTTCACCGAATCATGCACGGTTTTATCCCACCCAATCGCTTTTTCCCCTATCTAACCTGGACCGATGTGCAGGCAATGCCTGACAAGGAAAACGTCGTGATCATTCAGCCGGTTGGGGCGATCGAGCAGCATGGCCCCCACTTGCCCCTGGCTGTGGACGTGGCGATCGCGCAGTCCGTTCTCGGCAAAGCGCTCCACAAACTTGATCCCAGCATTCCTGCCTATGCCATGCCATCCCTGTATTACGGAAAATCCAATGAGCACTGGCATTTTCCCGGCACGATTACCCTCAGTGCTCAAACTCTGATTGCGGTGCTGATGGATGTGGGCGAAAGTCTGTATCGGGCTGGGTTCCGTAAGCTGGTGCTGATGAATGGTCACGGTGGTCAGCCCCAGATTATGGACATTGTGGCCCGCGACCTGCATGTGATCCACGACGACTTTCAGGTGTTTCCATTCTTCGTTTGGCGAGCACCCAATATCACCAAAGACCTGCTTACAGAAAAAGAGGCATTGCTAGGAATTCATGCCGGAGATGCCGAAACCAGCCTGCTGCTGTCCATCCTGCCAGAGCACGTCAAGATGGAGCGGGCCGTTTCGGAATACCCACATGGACTGCCCAAAGATAGTGTTTTGACTCTGGAGCGCAACTTGCCGATTCCCTGGACAACACGAGACATCAGCCGCAGCGGGGTGATTGGCGACCCAACAACGGCAACCAGGGAGAAGGGCGATCGTATCCTCGACTCACTTGCCAACGGTTGGGTGCAAGTGATTCAGGACGTATACCGCTTTCGGCAACCCCAAGCGTGGAAAGAGTGATGGGATGAGGGGATGAGGGTGGAGGGGTAGTAGGGGTGGAGGGGTGAGGGCTAAAGTGTGAGCGTGGCAATCCTTTTAGTTTAAGTTGAAACAAATGAGGGTATGGCTCCTCTACTCCTCTACTCCCCATCCCCCATCTCCCCACTACTCAAACAGCCGAAATACGGATACCGCACGGGCGCACCGGGTTCTTTTTCTAAGTCAAAGTTGATTACGTCCCAGCAAGGTTCCTGCTCAGGGTCAGGGCTAAACTCAACGGGAAGGCCGTAAAGGCGCGGCTTAGGAGATTCAGCTTGCCCACGCCAGGGAGTGCTGCGCTCCAAATAGGTGCTAATCAGGTCTTTGTAACGTTTGGCAATAATGACACGCGTCGCCCGGTAGCCTTGAGTGTATAAGCGATCGAGGGCTTCGTGAATTTCAAATCGAATGCCATCAGGATGGGTGTGCTGGCGATACCATTCGTCTTCCCACTGCTTCCAGTGCCGCCCAGACTGCAAATGGATTAGCTCACCAGTTTTGGGATTTGCCTCAAACGCACCGTGGCGCTGACACAAATAGGTATCTGTCAAGGTCAGTGCCGGAATCGTTTGGCGACAGTGAGGGCACTGAATCTCTGGACCGAAAATTGGGTACTGCAAGGCGGGGTTGATCATTGATGGCGAATCTGCCTGTTTTTTAAGCATCAGTGCCTGTTTTTATCTATTATATCCAGGAAGGTTTCTAGCTCCTCTAGGCAATTCTATCGGCACTTTCAGGGCTTTTAGCCGATGGCAATGAATTAAGACAAGGATAAACTGTGATTTGTCCTTTGTCATTTGTCCTTTGATGCATGATTCATCGTTCTGGAGTTCACCTGACCTCTCTCAAGCCGCGTTTGTGGCCGCAAATGAACGGTGATCGGCAGGGTCACGATCGCCCCAGGAGCCAGCATTTGGTATGGGGCAGTTGTGCGAGGTGATGTAGAGCAAATTGTGATTGGGGAATGCACCAATATTCAGGACGGGGCGATTTTGCATGGCGATCCGGGTAGCCCCACGATTTTGGAAGACCATGTGACCGTTGGCCACCGCGCAGTCATTCACAGTGCCTACATTGAACGGGGATGCCTGATTGGCATTGGCGCGATCGTGCTGGATGGAGTACGGGTCGGTACTGGCAGTATGATCGGTGCCGGAGCGGTGGTGACGAGGGATGTTCCAGCGCGATCGCTGGTCGTCGGCGTTCCGGGCAAAGTCCTGCGGGAAGTCTCCGATTCCGAAGCCGCCCATCTAATTGAGCACGCCCAGCATTACGAAAAGTTAGCCCTCGTCCATGCAGGCAAAAGTACGGATTTGGGATTTAAATAGCCTAAGGTCAGGGAGGTAGGAGTGAGGGGAGGTGCCAGGCGGAAGATGGGTTGGGTTGTACAAGCTGTTATCACTGGAATCACCGCCTTCGTTGCAACCAACATCGATGACATCGTGATTCTGACGCTCTTCTTCGCTCAAATAAATGCTGGTTTTCGTCCTGATCAGATTGTGCTTGGTCAATACCTTGGTTTCTGTGTACTGATCGCTGCCAGTCTTCCTGGTTTCTTCGGTGGCTTGCTGATTCCAAAAGCCTGGATTGGATTGCTAGGACTTGTGCCGATCGCACTTGGAATCAGTCAGTTTGTCTGCCGTGAGGACAAGGAAATGGATGTTCAAATCGTATCGTGCGAGGTGAATCGTTCCAGGGGGATTGCTAGTTTTTTAGCGCCGCAAACTTACAATGTTGCAGCCGTTACCGTTGCCAATGGCGGTGACAATATTGGGATCTATGTACCCCTGTTTGCAAACAATAACCTGATCAGTTTGGGAGTAATTTTGAGTGTATTCCTGGTGATGGTTGGGGTATGGTGCTACATCGGTTATCACTTGAGCCGTCATCCCGCGATCGCTCCGCTACTCACTCGCTACGGACACAAAATTGTCCCATTCGTGTTGATTGGTTTAGGAATTTTTATCCTGACTGAAAATTATCTCTAATCAGAACCCGATAATTTTTAAATCGTAATTTTTGATGAAAATCGCGTTTTCCAACTTTACTTCCAGCTTCATTTCTACCTGCTTCATTGTTGCGCTAGAACTCGTTGTTGCGGTCTTGATTGGATTTGGATTCCTGGCACTGGGTGCAGACGGGGGAGCGTGGATTTTGGGGGGAATCGTAGCAGGTGCAACGGTGTTTTATGTTTATCGATCGCGCTACAACCATTCGGCAAAACCCAAGCGCAATGCCCGAAAAATTGGGCAGATTCTGGTTGGATTGACAATTGGTTTTTCAATTCAACATAGCAATCTGGTGTCATTGTCTACTCAAGCGCCAATCTTTGTGCTGCTGACTCTCCTGTTACTGATCAGCGGTGGGGCGATCGGCTATCTCTATTCACGCCTGGAAAAGACTGATTTACTCACGGCAATGTTATCGACAACTCCCGGCAATATCGGTGTGATGGGAAGCATTGCGGCAGACTATGGCAAGAATGCGTCATTGGTTTCGCTCGTACAGCTGATGCGATTTACGGCTGTCACGTTAATCATGCCATTGATTGCAAATCGTTCTGTGCCAACGGGTTTTGATTCAAATCAGATTGCTACAAATCTCCACTGGTTTACTCTCAATTTGCTGACGTTCGATTCAACCTATATAGTCTGGCTTGGTTCAGTATTAGTGCTGACCACAGTTGTCATTCATCTGGGTAGTCAACTCAATATTCCGGTTGCTACATTTCTCTGCTCAATTGCAACGGGAATCGTGTTCAACTCAATTTTCAATTTGATTTCATGGGTGCCGAATGTAGATTTTAGTTTGTCACCACTCTTCAATTTAGTGGGTCAGATTCTGTTGGGAATTACGATTGGTGAATATTGGGGGACGAATCCAAATCCTGGCAAACGCGCGATCGCCCGTGCCGCTGTTCCTGTAACGCTGACTCTTCTAGCCGGACTTGTTTCCGCCGCGATCGCCCTGCTGCTCACACCCTGGGACTGGCTCACCTGTCTACTGGTAACCGCTCCTGGCGGTTCACCGGAAATGATTTGGATTGCCCTGGCATTCAACCACGATGTAGAAACCGTTGCAGCCGGGCATTTGGTACGCCTGATTGCCATCAACGCGTCTCTTCCAGCTTTGATCGCTTTGACCAACTATTTAAGTAGAGGGTTTGTTGGCGGTGAGCAACCCATTACCGCTGATCCCCAGTCCCCAACCCCTGGACCCTAGCCCCTCTCTTACTCCTGCGCGTTGCATGGATCGCCTCCTCAACCGCCTGTTCTTCTGCCACCGTTGTTGGCGTGTTTGGGCCTAGGTTCAACACCCAGTTGACTCCCACGCCCCAGGCCAGGGCCATCATCCAACCGGCAAGAATGTCGCTGGGATAGTGGACTCCCAAATACAAGCGCGTCCAGCCGATCGCACCCACAAACAAGCCACCCAGTATGGCAACGAGCCAGCACCAGCGACTCCCCCAGGTCAAAATCACCAGAGCCGCAACGAACGTCATGCTGGACATGGCATGACCACTGGGAAAGGCAAATTCGGGTTCCGGGGGAAAGGTGGATTCCCACAGGTGGGGACGGGCACGATGCAAGAATTCTTTGCCAATTCGGTTAATCAACACACTTCCAGGCAGGGTGATTAACAAATAGGTGAGCGATCGCCATTGCTTCAGAAACAACAGCACTAACATCAGGGCGATCGACGCTGGAAACACTCCCCAGTGGGTTCCGAACTGGGTCAGCCTCAATGCCAGTACGTCCAGCCTTTCCTGCACCGTGGCATGAATTGCCAGCAGAATAGAAACATCCCAGCTCAGTCCTCCCGCTCCCAGTCTCCACACCTGCAGCGCCAGGACGAGAAAAATCTGTAGGGGCAAATAGATCCCAAAGAACAGCACCAGCAAAGAGCGCCAGTGAGTACTCAACCAGCGCTTGAAGAAGCTAACAAAGGACTGCAGCGGTTTAAAGCAGCTCGATTCAGACATGACAGTTCCGAAAAACGGGCTTAACTGGAGTGTGGGCGTTTCGATAATGCGGCAACCCGTCAGGCTTGATAGGTTTTGGATGTGTCCCTTCACTTAGAGGATGTTTTAAAAGTCCTACTGTCTGTAGGAAAGCGTGAACGATCCCCCTTTTCTTGTATGCCCGAAGGGCTTTAAGCCCCCTTAATAAGGGGGACTTTGAGCCAATTTCCCCCCTTATTAAGGGGGGCTAGGGGGGATCGCTGAGGGCTTAACATCACAGACCATACCTCTTCAAACATCCTCTTAGGGCTTCGCAGGGAGTGGGTCATTGGTAATTGGTGATTGGACATTCAACCTTAATGATTTGTCAGGATGGGTTTGCGTGATGTAACCCACGCAAATGTTGGGTTTCCTGCGTCAACCCAACATTCGGTATCTTCAATTTAAACAGATCCACCCATCCACTTAGTGAGTCAAATGAGTTTGGATGCGCTCTAGTAACTCGCTAAAGCGAAAGGGCTTGGTGACAAAGTCAGTTGCGCCATTACGGAAAGCGGATACTTTTTCTTGCTCGTCCTTCCGAGCCGTAACAATGATGATCGGGCGTACTTCACCCTGGCTGCGAAGTTCTCTCAATACCGTCCATCCATCCACCACGGGCAATCCCAAATCCAGCAACATCAGGTCAAACCCGCCCCGCTCTGCCATGCGAAGTGCCTGCTCACCATCTTCAGCGATCGCAGTCGTAAATCCCTGTTTCCTTAGCCCTTTATCGATAAAAGCAGCTAGCCGCTCTTCATCTTCGACAATCAAAATCTGAGACATAAGTGTGGATACTGACATACTGACAAGCTGAATGTTTAAAGTTTACTACATCATCCTTAGCCCCTCCACTATTATCATCGGACTGGATGAATTATATATGAAAAAAATGTGAGAATTCTCTCATGTTCGCAGACGATACCCCATCCCCCGCACGGTCTCAATCAGATCACTGCCAAATTTTTTGCGCAGATAGCCGACGTAAACATCGACAACGTTAGAACCGGGGTCATAGTTATACCCCCAAACGCGATCGAGCAGTTGTTCACGGCTGAGAACCTGTCCAGGATGGCGAAAGAAGGTTTCTGCCATCGTAAATTCGCGGGCGGGAAGTTCAACAATGTTCCCGTTGACAATCGCCTGTCGGGTGCGCAGGTTTAATGCGACCAAACCGATCTGTAAAATATCTTTTTCCTGATTTTTTGTGGTTGACAGATGACGTAAGCGCACCCGCACCCGTGCCAGGAGTTCTTCAAACTGGAAGGGTTTGGTGACATAATCATCGGCACCGCCTTCTAACCCCGCCACTTTGTCGTGAATATCATCTCGAGCGGTCAGGATAATCACAGGCAGGGTTTGCCTGCC
>JAAUSG010000180.1 GCA_012034055.1 Leptolyngbyaceae cyanobacterium RU_5_1 | reverse complement strand
GTCAGTTCGATTCATCGGGTTGCTTTACTTGACTGGAGTGTTAGCGTTGGGATTGATGGCCGGATTGTGGTTACAGCGTCGCCGCCTGCAGGGAACTTAAGTAATCTCGTTCTCCGATCAATTTTCTCAAGTTTCAAGGATAATGAACTATCGGGTTCTGAGGACTCCCCATGACTCAACAACTGCTCAATACAGACTTTGAACCAGGAGACTACGTAGAAGAAGATTATTCAGCAGCCATCGTTCACGAGCTGGATATCAGCCATCTGGTCATTGAGGACGATACCCCATTGGACAATTTTCAGTCAGAATTGCAGCAGCGCCTACTGGTAGAACCGATTTGTAGCTCTAAAGCACTACCGTCACCTTTTCTAGCTGCGGCTAATGTGGGGCTATTCTATAAAATCAAGGGCGACCCCATTGTCCCTGATATGCTCCTGAGCCTGGGTGTACAGCGGGCCGCAGATTTATCCCAGCGTCGCCATCGCGCTTACTTTGTCTGGGAATTTGGCAAAGTCCCTGAAGTCTGCATCGAAATTGTCTCCAACCAGGAAGGCAACGAACTCACCCTCAGTAAGAAGGCCCAGCAAGAGGGCAAAAAAGCGTGCAAAAAGGACATTTATGCCGAAATTCGCGTGCCCTACTATGTCGTATTCGATCCACTCCAGCAGCTTCAAGACCAGGACAACATGAACGGCGCACTCCTGCGCGTCTGGACCATCTCACCCATCGGCTACACGGAACTGACATCCCCTCAAGGCATCACTGGCGTTGGTCAATCGGTTTGGCTAGAGGCCGTCGGCTTAGGGTTAACCCTCTGGGAGGGGCAATTTGAAGAAGACGTAACCCGACTCTGGCTACGCTGGTGCGATCGCGACGGACAGATCATTCTCACCGGCGCAGAGCGGGCAACCGCAGCAGAACTAAAAGCACAACGACTCGCCGAACGACTCCGGGCAATGGGCGTTGACCCCGACGAGGTTTAATTCTCATGCCAGCAATCGCCCTGCATCGCATCTCCCACCAAACCACAACCGGCATCCCCTACCAGCACCTCCATATCCAGATCACCACCGCCGATGGGCTAATTACCCCTCATGACTTGCAAGGACTTGACCTCCCCAGCGACATCATTTGGAGTCAAGGAGTCGTCCTCGAAGGCAAAGCACCCATCTGGCTCTACGGCTACCTGATCCACGCCTGTCACCCCGCCGCCTGGATCGCCTGCTTCGATCCCCGCTTAGGCGACCCCACCCCCCACTCCGGCGGAGCCGTCATCATCGCCACCCACACCCACGACGTAGCCACAGGCGACATCCTCAAAATCAACCTCCCCCTGTAAGCTATATCCGTGCCAACTTCCCAATAATCATCTGAGCTAGCCGCGCCGCCTCCTTCTCCGACAGCTCATTCACCATTGGCAGCACATCCTCAGCAATCAAATACTTGCGCACCTTACCCGCCTGGCGTTCCTGCGCGATCGCCTTCAGCTCCTCCAGACTGAACGGAGTAATAAGTTGCAAAGAAACAATACAGGGCTGTCTTTCGGTTTTTACTGACGTTTAAACTTTTCTTTGCTAGATTGGACGGAATTATTTTCCGAAGGACAATAGTATCTGGTTAGGATCGCGATCGTGCTGGATACCAATAAAATAAAAGCTCCAAAAACCCTTTATTCAATGTCTATCTCTCAAAATGCCGCGCTACAGGTAATCCAGCAAGCTGTAGATGTCCTTGCCCGTTGGGCTGGTGCTTCCAATTCTGAGCCTTTGCCAGTAGATGAGGTGCAGCCCTTTGTTGAGGAGACACAGCGTATCCTGTCCCGGTCTAGTCAAGACCCAAATGCACTCCAGTTAGTTTTTGATCGAATTCACCTGGCGCAGGCCAGCCCAATCAACCGAATTATCGTCCTGCACGGGCGATCGCGGTTCAACCAGATGAGGAAGCATCACGAGTCCAAACAATGCCGCAAATCCCTTATGCCGTGAAAGATTGCCCTACAGACTTTGCTGATTTAAGGGATCAGATTTGTGCGGCAACTCAAACTCTCAACTGGCAAAACCTTTCTCAGTTGATGCTGTTTCTAGAAACCTATGGCTCTCATTTAAGCTGGGGAGAGCCAGATGCCGATATTGCGATCGCGGATCAGGCAAAATCAGAGGCAGCGATCGCAGCAGCATTAGCACAATCACCTGATAAAGAGCTGGCACTCGTCGGTGGTGATTTGATGGGGGTACAAAAGTTTATTTACACCATTTCATCGGAAGGAGCGCTGAAGTCCCTGCGGGCACGCAGTTTTTATCTGGAACTGGCAACCGAAGAAATTGTGCAGCAGCTTTTGACGGAACTCAAATTGCCTCGCACGAATGTGATTTATGCCGGAGCCAGTAAGTTTTATCTGTTGGTTGCAGCAACGAATGAGTTAAAAGGAATCCTGGAACGAATTCAAAGAGAGTTTAATGATTGGTTGATGATGTGAGAAAACTTACCCGCTTAAATCGCGACGAACCTGATTCTGTAGAAGCCTGTGCAATGTGTGCGCGAATGTTTCGCTTAGGTAGACAGTTGCTAAGGGTCAACGCAATTGTGCGATCGTCCCAGCGGAATCTGTCACCAAAGCGTTTACGCTTCAAACTTAAATCTGGAACAGTCTATCACTACTTTTTTGATGATCCGAATGCAGCACTTCGTATTGCTGCTGACAATGATCTAGTTCTGTTGGTGAATGATTGGGACATCCGCCACTATCAAACCTCACAGGTCACGCCTCTGTTCTATGCCAACTACGCACAACCCAGCACAGTAGAGTTTGAGGAAAATGACCAAAACAAACCTGGCACCATGCAGGCAGAGGAGTTTGCTAGAGAGGCAGAAGGAATTAAGCGGGTGGGCTATCTGCGAATGGATGTCGATCGCCTCAGCCAAATCTTTTCCAAAGGGCTAGGACAGGCGTACACTTTGCCTCGACTTGCCAGCCTGTCAAGGCAAATGACCTACTTTTTCAAGGTCTATCTCAACAGTTTGGCAGCACATAGACACGCTAATTTACCAGATGACCACCAGGTTCTGATGCTCGATGCGAATCAACGACCTCATCCGCGTCCCAATCTGTTGTTCATTTACGCTGGAGGCGATGATTTGTTTGTCAGCGGTGCCTGGAATGAGGTTGTGGAATTTGCCTTTGATGTGTACCAGAGCTTTCGTACCTATACAGGCAATCATCCAGATATTACCTTGTCTGGGGGGATGAGCTTGGACGATGCCAAGTATCCGCTTTATCAAGCCGCCACCGATGCAGGACATGCAGAGGATAACGCCAAAGCCAATGGGCGAGACAGTTTGGGACTGTTTGGGGAAGTGTTTAAATGGAGTGAATGGTTAGGCGTGGCTGAAACTACTGTTTTGGC
This sequence comes from Leptolyngbyaceae cyanobacterium RU_5_1, assembly GCA_012034055.1. GTDB lineage: Bacteria > Cyanobacteriota > Cyanobacteriia > Leptolyngbyales > Leptolyngbyaceae > JAAUSG01. Next base: position 8,634 of record JAAUSG010000180.1, on the reverse strand, counting down.
ACCAGAAGATCAGCAATATCTGGAACCGGAAGTGAAGCCTCATCAGTTTAAAGACCTGTTTGGCGTTGAAGGTCTATTTGGCGTACTGACTTTTGTGAAACGATTAGATCAGCAATTGGAAGTGAATCAATCGCGTAGCTTTGTGCGAAATTTGCTGGCAACCGCACAAGTGCAGACGCAGATGCTGAAGCAGATCAAAGAGCGAAAATCGAATGATGCAAAAGATATTCGCTATTATCTACACTTGCCTAAAATTGCGTATACGATCGCACGATTACCTAGCCGAGTCAGAGATGATCCCAATTTTGATGCTGTACGCACTTCGCTCAAGAGTCCTTATAATGCCCCCTATTTTCGGGCGATCGCCACCTGGATTGAACTACTGACCCGCAGAATGACGTGATTTCAAGGAGAGAATGATGAGTGCCGCGATCGCTGAAATTGTTTGCAACGCCATTCTATTTGACCTGAAAAACTGGGGGAGCACTATGCCGGATGTGGATCGCCTACCAGAGACGGTTGAACAGTTATTCACCCTCCTGACTGAGCGCAAGATTAATTATCTGCTGGTTGGCGGGATTGCTCTGCTCAGTTATATCGAAGGTCGCAATACTCAAGATATTGATTTCATTTTGTCCAAAGCAGAGTTGGAGGCGTTACCTGAGATCGTTGTGATAGAGGAAAACCGAGATTTTGTTCGGGGTGCGTTTGACCAATTGCAGGTTGATGTATTGCTGACCAGCAATAGATTGTTTGAGTTGGTGCGCGATCGCTACACAACCGAACGGCTATTTGGTAGTCAGATGATTCGCTGCGCCACCATTGAAGGGCTGTTACTACTTAAGTTCTTTGCCCTACCCTCTCTTTATCGACAAGGGCAGTTTAATAAAATCAGTATTTATGAAAATGATATTACTCAGCTACTCCTCAATGATTCATCGGTAGATTTATCTTCGCTGTTCAAAATACTTGCCAGATATATTATTCCAACTGATTTAGAAGAACTCAAAATCACTGCGTCTGATATCCAAACACGGATTCAACGCTTTTATACTCAAAGAAATCGATTTGAATCCGATGAAAACTCTACCGAGCAATAACGCAGAAACCCATGATTACCACCCCTCCTACCACCAAACTTACCTTTGAAGACTCGCTCCTATGGATTAGAGGTAGTGAAACAATTGCATCAGCGTTTGGGTATTGAAATGGGATCTGAGCAAATTCCATCCACGACCTGTTCAGGAATTCTCGGTTCGATGACTGCCAGTGGAGATTTTGTCACCTTTCATCCAGGGGAATTTTATCAACTGTCGCTTTGTGGATTGCAGGAAAATGTGTCGAAGGCGATCGCGGCCCTCACTTTCCCTTCCAACACTGACTCAGTAACCAAATATTGCAACTGTTGGGAGCAACGTTTCTGGTGGGCGATCGCGAAGACGAAATCACCAGCTACGACACGCTCTACCACACGCTAGTTGCCGCAGAACCCGAACCGATCAAACGATTCGACCTAAAATTTATCACTCCCACTTCCTTTGCCCAAAGCCGCCTGCATCTGCCATTGCCTATACCTGCTCTGATGTTTCGCAGTTGGTTAGAGCGGTGGAACCATTTTGCACCAGTTTATTTAGGCAGTGATGAGCTAATTGAGTATTTATCCACCACCGTTGCCGTAGCGCGGCACAACATCTAAACTCGTGCGATCGCGATTCACAGTGGCAAGGTCACCGGGTTTACAGGCACCGTTTCCCTGCAAATTTTGTCATCTGCCGATCCCCTAATCGCCAATGTCACAAATCTGCTCATTGAGTATGCCAAATTTGCAGGCACAGGGATGAAAACTCGACTGGGTATGGGACAAACAAAGCTCAAAGATGAAGGATAAAAGATGAAGAGTAACCCCGTAAAACGCATTCTGGTTTTGGCAGCAAACCCTAAAGAGACAGAGCAACTCCGTTTAGGTGAGGAGGTTCGCGAGATTGACAAGGCTCAACGACTCAACGAAAACTCAGAGATCATCATCTTTGGAATTACCTCAAATGGCGACTTCTGGCAATTTGGTAAGCTCGAAGGTCATACATTTACTCGTAACAAAACCTTCTACACTATTCAAGATCTCGATCAACTGTTTGCAGCAGTGAACTATATCTTTCAGCAGTGTGAAGCTTCTATCCAGAAGGACTTGTAGCCAAGCCCAATCATGATTAGAGAGCTTGGGGCTGAGAGGTTGCTGATCGTCGATCGCCCATTCAAACCGGGCGCGATCATACACGCGATGCAGCAGCGGTTGGAGTTCCAACACTGGCTCAGCTTCGCCTTTGCGCAGGGGAATTGGAAATGCAGGAATGGGTTGTTGCAATCCGAATGCATACAGTTGAGCTTAACGTGGCGGGTGAGGCGGCTGGTATATTGGGTGTACGAAGGTTGTTTAATTTTGCATATTTAGTCGCGTTTCGGCTCGTAATTAAGAACAACAATCCCACAGTCAAATGATGTTGCTTTTACTAATGTCAGATCTTGTTTACTGTCAAGTTCTTTGAAAATGGTCATTCCGTTACCAATTGCAGTTGGATTAATAAATAAATGAAACTCGTCAATCAATCCTTGTTTGATTAGAGCCGATACAAAGGTCGCACCGCCATAAGCGATGATGTCGTTACCGTCTTGTTTTTTTAGTTGAGTGATTTCGTCAACAAGGTTGCCGTTTGCTAAAACGGCATTGTCCCATTCGGACTTGTCAAGCGTTTTGGTAAAAACAACTTTGTGGGTGCCCGTAAATTTCTTGCCGGTGGTAAATTCTGGGTCATCCGGATTTGCAGCCACGCTAGCCCAATAAGGAATGAACCCTTCGGCAAGTTTTCTGCCTAAAACAATGGTGTCAACAGGATCTGTAATTTCGTTGACATACTTATTGATGTCGTCTGTCCAGGGTAAAGTCATCCAGTCCATTTCGCCATTGGATCCCGCAATGTATCCGTCAAGGGTCATTTGGACTTGAAGTTTTAATTTTCTCATTGTCGTGTTTTCCTTTGTCAACTCAACAACCATACCTCCAGAGTAAGGGAACCGTCTTGAACAAAAACGACAGTCGCTCAGAATTTATCGTTTGCCAATGATTTGAGCCGGAGTTTGCCGAATCAAGCGCTGCAGCGATCGCGTCAAATGGGATTGATCCGCGTAGCCTGTCTGCTCAACTGTGTCGAGGATCGAGATGCCCTGCTCTAGAAGAGTCGCCGCCTGCCACGCCCGTTCAATTGTCTCTGATCCTCGCACGGTGAGCGTGGTCTCGCCCTGATGAGGTATCAAGCATCAATTTGGATGCCATTGGTTAATGTTGATTGTATTAAAATTGTAGTATTATAACTACAATTCTGAGTCTGGCATTAGTTGACTCGTGTGGGGGCGATCGCGCTACGGGCTAGATGTTCGACGTTCACTGGAGTTCACATGGAAGTGCGGATTGAACCTTACAACGCTCATCACCTGGATGCCGTGATTCGTCTTTCGCTGCGGGCGTGGACTCCGGTCTTTGAGTCGCTTCAGAACGTGATGAATGCTGATGTGTACCGGGCATTCTATCCTGAGAATTGGCGTGTGAGCCAGCAAAAGGCTGTCGAGGATGTCTGCGCTGCGGAAGACACAAACGTATGGGTTGCGAGGGTCTCCGACCAACCAGAGGTCAACGATGCAGGTTCTACTGTGGGCTTTGTCGCCGTGAAACTACACTCAAAAGACAGCATGGGTGAGATCTACATGGTTGCAGTCGATCCAGACTTTCAAGGTCAAGGCATTGGCAGCACTCTAATAGAATTCGCGCTGGATTGGATGAAAGAGGCTGGGATGTCGATCTCGATGGTTGAGACTGGAGGCGATCCCGGTCATGCCGCCGCCCGTCACACCTATGAAAAGGCAGGCTTCGAGCTGTTTCCAGTCGCCAGATACTTCAAGAAGTTGTAGGGGTCGTTCATCCTCTGGCAACGAACCAAACGCTGGCGGCTGTTCGTGAAGGGCAAGTAGCCTCACAGACCGATAGGATTCCGCATCGGTGGGAGAAAGCGCTCTGATGGAGGATGCAGAATCCCTGCCCTACGGTGGCACCTATCACGGTCTCGAAGGCGCGAAGCAGCATGTTGAAGGCGCTGCCCAAACTTGGAGTCCCTTTAAACCCTCGCCGCCGAGCGGAAACTGGATGCTGTCTTTCTGGATTCTGGGGAGTATGTCATTGTGCTTTGGCGGCTGAAAGGACTGGAAGCAAGTAGCGGCAGAACACTCGATTCGCCAACCGTTAGCGTCTATAAACTGCGCGGCGGAAAAATTGTTGAACCAATTATTCAACGATTCCAAATGCCACCAGCAGAAAACCCGATCCATTGATTAAGGTGTGAATGATGATGTCTGACCAGGTATTCTTGGTTTTTTGAACCACAAACGACGTGATGAAGATAATCGGGATGAGTGTCACCAGTAGCGCGCCGCCAAACGGGAGGTGAAACATCCACCAGCAACAGCCGTGCAGGAACCAGGTGGATTGCCCAAATGCCAGTTCTTGTCGAGGGAAAATGTAGCCGCGCCAAAACAACCCTTCCCCGACAATGTTGAAAAAGAACAGTGGCACCCAGGCAGCTAATATCCAACGATCGTGACCCGTGAGTGGGGGCATTGACATGAATGCGGGTTGAGGCGAAAAGTTTGGAATCAGGGCTTGAGCGATCGCAATCATGCCGTAAGTTAAACCACCTACACCGATCACCCCCAGCCCAATCCAACCGAACGGATGCCAGGATAGCGGACTCAGCCGAAACCGAGCCAGAATCGCGGGAACTTGCCAGGGGTTGCCCTCAAGCCAATAGAACACAAAAGCAGCGAAAAAGAGCGGCAGAAAGACGAGTGTTCCGCTACAAACGAACCAGGAGACAATCAGGGGTAGTCCGGTGACTCGACTGAGAGTAGGGACACCAATCTGGGTTGCAACATACAGAAGCAGCGTTGGAATTCCGAAAAAGACCAATGACTCCCGCAGTCCCATTGGTCGCATTGCCACCTTTTCCACGATCGACCTCCTTCATCTCATTCGCCAGAAGCCTCGGAAAATCGTCGAGCGATCGCTCAGTTGTCAAGAGCGGCACCCAGCGATCGCCCAAACTATCTCTCCTCTGCTTGCTTCAGAGCCGTCATTGCTCTGCCCATGTAGTCCCACATTGCCGTTGCTTCCGGTTCAACGACACTGCCCCGGCTGGCAGCTTCCGGTCCTTCCTGTTGGTACATCGTTTGCAACGACTGTTCAATTCCTGCATCGCCCCCGGTGAACTCCGCAATCAGATCGAGCCAGCGTCGAGCTAGTGCCTGCACCGATGCGCCCGCCGGATCGCTGCCGTTGTTCATCTCCGTGTGAACCTGCTCAATCAGTTCCTGCCATTGGGTTTCAACCTGGCGAATGTGCTCTTCACCAAGCTGGTTCCGTCTTTCCTGGAGATAATCTTGTTGGTCTGGGGTGTAGTATTTGCCAATCATGGTTGTGACCTCGATGAGTTGAATGAATTCTTGCAGTTCGATTGTCTCGGTGGATTGCAAACGGGTGGCGATCGCTGCCAGTCGCGCATAAAGCTGCTGCTGGAGGGCGATTTGCTCCTTGAGACGGGACAGATGCAGTTGCACGACCTGATGCGGGGAAAACTCATCCTGCTCCAAACACGCCCGGATCTGCTCCAGAGAGAAGCCAATTTGCCTGAGCGATACGATTTGCTGCAAGCGGATGATGTCATCCTTGCCATACAGCCGATAGCCTGTTTCCGTGCGATGGGATGGCGAGAGTAAGCCAATCTCGTCGTAGTAGTGCAACGTCCGCACAGAGACTCCGGTTTGTTTTGCCAGATCGCCCACTTTCAATGCAACCGACTGCATCGCTTTCCTCCTTGCCCCTTGGAAACAATCCCGATCGGTGAATGAATCTATGGTAAGAACCTGACGCTACGTCAGAGTCAAGGGCAGTCCCGAAAAAAGTTGACTTTCTGAACCAGTTTGCTTATCGTGAACTAAAACCGACCAATCGGTCTTTTTATGAAGAAAGGCGAAACGACAAAGCTGGATATCCTGCAACAGGCAGCCCCCATCTTTAATCAGCAGGGCTATGCCGGAGCTTCGATCGCAAATGTAATGGCAGCAACCGGATTACAAAAAGGGGGAATTTATAACCACTTTGAGAGCAAAGAGCAACTCGCCCTGGAAACGTTCAGCTACTCGGTGCGGTTAGTTCGTCAACACTATGCCGAGGCATTGCAAGATCAGACTTCTGCCCCTGATCAACTGCTTGCGTTCATGGCGGTCTTCCAGCAGTTTTTTCACGATTCTCCCATTCCCGGTGGCTGCCCCTTACTGAATACCGCGATCGAGTCTGATGATGCGTTTCCGGCATTGCGAGAACAGGCAAGTCGGGAAATGAAGCAGTGGCACAGTTGGATTGTTCGCATCATTCGAGGCGGAATCAACCGCAGCGAAATTCGATCGAGCATTGATGCTAAGGCAACTGCGACTCTATTGATCGCCTGCTTGGAAGGTGGACTGATGTTGAGCAAACTCCATAACGATCCGATTTATTTGCAGCAAGCGATCGCTCACCTACAGGCTTACATCGCGTCCGCCCTCCGCGCCTAACGAACAACTACATGGTAACGACTCACTCTCCCTTCTTTGTTGATGCGCTTCAGCCCGAAGAAGTTTGGGTGCTCTATCGGGACGAGGAGAGTTACACCAAAGCAAAACGCACAGCAGATATGCCAGGAATCAAAGAATTTATCGAGGCTGGTGCAACGTTGGGGCATCTCTGGACAGAAAACTACTTTGATGTGGGCGATCCCCTTACAAACGCGGGTGGTGTTACTCGGCGCACTGTGTAGGGGGCAGAGAACAGTGAGCGATTGTCTCTAGATGCTGTATTTGCAACCAAGTCATTTCTCAACCGCGCATCTCCATCAGATTGCCCGACTCGTAACGGCGCAATCCGTGATAGAACACCCCAATGCCCAAACGATTTCAGCCTCGCACCCCAGCAATGGCGATGGGCTTGACTCTTGAATTCAGATCACGAGTTGCAGTTGGGAGCCGTTTTCGGTTTTGACAACTTCGATTCGGGCTTGAAAAGACTCTTTGAAGTGGGGAACATGGGTGATGGTAAGAATGCAGGCGAATTCGGAGGCGATCGCGTTAATGGCAGCAATCAGGCGATCGCAGCCCTCGGCATCTTGAGTTCCAAATCCCTCATCGACAATCAACATCTGCAGCGCTGTACCAGAACGTTGCGCCAACAGTTTCGCTAATGCGAGTCGAATGGCAAAGTTAACCCGAAATGCTTCACCGCCAGAATAGGTCTCATAAGCGCGAGTACCGTGAGCGTCGGCAATCAGAATATCGAGCGTTTCAATTAACTTTGAATTTTGAATTTTGAATTTTGAATTGTTACGAGAGCGTTGGGTGATGAATTGGATGTGAAGTTGATTGGCGCTAAGTCGAGAGAGGATGCGATTGGTTTCGGCTTCTAATTGTGGTAATGCGTTTTCAATCATTAATGTTTGAATTCCATTTCTACCGAATGCCTGTGCTAGTTCTTGGTAAACGCGATGCTGGCGTTGGGCGGTTTGATGTTGAGTTCGGAGTTCGGAGTGTTGAGTACTTAAGGTTTCCAGGTGTTGCTGCTGCTGTTGTAAGCGACCAAGAGATGTGATTTGCCCGTCTAGTTCAGCGCGTCGCTGCTGAATGTGTTGTTCTAGAATTTGAATCTGAGATTGAACGTCTGGTGTTTGCTGGAGCTGTTGCTGCAGGGTGTTGATATCGGATTGGGTTGCTTGGAGGGTGTGTTGGCGATCGCCAAGGGCACGATACAATTCTCCCACCCGTTTCTGCACTTGAGGATACTGTTGCCGTGCCTGAAGCAGTTCCTGATAGTGAAGTTGCCAGGGTTGTGCTTGCCGCAGTGCCGTTCGTAGAGCGTTGTGCTGATCTAGATCGTAGCCAACTTCGGCGATTTGTTGCTCAAGTCTAGATAAGCAATTCGATGCTTCCAGGTTTAAATCATTGAGCTGGTTTTGTAATTCAGTCAATTGAGTTTGTAGTTCAGGCTGACGTTGGGCAATTTGGGCTTGTCGTCGTTGGGCCTGTTTGAGTTCTGCTTGCTTAATTTCTGCCCATCGCCAGCGATCGACCTCGCCCCGCGCCAGAGCGTGGTTCTTTTCGTCATAGTTCAATTGTTCGAGGCTGCGATCGAGCAGGGATAGTTCTTCCTGCAGCTCATCCACATAATTTTCGGCGTCTAGCCTGTGTTCAATTCCGGTAGCTTCAGCCGTCAGTTGCTGTAGCGTTTGTTGCACACTGACGGTCGCCTGAAGTTGCTCCTGGAGTTGTCCCCGTCGCTCCAACACTAAGGCGTACTGAGTAGAGTTCTGCTCGAGTTCGCGATATTCCCGGCGCAATATTTGAATTTCCCGATCAGAAGCAGCCAGTTGCTCTCGAATCACCCAAATCTGGTTCAGGATTTCCTGCTGCTTTGCCTGATGCTTCTCCAGAACCAGCTTCCAGTGATGTTCATCCAGGGGGCGATCGCAGAGCGGGGCAGGGGGGGTAAGGGGGTGAGGGGGTAGG
>JAAUSG010000179.1 GCA_012034055.1 Leptolyngbyaceae cyanobacterium RU_5_1 | reverse complement strand
GAGCATTGATCGCGATCTCTCGCCAATCCAGATTTAGGATTGAACAAAGCTCCTGGAACACTTGCCGCTCAACAGGTTGCCCGGTGAAAAACGCCAAACTGATTGGCGCGTCTTTAACCCAACTTCTCCTGCCAGGTTTTCTTGAGTCCAGCCTTTGAGGGCAAAGGCATGTCTGGCTTGCTGAATCCCCGGCAGTGAGGCTCGGAGCGATCGCTTGACCATGAGATAAAACTGCTGGCCGTCATATTAAGAACTTATACATGCATTAACCTATACAAGGGTATGACGTTCTTCTGGATCAACAATCCGTCATTTGAATGAAATCGTTGAACGTCATACTTGGGGGCAGCCCCCCAAACCCCCCGAATTCAGGGGACGGTTGCGTCCCCCGTAGCTTGCTTCTGCGCAGCAGTACCCCCTCCAAAAAGGGCTAATGGTCAATGCAAAAGACCTTGATACCTCCAGACTCTGTAGCAGTACCCCAGTCCTTGGAGCTCACAACCAATCCCTTGCGGGAGGTGTGGGCTTCGACCTGAGCGCTCAGCCGAAGGGGAGTTAGGATCCCATGCAGCGGGGGTCTGGGGGAAGACCCCCGGCGTCGATGCAACAACGGAGCGCTATCTTTAACGTCCAACCAGAGTTGCAACCATGAGGACCAATTGGGTTGGGTCAATCGGTTTAGCCAGATGCATTTGGAACCCCGCGTCGATCGCCAGTTGCTGTTCGCGATCGCTAACATAAGCTGTAATTGCCGCTGCCGGAATCTCTCCTCCGGCGACCGCGTTCAGTGCTCTCACCTGGCGAATCAGAGAAAACCCATCTTCGTCGGGCATGCCAATATCGGCTAAGAGCAGATCATACCTCCCCGGAGATTCGGTTAGAGCGTCGATCGCCTCCCGAACCGAAGTCACCACAACGACGTCCGCCCCCACGTTTTCCAACACGTGCTTCGTCAGATCCAGGCTATCCACGTCATCATCGACTGCCAGGATATGTAAGCCTGCGAGCAAGGGAACCTCCTGACCGACCACCTCTAGAGACTCCTTTGCTGTAGGCTCTAGAGAACTCGGCGAGGTAGATTTTACCCGCCGCAATCGCGCTTCGCGCGATTGCGGCGGGTGCAGAGGCAGCCTCACAGTCATCGTAGTTCCTTGGCCTTCCCCAGGACTTTCAGCTTGCACGGTTCCACCATGAAGCTCCACAATATGCCGGGCGATCGCCAAGCCTAACCCCAACCCCGGACTGGCTTTAGTCGTGCTGGAATCTCCTTGACGAAAGCGATCGAACACGTAGGGCAGCAACTCCGCTCGGATGCCTTGTCCAGTATCGCTGACGGTAATTTGGGCAACGGATTTTGTAGCAGATGAAACGGATCCAACTAACAACCCATCTGTTTCATCCGTTGCCAGCCTTACCTCCACTCGTCCGCTGTCTGGTGTGAACTTAATCGCGTTAGACAGGAGATTCCACAACACTTGCTGTAAGCGATCGCCGTCTCCGACCATCGTTACTGGGGTTAGCTGTGTAACTATTTGAATCAATTTCGTTTCGGCAGCGAATTGGATCGACTCGATCGCCACATTCACCACGGAAACCAGATCCAGCGACTGCGGGTTGATGTGCAGTTTGCCGCTGGTGATCCGGGAAAGATCCAGCATGTCCTCAATCAGTTGCGATTGCACTCTGGCACTGCGCTCGATCACTCCTAACGCACGAGCGACAGTGGACTCGTCTAGCTGGCGAGTGCGGAGAATTTGCGCCCAGCCCAGCATCGTATTCAGCGGGTTGCGGAGTTCATGGGACAGGTTGGACAGAAAGTCATCTTTGGCGCGGTTGGCCGCCTCTGCCTGCTGACGGGCAGCCTGTTCCTGACTCAAAAGCTGCGATCGCTCTGCCTCAAACTGCTGGCGATCGCTGATGTCTTGAATGGCCAGCAAAATCCGTTGAGTGTCCCCGGCTTGAATCAGCTTCAACGCAGTCAGCAGCATCGTTTTCTGCCCAATTCGCTCAAACCGATGCTCGACCTCAAAGTCTTGAACCGTGGTATCGTTAACCAGAATATCTTCCAGCAGCAAGCGCAGTCTGGGGATATTCCACTGCCCATTGCCCAGATCAAAAATCAGCGATCGCGCGGTTTCGGAAGGTGAAACCTGAAACATTTCATAGAAGGCTCGATTGGCGGTGTTCACCCGGAAATCAGACTCCAGCACGAGCAATGGCACTTGCACCGTTTTGACGATCGCCTGCGCATAGTTGCGAGCGGCTTCGAGCGTGACAGCACTGCGTTTCAAGGCATCAATATCGAGGAACACCAACACCGCGCCATCAATCTGATTTTCGCTGGTGCGATAGGGACGGATGCGGAGATTGTACCAATGCCCCCCTGAGTTTGCACGTCTAGCTCTTTGACACTCAGGGTTTCCAGCACCTCCAACAACAGCGGTTCCAGGTCTGGAATGTTGAGATTGGCTCTGATATCGCTCAACGGTCGTCCGGCATCACCCGGAATGAAGTTGAATAACCGCTGTGCCATCGGCGTGAACCGACGAATCCGCAAGTCGTTGGTCAACATCAAAATCGGGATGTTGATGCTGGCCAGCAAATTGCTCAGATCATTGTTGACCCGGTGCAGTTGCGTATTGCGGCTGCGCAGTTCTTCGTTGGTGGTGTTCAGTTCTTCGTTGGTTGTCTGAATCTCTTCTTTGGCCGTTTCTAACTCCTCATTGGTGCTTTGCAGCTCCTCATTGCTCGACAAAATTTCTTCATTGGCAATTTTGAGGTCTTGATTGGTATACTCCTGCTCTTGAATGACGGCCTGCAAATACTCCTGGGTTGCTACTCGCTCCTGGATTGCAACGGCAAGTTCCTGCCTCAGCCGCGCAATCTCCTGTTCTAAATCTCCGGGAGGGCTGCTTGGATCAACCGGGCTGGGGCTGCTCACCGGCGGTGTAGCGTCTGTAAACAGCACTAAAAAGCGACGTTCTTCAGTCGTTAGCACTTTAAACGGAATTACCTGTAGATTCACCATTCTGGGTTGATCCCCTGCTTCCAGGCGGAGTCCGTCCTTGCTAACGGGCATCTCCTGTCGTTGCGCCTGATAAATGGCCGCCCGTAGCTCGATCAACAAACCCTCTCGCACCAGGTTGAATAGGTTAAGGTTGGCGACTCCAGGAACCAGTCTCAGGTAGCGATCGACGGCTCCTCGCAGGTGCAACACCTGCATTTTGTCATCCGTCACTACACTTATCGGGGCATAATGATTGGCAATCAGTTGATCGACCTGTTTCTGTAAGTTAAACCCGTCTGAGGTAATCGACCGTGGCAGGCGACCGGTCAAGGCAGCACTGCCGCGATCGCTCGCCTTCGCGGTTGGGTAGTTGCTGGGGGTAAGCGACAAGGTGGGACGAGTCGCCGTCAGCTTTTTGGCATAAATTTTGGACGTTCTCTCGACCAACGTAAACAGATTTGCAGACTGACCAATATTTTCTGCCGGGCCCAGCAGCAGAAAGCCAGTTGGGTTGAGGCTGTAATGGAAGATTGGCATGATCCGCTTTTGCAGCGAGTCGCTCAAATAAATCAGCACATTGCGGCAGCTAATCAGATCGAGATTGGAAAACGGCGGATCGCTGCCCAGGTTCTGGCGGGCAAACACACACAGTTCCCGCACTACCTTGCTGACCTGGTAGTCACTGCCCTCAACGGTATGAAAAATCGACGGCGGCGCTCGGTTGAGACTTCCACCATCTGATTATCCTGATAAACGCCTGCTCTGGCTTTGTCGATCGCCTGTTCACTGATATCCGTGGCAAAAATCTGGATAGGAACCTGAATGGCTTGATCCGCCAAAAATTCCAGCAGGCAGATGGTGATCGAATACACCTCCTTGCCCGTCGAACAGCCCGCCACCCAAATCCGAATTGGGAATTCTGCCGACTTGTTTTGCGTGATCGTTGGGAAGACTTGCGCTTTCAGCACCTCAAAGGTTTCGGGATCACGGAAAAAGCTGGTCACATGAATCAAAATTTCTTCATATAGGGCCTTGACTTCAGCCGGATGTGCTTGCAAATACTGGGCGTAGTCTTCTAACTGATCCAGCTTATACAACACCATCCGCCGCTGAATCCGGCGATCGAGCGTCGTGGGTTTGTACTGACTGAAATCAACGCCCGTCGTCGATCGCAGCAACGCAAAAATGGTGCCCAACGCATCGCCTGTTTCAGGGGATACATTGGCAACGACGATCGGCTGTGGGTTAGCCAGCATCGGATTGCGGCTCAGGTTCACCAGTTCTTCGGCAATTTTTTCCGGGGGCAGCACGAAATCAACATTCCCGGTGGCAACAGCGGTGTTGGGCATACTGTCGAATCGTGCCGTGTCTTCACACTGAGCAAAAGTCACGCCTCCAACGGCCTTGATTGCCTTCAGCCCCAGGGAACCGTCGCCATCTGCCCCGGATAATACGACGCCGATCGCTTTGTGCCCGCGATCGGCTGCCAGGGACGCAAAAAAAGCATCCCCCGGCATGTAGCGGCCCAATACCTTCTCGCGAGGTGACAGTTGCAGCACGCCTTGAGACAAGACCATCTTGGCATTCGGCGGAATCACATAAACCTGGTTCGGCTCCACCCTCATCCCGTTCTCCACCTCGCGCACCGGCAGTGACGTCGTTTTGGTGAGAATCTCGCTGAGCAAACTATCACGATCCGGCGCTAAATGCTGAATTAGCACAAACGCCATACCCGTATCGGTGGACAGATGGCTGAGGAGTTGCCTAAAAGCTTCTAACCCTCCAGCGGACGCGGCCACCCCAACGATCGCAAAGGGAGCGTCGATCGGGTTTTGCTGCATCGAGTCGATCGCGTCCCCAGTATTAGAGATGGGTTGCTGAACGGATGAATCAAAAGTCATAGGATCAAGTTCGCACCGCAGTTTAACAGCTCTCTCTTACTTTAAAATGATTTATGAAATCATTCTATATTCATAAAAAACTGAGTAGAACCTAGGGAACAAGACTCTTAGGGATGAACAAATTCTAAAATAGTCCGCTTCAGTGCGAGTCTGCCCCACACTGGCATCAATCCCCTGTGCAGAAATCGTGTGGGATGCGATCGCGGCGTTTGATATTGCTGATTGATACTCTGTTTGTACTCATTGACGGGTTTATTGAGCAAATTGGTAGTCGTGCTGTTGCTTCAGTTACCGCAGCTTTTGTCGCAGTTGTGCCTGTCGGGTAGTTTTGTCCATCGGTGCGGTATCAGCATTTAGGGGAGCCAAGGAGTGGGCAGCCAGCGACTCGTCCAGTCCCTGATGGTACGGTTGGCATGACGAGCGAATTCGATATGGGATTCATCCGGTTCAACCCCAATAATGTCAGCAGGCATACCCACACCTAATTGCTCAATCACCCGGTTGGCAGCCTCAAGCCCAGTCACATAGGCTTTTTCTTGGGACCAGGAGCCATGACGGGTAACAATCCAATCCCCACTCATGAATCCATTGGCTAAACTCGTTCTTCCGGGCAGCATGAACGGGTAACTTCCAGGGGAGAAGTGCGTCACGGCTTTGGGCAAGCGCACAACGCTGCTATCGATCACCTTGGCATGGCGAAACTGGGGCACACAGGTCGTTAAATCTCGATGCACTTTGGCGATGATATCCTTGTCATCCATCGGCAACAGTTGATTCGCATGATAAAAGTCGGCTTCAATCACACTGCCCGGTGCGTCTTTCCATTCGTCGTGCAGTGCATTCAGGTCAAAAAATGTCCACCCGGTGGTGGCATCAAACCCAAAGCAGGCATTAGACGGCAAGGGTATTGGAACCTTGCGATCGAACCAGAGGCGAGTTGCCAGCACATCGATCGCACGTAAATTCATCAGGTTACAAAACTCCGGGAACTGACGCAGCGTAGCACTGCTACTCACAATTTTCTGCATCCCGGTGACACCGACTGCAAAAATCACCGCATCTGCCTCGAAGACCTCTTCCCCACACGCCACGCCATTTATCTGCGGTTTGGCATCTTCCCCTGCGTGAGTTTTGATCATCACATCGGTGACTCGTCGCTGGGTCAGCACCCGTCCGCCCGCCTGCTCAATCTGCTCCACCCAGGAGCGAAAGATCATCTCTCCCACCGTCCCGCGACACCAGACCACATCGAAATCGGGCTGGTGCGCCAGGATAAAGTAATACAGCATTCCCAATGCCGCTGCCGCTGAACACTGTTCCCCTGGGGCAAACAATCCCACCAGCAACATCGGCTCAAACGACTCTTTGTAAAGCCGCGCCGAGACTCCAAATTGCTTAAAGAGTTCACGGGCAGTGACCGGATCGTACCGCCGCCATGCGGCATCGGAGTTATCAAAATCGATGACGGCATAGAGCAGAGGTAACGCAGAGAGGCGATCGCTCAACGGGAGCCGCTTAAACCGGGTATACAAGAAGGTTCCCAGTGGTGTGGGGAGACGAGATTTCTGTTGAAAAATCGGCGACTCCACTTCCAAACCTGCTGGGGAATATTGGCAAGAGCACGTCCAATCAGTGAAAGGATTTAAGCCCAAGTGCTTGATCAGGGCAAAAATATTACGGTAGGGATACCAGAAGCCATGAATGCCTGCTTCGACCGATCGCCCCTGGGCGGTTTTCCATCCTGCCACCAACCCGCCCGGATAGCCCCCTGCTTCCAGGAGTGTGACATTGTATCCTTGTTGAGCTAGGTGATACGTGGCTCCTAAGCCAGCCCACCCGGCTCCAACAACAACTACTTTAGGATGCGTTTGAGTTTGGTTCATTGATGGATTTCAGCGGCACTGGTTTCGTTGGGTGGGGTGAATAGCTCGAAATGCCTGATATATAAGAATTTCAGCCATTTTGACTTTGTTCCGTGTAACGGTTGCTCTGGCTGCGTTTCAAGGATTTATCCCACCCAACGGAACCAGTACCAAATGGGTCGAGTAACGGCAGCCAGTCCATGAATTCTTTCCAACACTGACCATCATGATACTGACATTGTGAGTTTATTTTGCTAGAAATTATAAAAACAAGCGCTCCACGGCACAATCAAATCCTGGCAAAAGGGGAGAGGTCAAGCGATCGCCCGGAAATAGCGTACTGACCAGTTGCAGCAGTCCTGCTTGGCGGCGATAGACCTCGACCTGTTTGAGTCGCCAATCGAGAATCCAATAATCCTGCACCCCTCGACTACTGTAGAGTTTGAGTTTGGTTTCCCGGTCTCGTCGCTCATTGTCTACTCCAGGAGACAGCACTTCGACAATCAATTCTGGAGCAACAGTCAAATGCCCAGACTCATCCAGGGAAGTAGTCAGGCGTTCGTTACTGATCCAAACCACATCAGGAATGACATTATCGGCATCACTAAAAATGATGCCAGGAGCCTGAACCACTTCACCGAACCCCGTCTTTTCGGACCAATCATCCAAAACACCGCAAATCTTGACAATCGCTTTCTGATGTTTCCAGTGGGGTGCTTTAGTCACAAGCAGATCTCCATCGATGATTTCATAGCGATTGCTGCTGTCGGGAAGCAGTTCAAGGTCGGCAGTGATCCACCGCACACGCGGATCAGTGGTTTGGCTCATGATCTCACCTCTGGTGGGGAACAGTCTTATTGTATCGAGGTGGTTGGGTTCTATCCAGAAGGCTTTGTAGCCATGCCCAATCATCATTGGAGAGTTTGGGGCTGAGTGGGTGCTGATAGTCGATCGCCAATTCAAATCTTGCTTTGTCGTATACACGATGCAGCAGCGGTTGAAGTTCCAGCACTGGCTCAGGTTTGCCTTTGCGGAGGGGAATTGGAACGGCGGGAATGGGTTGTTGCAAGCCGAAGGCATACAGTTGAGCTTTGGGACGATCCTCGCTCCGGCTACTCAGAATCCGGTAGAGCGATCGCGCGGCTCTCAGCATGGGCATCGGTTTCCCACTGCGCAGTAAGTCAATTTCTACCAGGTGTGTGGCACTGCTCAAAATCTGCTGACGTTTTTGCAGATAGGCATTGCGTCCTTCACCAGATCGCTTGTTTTTAGGAGACAACAGTTCAATAGTGGTAATCACAACTCCGGTTGCTCCTTCACGGATTTCAAGATAGCGTTCTTGAACTTCTTCTGACGCTGGTAATTCGACAGTCAGCGGTTCTGCAATGGCTATTGCCGCCTGAGCAGTTGCCGTCGTCTCCGGTTGGGAGGTGACAACAGCAACGTCGGGAATTCCGATCAGCAAGCGTTCATCATCCTGGCTCAGGTAAACCCGTTTTTCAACAGCTACACGGTAATCACGACTCAAGAGGTCATCCAGGGCGTCTGCGATCGCTACAATCATGCGGCTGTGGAACTCTGACCATAGCTCAGGGTTCTCCAAGTAAGGATTCATTCCAGGCAGCGGCGAGGGCATGATGGAGGAGAGAAGAGGAAGGACGGAGGATGGAGGACGGAGGACGTACTCGTTGACCATGAATACGTCGATTTTACACTCTGTAATGCATCCCTAATCTGGACTCAGTTTACTCTCTACTCTCTGTCCAGTTTTAGGGATGCATTACAAAGTCTTCAGTTTTCAAGTCTGGTCGTCTTTGCCCAAAATAACGATCGCATATCTTGCAACATCCCCAAGCTAGCTGATGTGCTTCAAAGCCAGGTGCTGTATCAAGCTGACAGCGGGAAGCCTGCTGCCAGCAACCAACCGAAGAACAGAGCAGAGCCGATCGCATATACCCAGGCTCGATTCAACAACCCTGCAACCACAGATAGAATCCCCATCAGGAGTGGAAACAATGGCAGGAGCAAGAACACAAAGCCCAATTGAGGCAGAACGTTGATTGTCAGCACGAAGCCACCAATCAGAATGGCGCTTTGCCCAAGCCACCAGAGGAACCGTTTACCGATGCTGATGTTTTGCTGCACGATGCCGGAGGCAAGAAACCAGGGTAGACAGGCGATCGCCAATGGCAACCACACTCTCAACCGAATTGGGATCAGCCACCATTGCAGCCAGACCACTTGTGCCATCGCGCCAAAGGCAATCCAGAGCAGTGCAAATACCCCAACTCCCAAACCAACGGTACGCAGGGTGAGACGAGGTAGATGGGCGAGCACTCCCAGCCAGGTTAATCCGGCAACCAGGAACCAGACTCCAACCGCTCCACCGACTTGAACTCCACCCAAATCCTGAAGTTCAACTCTCTGACTAAGCACCACCAGTCCGGCAACAGCTACCAGTGGCACGACCATTAACCCTGCCCAGCGGCGAAGGGGAGCAATTTTCACAGCTACGGTTTTTGGTTCACTCACCAGTGCAACAATGGCTGCTAGACCGACCAGCCAACCCAGCAGATGTAAGCCATACCAACCCATGCGGCGATCGCGATAGCGTTGACTTGTCAAATCGACGTATTGATTGCCATGAATTTTCCCAAAGGTTGCGTCCAGCCACCGCAGCGCTGCTTGATGGCTGCCATCACTGAACAGAATAGTGATGTGTTCCACGCCGGGAACGACGACAAGTTCTCGTCCCTGACCTGCTGCCAGATTGGTGTTTGCTCCGCCTGCCTGCGCGAGCAGTCGTTGATCATTGGTAACAAATCGTCCCTCTCCGCTGCCTGCCTGCAACTGAAGATTACGGGGAACTCGTGGAGTCACGTCCGCTCCGGTTGGGGAAATAGCGATCGTCGCGGCAAAACGATCCGGACTGCGAACTCCAGCCGTCATCACAATCCCGCTGCCCATTGAATGCCCTAGAAGCGCTAAACGAGCGGGATCAACTTCTGGTTGTTCCAGCAAAGCGTGTAGAGCAACGTCGAGATTTTGCTGTAGCTCATAGCGCTGCAACCGAGTTGCATTTGCTCCATGTCCATCAAAATCCCACAGCATGACGGCATAACCTGCTTGAGCCAGCACAAGACACTACTCAAACCTCATCCATCCTCTGGACGCACAGCACGAAGATCGGGTCAGTAACCTTTGAATACTCTACTAAGCCGGGCTTTGCCTGCGTCCAAACCGTGACCGCAAATGTCACCAATCCCACCCAACCCGTTAAAGTTCAGATCTCTGGACTGGAACCGGGAACGAACTACTACTATCGGGCAACGGACGCAGCAGGAGCCACTGCAAGCGGGCATTTTCGGACACCGGATGCGATCGGTTCCCACAATGGGTTGAGCTTTGGGGTTTCTGGCGATTGGCATGGCGATGAACTGGCACCCTATCCCGCCATCACCAATGCGGCATCCAGCGGTCTCCAGTTCTTCCTGGCGCTGGGTGATATCATCGATGCCGACAATCCCTCACCCGCCGTTCCCTCGACCAGGCAAGAACCCTGTTGGAGTTCCGGAGCAAGCACACAAGTTAGCCGCAGCCGTTTATGCTTATGCGATTCATATTGACCGCCTGGGTCAGTTGTCTGCTGCTGTAGACAAAATTGCCCATCGCCATGTAGCAACTCGCATCCTGCCAGAGCAGTATCCACTAATTGGCGAAAAGCTTTTGCAGGCAATGAAAGACGTTTTACAATATGCTGCAACGGATGAAGTGATTGCGGCGTGGGCTGAAGCCTATGCTGCTTTAGCAACCATCTTTATTCAAAAAGAGAAGGCAATCTATCAACAAGAAGATCAAGAACTTACTGAGCGACTGACAGACGCTAAAAGCTTCTGGTGCAACAGACTAATCAAAGCCGCTCGTATAGAACGCATCCATATCGATGTGGATAATTTTGCGAGCAGTAGATGTACGATCGCGGGTCTCCTGGTTGTCTAGCACTATCCCGAATGCTCTGAGTGCCACTGTTGTAGCTCCTATTTAAGCTTACGGCTGGAAAGATACGAGAGGGTAGAGTCTTTAGCCTTTTTATCTCATCTCTAAGTGGTTAATGTCTTTGGAACTTGAACACTTAAGGTGAGTGCTCGAACTGCCATGAACATTGTCAACGCCAACCACAACCCGTGATTGCTCTGCCAGTGCCAGGCTGCGATCGCGATTGGCGTAAACCCAAGCAACGCCGCTTGCAGCATCGATTGTCGCAGGATGTGTCCCGCGGTTAACTCAACTTTTTACGTCCTCTGGTTGCTGGAGCTTTGGTTACTGATTTCGTTTTTGAGGCGGCGGCTGTGGTTTTCTGAGTTCGAGTTGGGGTGCGCTCACTCGTTTTGCTCTCAGGTTTTGTTTTAGCTGCCGGTTTTGCAGTCCCAGCCGATTTTGCTCGTCCTCGTTTCGCTGGAGTCGGAGCAGGTGTTTCAGTTGAGGCATCCGGTGCAGTTACCTCTGGAGATGATTGAGAAGGAGCAGCTTCTTCAGAAACAGACTTTTTGACTCGTTTGGCTTTGGTCTTTGTCGCTTGCCGTTTGCCAGACGGTACATAGTTTTTGAGGGTCAATGGGCTAATCTTGATGCCTTGTTCAGATAGCATTGCGGCTAAATCGGCATAGTTGTAGCCTTTGGCAAGTGCTGCTCTAAGCGGTTCTTGCATTTGAGAGATCGCTTCTCGCAAGGATAAGTCTTCTTTTTGTTTTTCGGGCAGTTCTTGCAGAAGGGCGCTAGCTTGTCCAACGAGTTGGTGATTGACGGCGGTTGCTTTTGGACGCTTACGGGTTGCAGTTGCCATTTGAGGGTTACACTCCAGAGTACTGACACTATTCTATGCAGTTCATCTATCCATTAAACACCTATTTTCAATTTTTTGAAGCGATGTAGATGCAACTATGAGTACAACAGAAGCATTAATCGAGAAGAGATTCAGTTGGCATCAGCAACAGGCGCTTCCGGTTATCTGCTAACAATTCCCGTCGAATAACAGCAAGGACGTGAACAACGCAGAATTGAGCGATCGCGGTTTGCAGAACTCATACTTTCGATGAGAGTGTTTAGATTTTTGTGTAAGCCTTTAGATCGTCAATGGTTGGGTAGTGTTCTAAACGTGTTGTTTTCGATTCAAGATAAGGTAGAGTGAGAACAACAATCTGGGGTGTAGGGTAAAACGATGGTTTTAGAACCAATTCATTGTCCTGATTGTGACGGAATCAATGTGATTAAGCATGGCACAACTGCCGCAGGCAAACA
>JAAUSG010000178.1 GCA_012034055.1 Leptolyngbyaceae cyanobacterium RU_5_1 | reverse complement strand
TAAAGGGCAAGCTGCTAGACGGCGATCGCTCTATTTCAGATGCACTACAGTCGATTGTGCGATCCCTTTGGAACAACGATTGAGTACGCCTTAACACCAGAGTCGAGAAAATGTGTCAGTCAGGCAGACCATCAACCTCTGAATCATTGTCCGATGATGGTAAGTTCTATGCTGAATTATGTCTGCTGACCAAGATTTTGTGCAAGGAGTTGGCACTGACAGCGTGAATATGCTGTGATGGTTCAAGGCGCATATGAGTTATCAATTTTTCATAAGCTTGGAACATTCGCGCAACTCAGCATCCTACATTCAGGTTGCTAACAGCAGAGTTCTCAAAGTTGCACCCGTTCTAACAGGTTCCGCATTAAACCTTGTCCACGTCCAGACCTGGAGTTTTTCTTAAGGAAAAGCTACAGGTTCCGAGCTGGACGTGGTTTAAGTCTCCTTTTGCGTAAACGTGCTAGATTTTGCCTATTTTGGGAACTCTGACAGTAGTGAGGCGAAGGGTTGCTCAGGCAGCCGTTGCCGTGTAAATCAGGAAAACGTTAGGGAAAGCACTTGAGATTTTAATGAAACTAATGAACTCGGAAGTCAAAGTTGTTCAGCCTTCTGGCATTTTGAATAGCTCCTTAGCAGGTCAACTCTGTCGTGAAGTTGACGAAGTTGTAAAGTCTGGAATCAGACTAGTATTAATAGATTTACAAGATGTGACTTTTATTGACAGCTCTGGCTTGGGAGGACTGGTTAATGCATTCAAATCTGCTCGTATCGCTGGCAGCAAGCTTGTCTTCTGCTCAGTTTGTGAGCAAGCGAGGATGCTATTTGAAATCACAGGAATGGATCAAGTTTTTGAAATCTTCCTCAACCAAAGCGAGTTTACCAAAGCTTTAGCAGAAACAGCTTAGTCAATACTTGGATCAATTTTTCTGAATCATTGGTTGACACGGTTGCCAAACCTTTTAAGAGTAAAGAGCTACCCTTAATCAGTCAGGTGACTGTGTCAAGCTGAACTGTTTAAAACCAACTAAGCTACGTCCAGCTCGGAACCTGTAGCTTTTCCTTAAGAAAAACTCCAGGTCTGGACGTGGACAAGGTTTAAAGAGGTGGGCATGGTTATAGCAATTTTCAACTGAGTGAGGTACATTCTCGTTGTGAAAGGTATCAGGTATCAGGGTGTGCTTCATTGAGATGCAAACTGCTATAAACGAAGACTTGACTGAATAGATACAGGTGTCAGATGTCAGGGAAATACCCGATTCCGACATCTGACACCTGGAACCTACCTCTCCAAGATTTTCATTTAATTGAGTTACTATTTATTTGAAGCTAATTTGTAACAACGATAAATCATCGTCTAATGACTCATTGGGGCTTAACGTTTTGATTTGCTCCAATACATAATTCAACCCATAGGTGTTGATGGTTTTTTGATCGTTGGCAAGCAACTCAATAAATCCATCTAGGCCCCAGATATCTCCATCGGGCTGCATGATTTCGTAAACACCGTCGCTAAAGATGTAAAGAGTGCTAGCAGTTCCAATATTGCATCGTTGATTAACAAACTTTGTGTCTGGCATCATTCCAATCGGCAAGCTAACGGTCTTTAACTGCTTGACTTGAACCTCTTCATCGGATGGATTGGAGATTAGCAATGCGGGTGGATGACCGGCGCTGGAATAGATGAGTTGGCGTCTGACTTGATTGTAAACACCGTACCAAATGGTGAAATATTTATCGTTTTGATCATCCATTTGGAATGTCTCGTTTAGAGCACGTAAAACGTGGTTGGGTTGATAAAAGTTCACACCATCCATTGATTGCGATCGCAGCAAATTCAAGACCGAAATAGATGGGAGCGCTGCCCCCAATCCATGCCCAGAAACATCCAGCAAATAAATGGCCAGATAGTCGGGATCTAACCAGTAGTAATCGAAGCTATCTCCCCCAAGCTGCCGGGAAGGAACGAAGCGGGAGTCAATCTTGACGCTGCCAGAGAGGGGAGGTGGCAACAGCGATCGTACATATTCCGCTGCTTCTATTAGTTCCGCCTCCAGCATTCGCTTCTGTTCTTGAAGTGCCTGATAAACTCGATTCAGCCTCAATCCAGCTCGTACTCGTGCCCGCAGCTCAGTTAGCTCAATCGGTTTAGCTAAAAATTCATCCGCGCCACTGTCCAGTCCCTGGACTCGATCTTCGACCCCTCCCCGAGCGGTTAGCAGGACAAAGAAAATAGTAGATAGTTCTGGATCAGATTTAACACGACGACAGAGTTCTAGCCCATCGAGTCGAGGCATAATCCAATCACAGATAATCAACGCAGGACGAAACTGCTGGGCTTGCTCCAGTCCTTCTATCCCGTCACTCGCAACGGCAACCTCATAGCTTTCCTCCTCCAGCATCTTCTTAAGAACCAACTGAGTTGCTGAGTCATCATCGATGATGAGAATTTTTGTAAGAGCATTAGCCATAGAAACAGAAATGCGGTAGAAAGTGTTCTAGATAAAAAACTGGCTGAAAGAGGAGTGTAACAATTCTATTCAAAAGATGCTGCGAATCTGAGTGAACAACTATACACTATTCATCAGGGGCAATTTGGGATTCAACGTTTACCACTCTATAAGGGCATCATTCCAGTCAACTTGGATCGCGCTGGTAAAGAATTTTCAGGGTCTTAACATTGCAACCACGTCATCAAGCCTCTCTTCAAGTTAGTACAGATCTGGACGCCCTCGCTCAAGTTCTTGAGTGGTTCGACCAGTTTAACAATCCTCCAGTTCCTCACCAAGCCTGGATGCAATGTCAGTTGGCTTTGGCTGAGGGCTTCACAAATGCTGTTCGTCATGCTCATCAGGGGCGGTCAAGTGATCTGATGATTGATGTGGAGGTTCAGGTATTTGAAGACCGCATGGAGATCCGAATTTGGGATCAAGGCGATCAGTTTGATCTTAATCACCGGTTGAAGAGCATGCCTGACCTGGATAGTGAAGAGGATGGGGGACGGGGGTTAAGATTGATGGAGCGAATTGCAGATTTTCTGAGTTATACCCGAACTTCAGAGGGTACGCAGAACTGCCTATTGATTGTCAAAAAATTTTTGCCGCTTGGCTGACGCTCCTGAAACGGGAGTCAAGGGTTCAAGGGTTCAAGGAGTTAGAACACAGTTGCTAAAACAAACCCGAAAGTTGAGAATCCTCTACTCTTCACTCTCCACCTCTTTATCCCTTCATCTCTTCATTACCTTAACCCTTTACTCGTTAAGAAGAACTGAACCTCTTTCAAGCTGTGCTGTATTTTACTCAACAATTGGAATGCATCACTGAGCTGTTTTTGATGAGCTTGATATTCCAGTTCTATAGCTGTTGCTTGCACGGTCATCAACCCAATGTTTGCGCTTGCTCCTTTGATGTAGTGTGCTTGCTGCTCTAGCTGGTCGAAGTCTTGAACCGCGATCGCAGTTTCCATTTCGGCTAGATGAAGCTGCGTATCTTCAGCAAATGTTCGTA
Organism: Leptolyngbyaceae cyanobacterium RU_5_1; assembly: GCA_012034055.1. Lineage (GTDB taxonomy): Bacteria > Cyanobacteriota > Cyanobacteriia > Leptolyngbyales > Leptolyngbyaceae > JAAUSG01. Next base: position 8,600 of record JAAUSG010000178.1, on the reverse strand, counting down.
ATAGCTCTAGCTCAAATTCTTCATCACCGTCGCAAATGGCGTGTAGATGATTCCAGTCAATCCGTAGAGTAATAGGAGAATGACTGGTATTTGACTCGGTAGCTTGGGCGATCGACTTCTCCATTGAAGTTCCCATAGACTCCTCTCCTACTGCGCGTGCAACACGTATCCCACTCACAGTATGACGAGTATTGCTCTTTTATTGTTGAATTTCTTAATGTAGTACGGAGGAAAATCGTGGAACGCGAAAGATCTTGTATTCAGGCAGGTAATTGGCTGAATGTCCCATTACCGATTACCCATTACCTGCGTAAACCCTAAAGTTGTTGTGAAGTCGGTCGGAAGCTTCATAGACTAAAGATAGTGAATGATATTAGCTTATGACAGTTTTAGCAAAAGCAATAGCAGAGATAAGTTGGGTAACCAAAAGTATTTTGATTTTGGCAATGGCACTTTCTGCGCTGCCAGCGGTAGGACAGGATACCAATTTCGGCAAATTAGCGCTTGGAGCAGACAGAACCTCTGGCGTTCTTACGGGATCGACGGGAGGTTCTACGTCTCTCCCTGCAATTGTCAGTAACAGCGATCTCCACAGCGTCAAATGCCTCGGTTTTGGTGATCCAAAGCCTGATCATCTGCTGATTTTGCAACAAGATTTCCCTAACCTCAGCGTTCGCGTTAATAGTGGAGGAAGCGACACGACCCTGGTTATCCAGGGTCCTAACGGGGTCGTACGCTGTGGGGATGACATGGGTTCTAACAAAGACGCTAGCATTACGGACACCAATTGGAAGGCAGGCAAATATAAGATCTGGGTTGGCACGTCTGCTCCTGGGATACAGCGAGATTATACATTAACCGTTCAACCGTGAGCGTGAACGGTTAACTCCCTGTCATTCCTTCATCACCTGTCATTCGCCGCAGTCCCCCGGACGTTAAGATAGACAAAGTATGTTTACTGAGGCATGAAACCGCTGTGCTATCTACCCTCATTGCAGACTTTCGGATTATCTTTGAGCGCGATCCGGCTGCCCGAAGCTGGCTAGAAGTGCTGTTTTGCTATCCTGGTTTGCAAGCACTTTTGCTGCATCGATTTGCGCATTGGCTGCATGTGTTGGGACTACCCTTCATTCCCCGCCTCATTTCCCATGTCGCTCGGTTTTTGACCGGGATCGAAATTCACCCGGGTGCTTATATTGGACAAGGGGTATTTATTGATCACGGCATGGGCGTTGTGATTGGTGAGACCACCATCGTGGGGAACTATGCTCTCATCTATCAAGACGTAACGTTGGGCGGTACGGGTAAGGAAAGTGGCAAGCGGCACCCAACACTCGGCGAAAATGTGGTGGTTGGGGCGGGAGCCAAGGTGCTGGGAAATATTCAACTCGGCAACAACGTCCGTGTTGGAGCCGGATCGGTGGTTCTGCGCGATGTTCCGTCTGATTGTACGGTGGTGGGAGTGCCGGGTCGGATTGTGCATCGTTCTGGAGAGCGGGTAGATCCGTTAGAGCATGGTCGTTTACCGGATTCTGAAGCGCAGGTGATCCGGGCGTTGGTCGATCGCCTTGAAGTGCTGGAGCAACAGTTACAAGTGCTGCAGCAAGACCAGGCTACTCGTGCAAAAGTTCCGGCAATCGCCGCTGCGATCGCGAACGGAAACCACTCGTTATCCAATCCTTGGGTGAGTCCCCCTCATCTGACCTCGGACTCGAACGCGGCTAATTGTCGGCTCAGCGATCGCGTCATTGAAGAGTTTTTAGATGGTGCGGGGATTTGATGTCCAAGCCCAAGTCCATATTAAATGTCCAGCCTTAAAAACAAGGTCTCCGGATAGGGAGTTTGGCGATAGAAATCAGATTTAGAAGCTAGGTGCCAGGGTGTATCTTATGCAATGGAAATTCCGCATTTGAGTAGGACAGAGCCTCTATGACAAATCCCGGAACTCCCCTGGATCCTCTGAAAAAGAATCTAAAGGGTTCAAAGTAACCTTGATTCAAGGTGTAATTGGTGCGGCTACGCTGGCGGGAACCACGGCGATTCCAATTCTGGTTCAGAAAGCGCTGAATCCATCCAGCCCTACGCCCAGCCCGACTCAATCTGCTCCAGCCCAGAGCGCTCCTACTCAAGTGGCTCCGGCGACTAGCTCACCTCCAATTCAGTCTGAGGCGATTGATAGCCAAGATCAGCCTCAGCTTGATGAGACCGATGAACCCGGTAAAGGTAGGGGCAAGGGAAAAGGCAAGCACGCCCATTAAGCGTCTCGTTCCACCAGGATGATGTTTTCGGTGACTTTCTCGAAGGTGTCGTCGTGGCTAATCACGAAGAGCTGGCGGAAGGATTTGATGTTGGCGATCGCCTCAGCCAGATGTTCGCGACGCGGCTTGTCCATGTTCGTGGTCGGTTCGTCGAAAAAGGCAACGTCAATATCAGCCAGCACTTTCAGCAATGCCAGCCGGACTGCCAGGGCTGCACACATCTGCTCTCCCCCAGATAAATTAATCAGGCGACGGGTGTGGGCACCTTCTTGAATCGTAATTTCGTAGTCTCGGTTCCACTGCAGACTAACGTTGGGACGGTTGAGCAGTTCGCGGAAGAGTTTGTCGGCTTCGCGGGAGATGCTTTGAATGTAACGTTCGGTGATGCGCGGTCCGGCTTCTTTGTAGGCTTTGCGGGCGAATTTGATGAAGCGTTCGGTTTTCTTTTTTGGGTCTAATTGACGGCGGGCATCGGTTCGCCTGGTTTGCAGGGCGTGCAGGCGGGTGAGCTGCTGATCCAGCTCTTCTAGATACTTGAGCATGTCTGGCAGGCGGGCAGTGAGGGCGATGTTCTGCGTGCTGGCGTGCTGGTAGGCAGCCTGTACTGACTGGAAATGGGTAGGGTCAAAGGTTTGGCGGAGGCGATCGCGCTCCTCGGTGACTTCGACTTGCTGCTGCTCAAGCTCTTGCAATTCCTGGGCTGCGTCTTGCACCTGTTGCTGCTTTTGCTTGCGTGTATTGGCCACTTCCCGATTGCGCATGTAGGTCTCATAGGCGTCTCGATGCTCATCCTTGAGGGCTTGCTGAGCTTGCACCTCGTCGGTGAGATTGGCAAACTCAGCCAGCTGGTCGTCGAGCTGGGCGATCGCCTGCTGAGTCTCCAGTAGCGAAAGGCGCACGAACTCGGCTTGTGCCTGCAGCGTGGACTGCTGCTGCAGTTCTTCCTGGCGAAGCTGTATCCGTGCTTTGGGATTCTCCAGGGTGGCGAGTTCCTCTGCCAGGCGCGCCTGCTCCTGCAGCAGGGACGGTTCTGCAGACAGGTGCGATCGCAGCTTCACTAGACTGGTTTGCAGCTCGGCTGTCTCCTGTTCCAAGTGAGTGTGGTCAGTCAGCAACCGTTCCAGATGGGTGAATTGGGCATGCTGTTGGCGGGCAGCTTGCAATTTGGCTTGCACGGACTGGAGCTGTCGTTCCAGCTTTGGGGCAGACGTCTGTTCAGCCAAATCGTCCAAAATACTCTGGAGCGCGGCGGTGAGCTGGTGCTGCCAGGAGGCACCACTGTGCAGGGTCGTCAGCGCCAGTTGCAACGGCTCTTGCCAGAGGGGAACGGCGTGCTGTAGCTCGTTCAAAGCGACTTCAGTCTGGTGTACCTGGATAAGAAAGCGATCGCCCTCCGCTTGAGACTGGGTGAACAACTGCCGCAGATCGGCTTCAAACTGGGCCGCCGCTGCCACCCGACTGAGCTGCTGCTGATAGCGGTGCTGTTGCTGCTCCAAGCCAGGAATTTCTTGAATCGCGACTTCCAGTCGGCGCAGATTGGCAATCTCTTGACCCATTTGGGTTTGGCGAGTTTGAGTCTGGGCCAGTCGCTTCTCTTGCTCTTTAATCGACTGGCGGACGCTCTGGTAATTCTGGAGCTGTTGACTGGCGGACTGCTGGGCCTGCTCCAGTTCAACCTGCCGTTGCGCCAGCGGTGCTAGCCGCTCGATGTCCTGTTCCGCGTCGGTCAGGCGATTCAGCAGCAGGGTGAGCTTGGCCAGGTTCGTTTGGCGATCGCTGAACTGTTTCTCCTGCTGCCGCCTCTGGTGCTGGAGAGTCTGCTCGGTACGCCGCTGCAGTTCCAGATCCCGCAACCGATCCTCTGCCCGCAAAAGGTTTGATACGCTTCCCGACGAGCTATACAAACGGCCGCAGCGGTTTCTGCCCGCTGCAAATCGTCCTGCAGCCGTTTCAGATTTTAGTGTGCTGTTTGAATCTGAGTCTTCAGTTGCTCAAGCTGGGTATCGAGCCGCTGTTGGCGGTTCGCCAAGGCGCTCAACTCATCCTGCTGCCGCTGCAGTTCCGTGAGTTGCGCCTGAACCTGCTCTAGCTCTGCTTTGATCTGCCCAATCTCCCGACAGTGTTGCTCCCGTTTTTGCTCTAGCGCCTCCAACTCCTGCAGGTCTTCGTCGTATCGAGCGATCGCCGTCTCCAAGTCCTCGACCTGGCTTTTGGCATATTTCTCCAGCTCACCCAGTTTCTTCCAGGTCTGCTGGTACTCCTCCACCTTCAAAATCTTGTCAAAAATCGGCTTGCGTCTTTCCCGCGTCAGCAAGAAATCTGCCGTGAAGGTGCCCTGGGGAACTCCAATCGTGCTGGAAAAGAGCTGGCTCAAATCAGTGCCTGGTGAGACGCCAAACTGTTGGCGTAGCCAGGGCAGCACTTCCTCCTTGATGCGGCTATAGGGCAGCCGTTCATTCAGCTGCGGATCGTAGAGGGTGTAGCTTTTGGTTGTGCAGCGTTGAATTTCGTAAGTACGCCCATCCCGATTTGAGACAAAAGCAACCCGCACCTGGGCACTGGCAGCGCCGTTGCGGATCAGATCGTCCTTCGTGTAGTCGCCCGCATAGTCAAACAGCGTCCACGCGATCGCCTCCAGAATGCTGGTCTTCCCCGCACCATTTTCCCCACAAATCGCATTCGTACCCGGTTGAAACGTGAACTGGCGATCGCTGTGAGACTTAAAATTCTTCAGCGCAACCGAAAGAATTTCCATGATGGTCAGTTATCAGTCATCAGTTACCAGTTATCAGTCAGTTAGTCAGTTTTCACTGTCCACTGTTCATCTCCTAAAATAGTACAAGAGAACTTATTCTAACGGCCACCCTGGCACCTTCGTTCGCAAACAGCAGCACCGATTCCTGACCCATCCCACTTCCTGCTCCCATAATCAGGGGCAACCTTGTTGAGTAAACGCATGACGTTGTCCTACTCAATCAGGAGTGGATGGTAGCAGATAATTGTCCAGATGCTTCTACCAATCCTTGAAATAAACTTTGTCCACGTCCCGACCTGGAGTTTTTCTGAAGGGAACGCTACAGATTTCGAGCTGAACGTGGTTTAATTGCTCAAATGTCTCGATTGCTAACTACCGATTCCTGAAACTGGTTGAGGTAGAGATTCCATTCAGGTTGATACATCCCCACGCTGGTGAGGAACAGCTATTTGCCGTATTGGAGCCATGATGAAATGGGCAAACCCAAGGGTATCGGCGCAGCCGCCTGCACCATCTCTCTTGCCAATGTTCTCAAGCAACGCCGCGAAAAACTGGCTGAATTGATTAATTTTCCGGTCATGCTCTGGTCTGGACGCAGCCGTTCACGCAATTTCCCGGCAAACACATTCCCATTTCGAGCCAGCAGTCATTTCTTGTACTTTGCAGGTTTGCCGCTGGAGAATGCGGCAATTCGGATCGAAGGCAACCAACTGACGCTGTTTATGGATGAGGCAGGTGCTGCCGATGCGTTATGGCATGGGGAGATGCCGAAGCGGGACGCGATCGCGGCACAAATCGGAGCTGATGCGGACTATCCACTCTCTAGACTTAATCAGTCGATGACCGATGACTGTGCCACCATTCCAGTACTGGACAGTGCCACTCGATTATTGCAATCTCAACTTCTGAACCGGATGCTTGCGCCTGCGGACAATCCTCAGCAACGCGATCGCACCCTGACAGACGCGATCGTCACACTGCGACTTACCCATGACGCCGCCGCGATCGCAGAACTCCGCAAAGCCGGAGCAATTAGCATTCAGGCACACAAAGCAGGCATGGCAGCTACCCGCACAGCTAAGACCGAAGCCGAGGTGCGCGCCGCAATGGAAGCGGTGATGATGGCTTACAACGCAACACCCGCCTATAGCAGCATCGTTACCGTGCATGGCGAAGTCTTGCATAACGACCAGTATCACCATCTATTGCAATCTGGAGAGTTATTGTTAGCCGATGTGGGTGCCGAAGTCACCAGTGGTTGGGCATCCGACATTACCCGCACATGGCCCGTGTCCGGCACCTTTTCACCCACGCAACGAGCCATTTACGAAATTGTCCTGCTGGCGCACGATACGTGCATTGCAACCCTGCGACCGGGTGTAGAGTACCGGGATATTCATCTGCTAGCCGCACGGGTGATTGCGGAGGGCTTGGTAGATTTGGGCATTTTGAACGGACGCCCCACCGACCTGGTTGAAATGGACGCTCACGCTCTGTTCTTTCCGCATGGCATCGGGCATCTGCTCGGACTGGATGTACATGACATGGAAGATCTAGGAGATTTGGCAGGCTATGCAGCAGGGCGGCTGAGGAGCGATCGCTTTGGTTTAGGCTACCTGCGCCTCGATCGCCCGTTGCAATCCGGCATGGTCGTCACCATTGAACCAGGCTTCTACCAGGTTCCCGCCATTCTCAACGATCCAGAACGTCGCGCCAGGTATGGCCATGTCGTGAACTGGAAGCGATTAGCTGAGTTTGCCGATGTACGCGGCATCCGAATTGAAGATGATGTGTTGATTACCGAAACTGGAACTGACGTATTGACGGCAGAGTTGCCAACGGCGATCGCCGCGATCGCACAACTCGTTGCTGGATAGGCACGACTCCAAGAGATAGTTTTTCTATGAAGGGAAGTAGAAAGTAGCTCCTAGAACAATGTAGGTTGCGAGTAGAAGAATTCCTTCTAACCAGTTGGAGCGACCATCCAAACTGACAATCGTGGTAATCGCAACGGCGATCGTCACGGCAACGACCTCGAATAAGTTGAAATTTAAATCCATCGGCTGACCAATCACCTGTCCGATGAGCACCAACGTGGGGGCAACCAACAGGGCGACCAACAAACTCGACCCCATTGCCACCGATACCGCCAAATCCATATTGTTCTTGATTGCAACCCGCACGGAAGTGATGCACTCTGAGGCTCCACCCACCAGCGGCAGCAAAATTACACCTGTGAACAGTGGGGACAATCCCAACCCCTTTGTTGCCTCCTCCACCGTTCCTACAAAAAGTTCAGATTCAAACGCGACACCAATTGTGGAGATTGCCAAAACACCAATCCATAACCCGAGATTGGGCTTATGGACGGGTTTAGCTGAATTGTTGGCTTCTCCTTCTTCCAGGTCTACCAATCCCACATCATAAAGATAGCTATGAGTTTTAAGAGAAAATACGAGTGTCAGTCCGTAGACAACAATTAGCACGGCAGCCGTTGTAATCGAAATTTTGCTAATTTCTATCTCACTGACTCCGCTGGATGTATAGCTTGCCAGCGCAGGCAATACGATCGCCGTCACTGCCAGCGTCATTGTTGAGCCATTGACATAGGCTACAGTAGGCTGAAACTCCTGTTCTTTGTAACGGAGTCCACCCAGAAACATAGACAATCCCATGACCAACAGCAAATTTCTGATGATGGTGCCTGCGATGCTGGCTTTAACAATGTCCACCAACCCTGCTTTGAGGGCGACCAGTGCAATGATTAGCTCTGTCGCATTGCCAAACAGGGCATTGAGTAACCCACCCGCAGAAGGACCCACAAACACAGCAATTTCTTCCGTTGCTGTACTGAGCCAGATAGCTAACGGAATAATGGCGATCGCCGATGTAATAAATACGGCTGTTGCTCCCCATTCTAGATACTTGGCTGCCATTGAAATGGGAATGAACACTAACAAGCTAAACGAAATAATAGTTTTTGTTGACATAACTTGTTTTCAGTCTAAAGACTGCCAGGGAGATTTCCAGAAAACAAACACTACCTGTAAGGGCAGGTTTGGCATGACGTTATCAATTTGATGCAAAGACTCTGGCAAAACCTGCCCCAACCCAGAGGTATACTTTTTCTTAGAAATCGCCCAAGATCTATTGTGGAAGGCACAAAATTAATTGGAATTAGGCACTTCAATGCGATCGCCCGATTTTGCGGGCTGGTTGAATCCTGTGAAACCCAGCATTTTTAGCAAGAAAACAGTACTACAGCACTTGAAAGAGATTTGTTGCAAAAACGCTCTCAGAACAAAGGATTGACTCGAATTAGATGTGATTAAGCAACTAATTCAAAAATTTGAGGCACGAGATCTACCTGAGCAGACCCGCGCCATCCAATGTAGCAAGTAGAAATCAAATTGGGATGAGTTGCCTGCCGAGGTTTAATTGGTAATACACCCTGGAATGCTTAGGCGATTTCTGAGAAAGATTTTACCCCTGGAGGAACGAACGGCCGTTCGTCTTTACCAGGATTTTTTGGTAGTTTCTTTCCTGGAAATCTCCTTAGGAACATGAATTAAATAACTTGTGGGGTG
>JAAUSG010000177.1 GCA_012034055.1 Leptolyngbyaceae cyanobacterium RU_5_1 | reverse complement strand
CCCCGATCCCCTAACTCCACTAGAGGACTCCGCACGATTGCCCAATGGGACAGATGCGATCGGTGGACGAATTGAGCGATATTCAACCAGGTGATTGGGCATTTCAAGCATTAAAGACATTGGTGGAGCGTTACGGAGTCATCACGGGGTATCCCGATCGCACCTTTCGAGGCAACCGTGCGCTCAGCCGGTACGAGTTTGCGGCAATCTTGGCCAAGGTGCTGGAACACATTGAGCAGATGTTTACCAAAGGGGAGCTGGCTCAACTCCGAGAAGATGTTGCCACCATCAAGCGACTGCAGGATTCCTATGGTGTGACGATTGCTAATCTACGCGATCGCATCAAGAACCTGGAATCGACTACCAACAAGCTAGAGCAACAGCAATTCTCAACCACCACCAGGTTAAGCGGTCAAACCGTGCTGGCATTAACCGACGGCACCAACTCCCAAACCACCATTTTGACCCGGGTTCGCCTCAACTTAGACACCAGCTTCTCCGGCGAAGACCTCCTGCGAACTCAGTTAGAAGTCGGCAACAACGGTGGCGATGCCATTAGCCGAAACCATAATCGAGGACCTAACCTGCTGGGCACATTGGGACTTTTAGTAGATGGGGGCGGGCTAGACTACGTAGCGGTTGAGAACACCGTGCGGATCAGCAAGCTCTACTATTCCTTTCAACCCGTCAAAAATTTGACTGTGGCGATCGGGAGTCGTCTCAACCCCAGAGACTTCATTGACAGAAACAATTTTGCTGATGACTCGTTGGATAATTTTTCATCCAGCTTTTTCATGAACAACCCGCTGATTGTTCAAAACCAGATTGACCGACCAGGTGGAGCAGGAGCAGCCGTAATTTGGAAACCGAGCGATACCCTGCCGTTAACATTCAAAGCGCTCTATGCGGCAGCCGATGCCAACCTACCCGCTGCAGAGCTGACAAAGGGTGGACTGTTTGGCGATCGCTACCAGGCTAGTCTGGAACTGGAATACGCTTTTAGCAAGGATTTAGTCGCTCGTCTGCAATACACCAGTGCCACCATCAATCGCACTGCCATCAACGCCGGTGGCTTTAATTTTGAATGGGTCGTTAGCCGTCAATTTGCGGTATTTGGACGCTTCGGCTTTGGCACCTACAACGGCTTCAATCCTCTGTTGAACCAGGATTTGGATCTCAGTCCAATCACCTGGGCGATCGGTGGAACCATTCGCGATATTGGAATTCCGGGTTCCGTCGCAGGGGTAGCGATTGGACAACCGTTTGCTGAACGGAACTTGGGCGATGCCACTCAGACTAATTTTGAGTTGTACTACAGCTTTAAGCTCAATGACAGCGTCAGCTTTAGTCCTGCTCTCTTAGTGATGGCCAGCCCTAACAACCGTTCGATTGGTACGGTTTGGGAGTGGGTGGCACGCTTAGTGTATTCGTTCTAAGGTCTTCTTGGACTATTTTTACTGTTCTGTAGAAACTGTTGATGGTGGCTGCACACTTGCGATCGAGCGAGAGCAAATCCAGTGACTGGGTACAGAAGCTGGCCACCCCATCCGTAGTGCCTCCGGGCAGATCGTATAGATGGTTAGTTGACAGTCAATCATCTGAAATCCAGCTCTATCAACCTGTTTGAGTCCTTGTTTCCAGATGGAGTCGTTCTCAAATTCAATGGTGCGGTTGCACTGGACACAGACCAGGTGATGGTGATGATGCGGTGATGCCGAGTTGAGTTCGTAGTGCTTGTGCCCCTCTGCCAGCTCCAGTTCTCGCAGAATGCCCATGCGTGTCATCAGCTTGACAGTTCGATAAACCGTCGAAAGACTGACCCCTTCACCACGCTGAACCAACAATTCGTGCAGTTCCTCTGCACTCAAATGATTGCCTCTAGGCAAATTCTGAAACACCTGCAGAATAATTTCTCGTTGAGGCGTAAGACGCCAACCTTTTGAGTTAAGCTCTGCCTTCAGGGAACCAGCGGTATAAGAAAACATAACTGCCTCTTCAGAACAAGGCTTGCTGCCGATGCTGCAATGATAATTCTAATAGTCTTTAATTTCAAGAAGCTCACTTATTGAGAATATATTGCAGGGATCGGCTAATGTCCACGATACAAACGGGTATTGGCACCTGAGACAGAGGGTTCTAAGTTGTCGCAAACGATTCGAGGCTCAACTAAGAGGATGTTTGAAAAGTCCTACTGCTTGTAGCAAAGCATGAAAGATCCCCCTTTTCTTGTATGCCCGAAGGGCTTTAAGCCCCCTTAATAAGGAGGACTTTGAGCTGATTTTCCCCCTTATTAAGGGGGGCTAAGGGGGAACGCTGAGTGCTTAACATCACAGACCATACCTTTTCAAACATCCTCTAAGTAAGTGGCTCTATTTAACTTGAAGATACCGTAGGTTGGTTTGCCTGCGTCAACCCAACGGCAGCATAGGTTATGCTGCCGCTTTTCTAGTACGTCGGAACGGTTTTACCCATCCTACAAATAATTAGGGTTACCTAATCAATAACAGCCATGGAGAGGGGATTCTTGAAGGAATTACACGATCCGCACATCTTCAAGCTCATCCCTCTAACAATTGATAAGAGTAATCACAGGGTTCAAGAGGGGTTTGACGCAGACTCTGATGACTTCACAACCCGGATTCCCCGATAGATTAGTGCTGTAGACGTCTCTACAGGAGGTGTTTGTAAACCAGAAGCAGCTTTTATTTCAGGATGAGCTACCGCGTGAGCGGTATGCGTGTAGCTTGTTCCTCGATAAATTAGCGTTGTTTGTGGAATCGGTTGTGCAGCGATCGCGGACTGTTCAGGGTTAACAGTTTGTGCTTCAGATTCAGCAGATGGCAACGCGATCGCAGTCTCTTTTGGCATCAGTGAACGGGTCACCCCTAAGGCAAGCACCAGCAAGACAAGTAGAACATACCAGGGAGCCGAAAACAGTCCCATTGTTAGGATTGTAATCACCGCCCAAACAAATAAAACCAGCACAATAAGCTGTAAGAGTGCCATTTCAGGATCTCAAAACTGAGGTTATTTCGTATCGTACAACGCCCTTTAAGGATTGTTAATCCTTAAGCTAAGAACTCCTACAACCATTAACCTTCCGTACAGCACCGTACTGGAGGGTATAGGTGTTTAAATATGAGACTTGTGCAGGTTAGGTTGAGGTACGCAACCCAATATTCGCATGGGTTACGCGCTCGCTAATCCATCCTACATTTGATTCTGCCCACCTACTCAGGGAGTGTGATAACCAATTCAATCAAAAACTTGAGAATTTGTTTCATTAACCTTGATCTTTGTACCCGGTTACTCTATGCTGCTTTTTGCAAGAATATCTCAATAGCAAATAGATGGAGCAAGATTGGTCGCGATGAAGATTTCTAGACGTGTTTTCCTGTCATCAGGAGCAGCAATGGCAGCCGTAGCAGTGGGAGAATTTAGTAAACCTCGGCAGAGTGCTGCACAGGCAAACCGAGTCGTTAACCTTTATTCCGCCCGCCACTACGATACTGATACGGCTATCTATGACAGCTTTACTAAGAAGACTGGCATCAAGGTGAATTTGATCGAGGCGGACGCTGATAAGCTGATTGAACGGATTAAAAGTGAGGGGGCAAATAGTCCAGCCGATGTGTTGATTACGGTAGATGCGGGACGTTTGTGGCGGGCACAGGATGCTGGAATCCTGCAGCCAATATCCTCAAAAGTTTTGATGTCTGCGATTCCAGCTAATTTGCGGGAACCCAGTGGCTACTGGTTTGGCTTATCCAAACGAGCGCGAGTCATTGTGTACAACAAGGATCGAGTCAAGCCATCTAAGCTCTCAACCTACGAAGATTTGGCAGATTCCCAGTGGAAAAGGCGGTTGATTTCTCGCACCTCAAATCACGTTTACAATCAGTCCCTAACAGGGGCAGTGCTGGCAGCAAATGGTGCTTCGACAACCGAAAGCTGGGCCCGTGGACTGGTGGACAACTTTGCCCATCCACCCAAGGGTAATGACACTGCCCAAATTAAAGAGGTTGCAGCAGGAGTTGCAGATGTGACGTTTGTGAATACCTACTATGTGGCTCGATTGATTAAATCGAAGAAGCCAGAGGAGCAAGAGGTCGCTCGGAAAATCGGAGTGTTCTTCCCCAACCAGCGCGATCGCGGTGCCCACATCAACATCAGCGGGGCGGCTGTTGCTAAATCGGCTCCGAATCGAGGTGCCGCAATTCGGTTCATTGAGCATTTGGTCAGTCGGGAAGCTCAGGAAATTTTTGCCAAGAGCAACAATGAATATCCAGTTCTGGCCGGTGTTCCCCTCGATTCAGCGGTTGCAGGGTTTGGCAAGTTTAGAGAAGACAGTCTGAATGCCGCAACCTATGGTCGAAACAACACGGTGGCGCTGCAAATCATGGATCGTGCTGGCTGGATCTAGTGGTCTGTTGGATTGCTGAATCGGGTTCGCAGTTCTGCACTCATGGGCAGGTGTGAGAGAATTTTAACTACTTGCCCCTGCCTTTCACCATTCCCTATGAAACGACCCTATACGGTAGTGCTGATTGTCCCAACCGGGATTGGAGCCGCGATCGGGGGGTATGCAGGGGATGCATTGCCAGTAGCGCGGGCGATCGCTCAAATTTCTGACTGCCTGATTACCCATCCCAACGTCCTGAATGGCGCACAGCTTTACTGGAATTTGCCCAACGCGCTGTATGTCGAAGGCTATGGGCTAGACCAGTTTGCCTCTGGAAACTGGGGGTTGCGTCCGGTGCATCAAAACCGGGTTGGATTGGTGCTCGATCGCGGAATTGAACCAGAGTTGCAGCTCAGACAAATCCAGGCTGCCGATGCAACAAGAGCCACGTTGGGCTTGAGTTTGACGGATTATGTTGTCACGGATAGACCGCTGGGGGTGCATTTGAAAGCAGCACCATCCGGGGCAACCTGGGGAACGATTGAACAGCCTGATAGTTTGCTGCGGGCGGCGGAGCGATTGATTCAAGAAGCAGGAGCGGAGGCGATCGCGGTTGTTGCGCGATTTCCTGACGACTTGAGCAGTGAAGCTCTACGATACTATCGCCAAGGGCAGGGTGTAGATCCGTTGGCCGGTGCAGAGGCAGTGATTAGCCATCTGGTCGTCCGCACCTTTCAGATCCCCTGTGCCCACGCACCGGCCCTCTCCCCGCTACCATTAGACCCAACCGTCTCACCCCGTTCAGCGGCTGAGGAACTGGGCTATACCTGCTTACCCTGCGTCCTGGTTGGACTGAGTCGCTCACCCCAGTTTGTCGTGTCCTCTGGTTCTACTCACCAATGTGGGGACGTTTGGGCAAACCAGATCGATGCCATTGTGATCCCCGCTACGGCGTGTGGGGGAAGTGCCATTCTCAGTTTTAGTCAACCACGGTCTTTAGTCGTAGCAGTACGAGATAATAAGACAACCATGCAGGTTCCTCCTGAGTCCGTGGGGATTTCAGCACTACACGTTAATTCGTATTTAGAAGCCGTCGGCGTTTTAGTTGCCCATCGGGCTGGCATCAGTCCTACAGCCCTAGATCCAACAATTGCTTCTCTCAAGTGTCTGGATGCGTGAAAGATTGCTAATATCTAGCCGTTGGCTTCTTTTTATTCTGTGTCCGACCCACTTCCTGAAGATCCTGAATTTATCCCCCTAACCCGAACCCAGGTGCTGATCGCGATGGGGGTGACCGCTGTTGTTTTGCTCCTGGTGACAAAGCTTTGGTTACAGTTTGGGTCAGCTGTGCTGCTGCCCGTTCGCTGGTCCGCGATCGCGCTGCTGATTGGGCTGGGACTGGGTGTGACCATTACTCTTGCCAGTTCTGTAGTTTACGCCTTTTGGACTGCCTATCGTCAAAGTGCTGACTACTACCTGGATCTAGTTCTGAAACCACTGGTGCTGCCCGATTTGATCTGGTTGGGATTATTGCCAGGTCTGAGTGAAGAGTTACTCTTTCGAGGGGTGATGCTGCCAACCTTTGGGTTGGATACTGAGGGAGTGATATTTTCCAGCCTGTGTTTTGGAGTCCTGCATCTAAGCAGCTTCAGACAGTGGCCGTATGTGGTTTGGGCCACTACGATTGGGTTGGTATTAGGAACCAGTGCGGTAATGACTAACAACTTGCTGGTGCCAATTGTGGCCCATGTAGCCACCAATTTGATTTCTAGCTGCCTCTGGAAGTGGGGCGATCGCGACAAAAGCAAGATGATCGATGAAGAGTAGAGCTCAGACCTCTAGTTCGCTTTCTACCCTCTCCTCCCCCTCTCCCTCACTCCTCACCTCCTCTGCGGTCGCCCCAGAGTGGTGATATACAGGACAGCTTCATCGGTTGGGATACCCAGAACTTCATTTACCTGGTCGTCAAAAAAGCCACCAATTCCGCTAACACCTAACCCTAAGTGGATGGCGGCTAGATTGAGGCGTTGGCCCAGATGCCCAGCATCCATGTGCAGGTAGCGGTAGACGCGATCGCCATAGGCGGCAACGGCTGCCTTCAGATCGGCGGTGTGGAACAACACGACGGCGGCATCTCGTCCCAGGTCTTGGTCCAAACAGAGGAAATGGAGTTCGCGACGGAAGTTCTTGAAGCGAATTTGGCGCAGTTCTTGAGCGTTGGGGGCGTAGTAGTAGCAACCTTCTTCGAGACCATCCACGGAGGAGACGACAATGAAGGTTTCCACTAAACTTAAATCAAAGTAGTCCGGGAAGTTATCCAGTCCCTGTTCACGGTAGTGTTGCGGCTGATAGGTGAAGTCAAGCAACGCATTTAGCTCATTCAAGGTGAGGGCTTCTCCGGTATAGGCGCGAGTAGAGCGGCGTTTGAGGATAGTGTTCTCTAGATCTTTCAGCTTGGTGCCCCAGGCGATCGGGGGAGCCGCTGTAGATACTTTGGTACAGAAGGGAAAGTTGTACTTGTCTGCCCGCTGTCCATCGGTCGTGGACAGTCTCCAATTCACCTTGATCGTCGGATCTAACTCAATTTGAGTTGCCTGATGAAAGTAGGTGAGCAACTGGTCGTCAGGAATGTGGGGATAGCTGACTTGAGTGCGAGTCGGGTTAATGGTCTTGGCTAAGGGCAAATTCTGCCGGACTTCCAACAGATCGGCGAGGGGAATAATGGCGATCGCGCCCTCCTGCTCTGCATCCAGGTAGAGCATCTGGTTGACTGCCTCGTCCATAAAGCTGCCAATCAGATGCGGACGGTAATCATTGATCGCGCCAGCCAACTCCACATTACCGAGTAGGTGTCCTGTGTCTAGAAAGATGCGGCGGTAAGCCCGATCCTGGTATCGCCAGGCAGAACGGAAAAAGACGGCAGTAATTACCAATGCAATTTGGGTATTTTCCAGAATCGGGTGCCAAAAGCAAGCCGCCTGCAGCTTTGTCCAAACATCGTTCTCCCAGAAGTGCAACAGAGAATGGGTTTGAGCCTGATAGTTGTAGAGTCCAGCCGGGAGTAAGGGCGTACCTCGTGAGATCAAATACAGTTCTGCCGGATACAGTCCGCCTGCAGAAGGAGCTGCCCGCAGGTAGTGTGGGTCACCAGCGGTTTGCATCATTCCAGTTAAACCATAGCTGCAGTAGAACAACTGAGAGAACCGTTGCCACCATTGCCCAGTTGGATCGTTGGCAAATTTGGCTGGCTCATGGGTCAAAAACGATTTGAGGCTAAACGATACCCCAATCTTGTACTCTTTGAAGGGAATGGGCTGCTGATTCCAGTCTATGGGTTTACTCTTAGCTCGAATGGTTTTGGGATCATACTTGGTGCGCTCGTGATAGTGTTGAGCGATCGAAACAGGCAGTTCCGGCATAAGAATTCGGAAAGTTCATGTCTCCTGCTTCATCTTGACACTCCTAACCGAAAAGTGGTGCCTGGATCAAACTATCACCAGATCCCCGACTTCTCGATTGGGTTAATCCAGAAAATCACGGTTTCGACAAAGAAGTCGGGGATCTTAGGGAATTGAAGCGTTCCAGTTGCGATCGCCAAACCGTATACCCCTGTTGACTTAAATGCAGCCCATCGGTACTCAGATCGTCCCGCAAATCACCCTCTTTATCCGTAAACAGAGTATGTAAGTCTAAGTAGTCCACCCGCTCCTCACGGGCAATCTCAGACAGGCGCTGATTCAGGTTACGAATCTGGCGATTTGGAATTAGCGGCAACCGTTTTACCCAGGCTGGACGCGGGTTGTGCCCAGGAGCGGGATCGCCCAGCGTGGATTTGAGGTAACGCTGGCTGGCGCGATCGCCCCCATGCGGCAGAATGGACTGAACTACGATGGTTGCCCTGGGATGGACGGCTTTGAGATGGCGAATAATTTCCCGATGGTTTGCCACCAGTGTTTCTTCGCTGACGCCGCGAATCAAATCATTAATGCCAATCATGACAAAGATGATCTGTGGCTCAGTTTGATCAAAGAATTTCAGCCGTCGTAGCAGCCCCACAGAGGTTTCACCCGAAATTCCTTGATTCAGCCAGGTGACTCCCTGTGGGAGGAACTCCTGGGGAAACCACAAGCTCAACGAATCGCCAGCCAGCACATTTAAGCGTTGAGGATGGCTTTGGGCGATCGCAGCCGCCTCTCGCCGCAATATGGTCAGCCATTGTTGATAGGAGAGTTGATGATAGGGCCCCAACTCTGGTTCAGTAGGTAGTTGGGACGGTTGCTGAATCGTGGAGGCATTGACGTTAGACGACGCGATCGGGTTGCCTCGATACCACAACAGCAGCGTAGCCAGAACCAGCAGCCCACTTGTCATGCCCACCAGGATAGCCCAGTTAGGAAGGAGATTAAAACGTTTAGACACTCACTCAGATTCGACGCATTGAATCAGATTGTAAAAGCAAAAATAAGTAGAGACGCGAAGTTTCGTGTCTCTACTTATGAGAGATAGCCCTTAACCTTCACAGGTAAGTAGCCAGCCGGGCTTAATTGTAGGATGGGCTAGCGATAGCGTAACCCAGGCAGGTGTTGAGTTTCATACCTTAACCCAACCTACTCGATCTTTAACTTAATTCGTCCTACCTACTTTTTTACGGTTCAGACGTTTTAGTGGCAAAGCTGAGTTCGCCCGCAAGGTTCTCACCGTAACCTTCTTCACCATGCTCGTGAACATCCAGACCTTCGTCTTCCACCTCTGGTCGAACGCGCAGCTCCATGAACAGAGAGAGCACCTTCAGAATAATCAGGGTGCCGACTGCAGCAATCACCCAGGCAATCAGTACACCGAGAATCTGGGTCCAAAGCTGACCAGGATTACCGAAGAGCAGCCCATCTGCACCAATACCGTTTACGGCTTTCGTCGCAAAGATCCCCGTCAAAATTGCCCCAATTGTCCCACCCACGCCATGAACCGGGAAGGTATCCAGAGAATCGTCAAACTGTAGCTTTGCTTTGATATTCACGGCTACAAAACAACAGAGGGATACGATCGCCCCAATCACGATCGCAGACAATGGGGTAACAAAACCGGCTGCCGGTGTAATTCCCACCAGACCAGCAACAAAGCCGGTGCCAATCCCAACGGCTGTGGGTTTGCCTTTTGTGAACCACTCTGCGAGCAGCCAGGCTAAACCAGCCGCCGAGGCTGCAACCGTGGTTGCGATAACCGCAACCGTTGCAGAGGCATATTTTGTCACGTCGGCTCCAATCCCGATCGCGCTACCGCCGTTAAATCCGAACCAACCAAACCAGAGGATGCCGACGCCTAGCAGCACAAACGGCACATTGTGGGGCACGATTGGTTTAACGGTCCAGTCTTTTCGAGGTCCCAACAGCCAAGCCGCCACGAGCGCAGATACCCCAGAGCTAACGTGAACGACGGTGCCCCCCGCAAAATCAAGCGCACCCATCGCCCCCAGCAAGCCTCTACCCCAAACCATGTGAGCCAGAGGACAGTAAATAAAGGTAGACCAGAGCACCAGGAACCAGAAGTACGCTTTAAAGCTCATCCGCTCAGCGATCGCGCCCGACACTAGGGCAACCGTGATGATTGCGAACATCATCTGGTACACCATAAATGCCTGGTGAGGAATCGTAGCCGCGTAAACGGGATGCGGATCAAGTCCGACGCCATTTAGCCCAAACCAACCCAGACCGCCAATGAACTGCTCAAGTCCAGTTGCAAAGTTCTTGTCATTCAGGGATGAATAGTTGAAGCTGAGGCTGTAGCCCCACAGGATCCAGGTGACGCCCACAATTCCCATCGACACGAGACTCATCATCATCGTGTTGAGGACGTTGCGAGATCGAACCAGCCCTCCATAGAAAAATGCCAGTCCAGGTGTCATAAATAGCACCAGGGCTGAACAGGTGAGGATCCAAGCCGTCTCCCCCGTATCGATCGCCTCATATGGGTTTGCTGCCGCTGCCGCGTCCTGAGCACTGGCAACATTTGCCAATGGGACTGTGATCAGGCTTAGAACCGTCAGAATTATCAGGGGCAGGCAAAACGCAAAGGTTAACTTCAGCCATGACCTCCCACCTGTCCTGCCACTGCTCATGTCAGCGAAGCGCAGACAGAACCGCCAGATTGCAGATACTGATCTGGAAAAGCTAGAAGACAGGTTTTGCCCACTTTTCAGCCTTTTCTTACTCTTGTATTTAGACATCGTTACCAAAACATCCTTGCAAGAAATTGGAGCAATGTAAACAGGCAGTACCTCGGACAGGTCAGAGCAATCGGCAAAAGCCTGAAGGTCGCCACCGTAGTTCTACTGCCAACCATCTTGAATATTCCAAGGCATTTATCCATACATCGTACTTAGAACACCTGGATTTGGAAGCTCAAGCATCAGCGATCGCACACCTTGGACAACAAGCACCCAATGGGCATGATTGTGATTCCATCAGTTGATAGAAGTTGTATACCAGATAACAAAAAGTCCGTTACAGATCTTCCAGAAACGCTGGTATAGCTAGTTCCCTAAACTAAGCAATTATTAACCGATTCCAGCAATTCTGACGATCGCAATTCTGTATAGCAGGCTACAGAACTGTGCAGCAACTCAAAAATCAGTAGATAAACGGTTGTAAAAGTGCCGAAAATCACTTGCATCTCTTGTTCTAAATGCTTTTAACCAGTGTTCCAATGCCGTCAAAAACTCCCCATAAAATTACACATCCGTCTGATCTACATGACCCTAAGCAGGGGACATATCAAAAAGGCTGACAAACTTGCCAATTATGGGGTAGATCTGTCTAGGGAATTCGTGGGGTCAGTAAACTATGCCGAATGCACCAAAGCCAGCCAAATCGTTTGGGATTAGTACGTTGATCAAGCATCGAGGATCGCTCCTGGTAGGAACTTTAATCACGATGCTGCTTGGAGGTGTTGCTGGATGGTTGTCTCAGGCATCCACCCAGGAGACATTACCCACACAACCGTTTGGTTCAGAGGGAACGGCAGTGCCAACAGCAGAACCCTCGATCGCTCCGTTAGAGACAGCAGAACCACCGATCGTCGCTCCACCAGCCCCTTCGCCTCCGTC
Source organism: Leptolyngbyaceae cyanobacterium RU_5_1 (assembly GCA_012034055.1). Lineage (GTDB taxonomy): Bacteria > Cyanobacteriota > Cyanobacteriia > Leptolyngbyales > Leptolyngbyaceae > JAAUSG01. The sequence goes on along the minus strand of JAAUSG010000177.1, from coordinate 679 downwards.
CTATTCTTCGCAGTGTCAGACAACCCAACCGACTCAACCTACTGGACTGGCCCGGCTCGTTAGCAGTGTTTCTCAGACCGCTAACTGGATGGAACAGCCTATGTTGGGAATGAACGCGATCGTCGGTCAAGTCGCTCCCCAAGTACTGGCCTACCTAAACCCCAGCCCGTTTCCTGAACTGAACCCAATGGCCCGGCAAGCCAAGGTGCCCGTCATGATGTACCACGACATCCTGGCGGAGAAGCAGGTGTTCTTCGATGTCACCCCAGAGGAATTTGAACAGCATTTGCAGCTCATCAAGCGCAAAGGGTTGACGCCGATTAGCCTGGATCAGCTCGTCAACCATCTGCGAACTGGGCTTCCCCTACCCGCAAAGCCGATTCTGTTAACCTTTGATGATGGCTATAAAGGGCATTACACCTACGTATATCCACTACTGAAAAAGTACAATTACCCCGCTGTTTTTTCAATTTATACCGCTAAAGTTGGCAAACAAATGGGACGGTCTAGCCTGAGCTGGGAGCAACTGCGACAGTTGGCGAAAGACCGCCTGATCAGATCGCGTCTCACAGCGTCAACCATAAAGTCATGGAAGGCTTGACCCCGGATCAACTCCTGATTGAGACCCAGGAATCGAAGCGCATTCTAGAAGCTGAATTGGGCATTCCGATCCGCTACT
>JAAUSG010000015.1 GCA_012034055.1 Leptolyngbyaceae cyanobacterium RU_5_1 | reverse complement strand
CATCTCCCCATCCCCTCATCGATCGCCTCGTCCAAACCCACATCATCCACAACTGGGAAGCCCAGGATGAACCGGAGCATTTGAAGACGATTCGCGATCGCCTGCTGAGGAATCAACAAAAGGCAGGACAGTTGTTGGGTTTATATCAGCAGGTTTTGCAACAGGGGCGATCGCCGCCGATGGTAGTCCCGAACAAACCGAGTTGCGCCTATCAGGATTGGTGGTTCAGTGTCAGGGAACTCTTAGCGTTTATAACCGAATTTATCAGCAGGTATTTGACTCAAATTGGCTTGAACACCAACTGGCAAAACTACGTCCCTATTCTGAAGCCTTGAATGCCTGGGTGATTTCCCATTATCAGGATAAGTCGCGTCTGTTACGAGGAGAAGCGTTGCAAGATGCTCTCATCTGGGCAAAGAATCAACACTTGAGCGATCTGGATTATCGCTTTCTGGCAGCAAGCCAGGATTTGGAAAAGCGAGAAGTGCAACAGGCATTAGTGGTTAAAGAAGAAGAAAGTCAAATCTTAGCGGCAGCAAATCACACCTTAAACCTGGCAAAGCAGAGAGCCAATGATGAATTAACGAAGGCAAAACGAGCTGCCAAACGGATCATTGGAATTGGTTCCATCATTCTGGTGTTCTCCTTAACGACTGCCACGATCGTCAGCTTGCAAGTGCGGCAAGCCAAGCGAGAACTAGCCGAAACAAATGCTAGATTATCGAGTGTTTATTCCCAGATTGCCCTAAATTCCAGACCTCTCGATGCACTGTTACACGCACTCAAGGCAGGGCATCAATTGCAAACCCTACAACAGGAGAATCCTGCAGAACCTGCCGTTTATACTCAAGTCGTCTCGACCCTGCAAGAAGCCATTTACAACGTTAGAGAATACAACCTTTTCAGAGGACATAGCGGCAGAGTTTTAAGTGTTCGCTTTAGCCCGAATGGAAACCTGCTTGCCTCTGCCAGTGTTGATCAGACGATTAAGCTATGGGATGTGAATGGCACCTTATTGAAAACTCTCAAAGGACATCGCAATGTCGTCTGGAGTGTCAACTTTAGTCCCGATGGCAAGTTCCTCGCTTCGACTGGAAATGACGGAACCATCAAGGTGTGGAGTGTTGAAACGGGCACGGCGATCAAGACCTTACAAGGTCATAATCCGATGCTTGCTAGTGTGTGTTTCAGTCCCAATGGCAAAATCCTCTCGGTTACAAGCTGGAATGGCACAGTGGGACTGTTCGACCTTGAGCGGGGCAAATTGTTGAAAATTGTCCCAGCGCATCAAGATATTGCCGCCGATGGCAGTTTTAGCCCGAATGGCAAGCTCCTGGCTTCTGCCAGTTTTGACAAAACAGTCAAACTGTGGCGGGTTGAAGATGGCAAAGTAGTTCAGACGCTTACGGGACATCGCGATCGCCTCACCAGCATTAGTTTTAGTCCGGATGGTAAGACTCTGGCTTCTGCCAGCTTTGACAAAACTGTGAAGCTGTGGAATTTGGAGACTGGTGAGGTTCTAAAAACCTTTGAAGGTCACAATGCTCCGGTTCGCAGCGTCAGTTTCAATTCTGCTGGCAGGATATTGGCATCTGGGAGTGAAGATGGCACAATCAAACTTTGGGATTTGTCGGGAGAGGACGGGATTGAACCACAAACCCTGAGAGGACACGCAGGGCATGTTTCAGATGTTACCTTTAGTCCAGATGGTAAAACCCTGGCTTCTGCAAGTGCCGATCACACGGTGAGACTGTGGAATCTGACCGGAATTGAACCTCGCATCGTTGAAGGACATCGAGGGCGGATCTGGAGTACAAAATTTAGTCCAAACGGTAAGCTTCTAGCCTCTTCTAGCGCGGATGGCTCTGTGAAACTGTGGCGTGTTGAGGATAAATTCTCAACACATGCACCAAAGCTATTGAGGACGTTAGTGGGACATCGTGGCAATGTCTGGAATATTAGTTTTAGTTCAGATAACACGACGATCGCCTCCGTAGGTGAAGAAGGCACCATCAAATTGTGGGATGCGAACACGAGTCAACTTCTGGTCAACCTAACAGGACATCATGATCGATTTGCCCGTGTCAGCTTTAGTCCCGATGATAAACTGCTGGCTTCCGCAGATGCAAATGGCACGATAAAACTATGGGATGTCAAAAAGAAATCGCTCCTCCGAACTCATCCCGGTCATGATACAACTCTCTCAAGACGAAGATTCACCAGTGTACGCTTTAGCCCCAATGGTCAGATGCTCGTTTCTGTTAACGATCAAGGAAACATGAAATTGTGGAGCGTTGCAGAGGGGTCGCTTCTACGAACACTCACAGGACATAGCGATCGCATTACCAGTGTGGATTTTAGGTCGGATGGTCAGATGCTTGTCTCTGGAAGTGCGGATCACACCATAAAATTGTGGCACCTGGAGAAGGGCACGGAATTACAAACCTTCAAAGGTCATCGTAATGGGGTCACTAATATCAGTTTTAGCCCAGATAATCAAATCCTCGCCTCTGCCAGTCTCGACAGTACAATAAAACTTTGGGACGTTAAGACGGGTGTTGAATTACGAACTCTTAAAGGCCACCGACATTGGGTGACGAGTATCAGCTTTAGTCCAGACGGGAAAACGTTAGCTTCTGCTGGTTCTGATAGCACGATAAAATTCTGGAATCTAGAGCTAGAGTTAGAGGGGTTTATGCGGTTAGGCTGCAACTGGCTCAAACGTTACCTGGCCACCCATCCTGAAGAACAAGAAATCCGAAAGATCTGTTGATGTCACTTACCCTTTTTGTACCGTCTAAAGACTGGCGTTTGAGCAAATTCTGGCTAGTGGTGGCATTGTTTGCGATCGTCCTGGTGCTGGAGTACGTCACACCACCAGACTACGTATTTGGCTACCTCTACATTGGCCCGATTCTGCTGGCAAATGCTCATTTAAGCCGCCGAACCACCTTCACCGCAACCGTAATTGCCTGTTGTCTGACGCTATCGAACGTTTGGTTGCCGCGATTGAAGCAGTTGGAGCGTCTACAATCGCCAGTCGTTTGATTGCAATTCTGGCACTGGTTGTCACTGGCGTGTTGAGCGATCGCAACCGACTCTATCAACAAACCTTGCTGCAACAGCAAGCTAAAATTCAGGCACAGGAGAAACTTGCCAGTTTACGAGAAGACTTTGCCTCAACGCTGACCCACGATTTAAAGACTCCTTTGCTGGGCGCAATTGAAACGCTAAAAGCCTTTCAGCAGGAAAGTTTTGGGGTGGTTCAGGCCACGCAACAGCCTGTTCTAACAACAATGGTTCGCAGTCACCAAACCACTTTGCAAATGGTTGAGACGTTGCTGGATGTCTATCGCAATGATAACGAAGGGTTAAATCTCCACCTTGCCCCGGTTGATTTGGTAGAGATTGCGGAAGACGTTGCTAAGACATTGACTCAATTGGCTGCCAGTCGTCGGGTTCACATTTCGTTCAACTACGGCGAATCTGACTTTCGCAAGTTCTTATGGGTCGAAGGAGATACGCTTCAACTGCAGCGGGTGTTTGCCAACCTTTTGACCAATGCGATTAACCACACCCCGCGTGGGGGCAAAATTGAAGTGGTGCTGGAGCCAGGTTCCTCGCATCAAACGATTAAAATCATTGACAACGGAGCTGGAGTCAAAGCAGATGAACTCCCCCATCTATTCGAGCGGTTTTACCAGGACAGAGCGATCGCCAGTCCAAAGGCTCAGGACTAGGACTCTACTTATCGCGCCAAATTGTTGAGGCGCATGGCGGTACAATTTGGGCAGAAAACCATCATCCGGCTGGCGCAATGTTTGCCTTTCGCTTACCGGCCTTCCCGTTCCATTTGACTGACTCAACGTGAAATGGGGTCTCCGCCGCTAAAAATTCTATTGGTTGAGGACGATGAACTCTTTCGTCTCGGCTTGCGCGTCCGATTGCAGCAGGAGGCAGGCTTTGAAGTGATCGCGGAGGCGGAGGATGGTGAAACCGCGATCGAGCTGGCCAAGCGTCATTCACTCGACATTGTTGTTTTGGATATTGGGCTACCCGGTATTGGCGGCATCGAAGCCTGTCGGCAGTTGCGGCAGCTATCTCCTAACTTACCCATTCTGGTGCTCACCTCTCACACGCAGAAAGCCTTGATTAATCGCATTATTGAGGTCGGTGCGCAGGGCTACTGTCTCAAAGGAACCGCATCTGAAACGCTCATCCTGGCAATTCGATCCGTGGCGGCTGGAGCGTCCTGGTGGGACTCAACTGCAACAACTGAGATTCAGTCCGTCTTTAGCGGTAACGCCCCCGCGATATCCAAAACCTCGTCCATTCGTTCAGAACGCTCGTCCAATCAACTCATTCCCACCCTCACTCAACGAGAGCAAGAGATTCTGTCCCTGATTGCAATCGGTAAGACGAATCAAGAGATTGCCGAAATGCTTTACATCGCGCCAGGTACTGTGCGTGTTCATGTTCACGCCATTCTCCAGAAGCTCGAGGTGCGCGATCGCACTCAAGCCGCCGTGATTGCAATCCAACGAAAACTGATTGCTGAGGACTAAGGCGATTTCTGAGAAAGATTTTACCCCTGGAGGAACGAACGGCCGTTCGTCTTTACCAGGATTTTTGGTAGTTTCTTTCCTGGAAATCTCCTAAGATACGCTAGACCATTCCGTTCCTGGAGAGACAGCACCTGCGCCCATTTTTTCAGCAGCGCACTATTGTCGCGATCAGGGTTCGCTTCCAATATCAGTTCAGTTAAGTATTCCTGTGAAGTGGACCCAAGCAGTTGGACACATTTTTGCGGTAACTTAGGAAACCTGGGTAACTTTTTCTTGAAACCCTTACGCAGCAAGACTTTAGGAGTTACCACACATGGGTAACTCTCAGGTAACTTTTGAATTTAGGTAACTTCTGAGGTAACTTCTAGTTCGCGTTCAGGAGAATCTGATCAGCGGTCAGTTGCAACTGGGGGAAGGTGGGGGAGATCACCCGGTCGGTGCCTCTAAACTCCCTCACTTTGTAAGCTGTACCCTCCAACCACAACACCATAACCCCCCCCCGTGTGGGGTCTACTCGCCAGAATTCAGGAATACCTCTGGCTGCATACTCTTCAGGCTTTTGAACGTAGTCACGCTGGTAATTTGGCTCAGTTTCGTCCCCAGGTGAAACAATCTCCACAACCAGTATGGGGTTAGGCATTTCCAGGGTTATGAGAGAGCGCTTATCTCGCCTCATAGCGTCCCTGGTTTCTTGTGTCAGCACCGTCAGATCAGGCTCTCTGCATGTGACTAAGGCGCTTTTCACCTGAATCTCAGTCCCCCGGCGAAGCAGATAGTAAGGGACGAATTGCAGCAATACTGAGGCTAAATACTCAGCAATCTCAAGGTTTTGGTCATTCTCTGCACCCATCTCGACTATCACCCCATCCACCAACTCGTAGCGACATTCAGGCAGGTCGCTGGTATCTAGCGACGCATACTCTTCAATGCTGTTGAATCGGGTCTGTGCCTGCACCATTGCGATCGCCCTCGGCAACGATACCTCTGATCATACCCGTTGCGTTGGTAGGGGACAGCAGGAGCGTTGCAGGGGTGATACGGGGTGCAATTAAAAGTGGCAGTCCGGAATTGCAGGACTGGAGTCGCTATGATACAAGGAATTTGTAACGAGCACGGGGCATTGACCAATGATCCAAGAATCACCTCACCACCAAGTCGAGACTACGACTATCTGTGCGAGTTTAGAGGAGCGGCTCAGCCGACATCCTGAACTGAAAGCCAAGATCGAGAGCTTATTGTGCGTCGTGGAGAACGCTGCAGGAGACCTTATCAAAGCCAATGAAGCAGAACAACGGGTGATTGAAGAAATCCGACAAATGGGGCAAGCTGCCTTGCAAGGATGGGCAACTCGACAAAATCAAGCGCAACACGACGAGTTCGTTAAAACCCATCCGCAGGCTCAACGCACCCGAAAAAACTTCTCTACTGGTACACTTGCTTTGGAACCATTGAAGTAATCGAGCAATTGTTTAGCTACGGCAAGGGCAAAGGGATTGGCCGCCCGTTTAGTCAAACAGCCGGAGTCCAGTGTCGTGGGTATTCGTTGCCCCTGCAACGAGTGATTACGGATTTTGGGGCAGATGTACCGTTTGGACAAATTCCCAAGAAGTTGCAAGAGCATCATGGGATTAGTGTGCCGGTGAGTTCAGCCCAAGCGATTAGCCAACAGCACGCCGAACAGGTTCTACAAACCCAACGTCGTCAACTTAAAACTGAGATACCCGAACACGATGGAGTCGATTGTTTGATTGTGGAAATGGACGGAAGCATGATTCCAATTGTCACAACTGAGGCAACAACCGTGGAAGGGAAAGTGATGGACCGTCGCACTACTCGCCAAATCGGTTGGCACGAAGCTCGGTTGGCATTGGCTCACACTCAAGGGCAAGACAATTTGATCTTTGGGGCAACCTTGGGCAGTACCGATGACGCAGGCGAACAACTGATTACCAGTGCGATTCGAGTGGGGGTGGGGCAGCAAACCTATGTGCATGGAGTCGGCGATGGTGCTCCCTGGATTGCCGACCAAGTTGCCCAGCGATTGGGCCAACCCGGTCGCTACTTGCTCGATTTCTATCATCTGTGTGACTATCTGGCTGATGCCAGTACCGTCTGTGCTCCAGAGTATCCCAAACCCTGGCTAGAGCAGCAAAAGCGACGACTCAAACACAACCATGTCACGGCGGTTCTCCAAGCGCTCCGTCCTTTTCTTGAGTCCGAATCAGTGCCAGACAAAGCCGCACCCGTGCGGTGTGCCTACCGTTATATCCACAATCGCTTAGACCAACTCGACTACAAAGGCGCGATCTGATCTGACTTACCCATTGGTTCTGGTGAAATTGAGAGTGCTCATCGCTACGTGATTCAGCAGCGACTCAAACGCTCGGGCAGTTGGTGGAATGTTGCCAAGGCGGAGGCAATGTTAGCGTTGCGCGTGCTGCGGGTAAACCAGGATTGGCAGACCTATTGGTTGGATCTTGCTCAAAATGCGGTTTGACCTTAACTGCCACTTCTAATTACACCCTTCCATGGCTGATAGGCTTGGAGATATCCGCCACGCATCAACGCGGCATAGACCTGGAAAAACACTTCAAACAATCCCGGCTCATCTACGAAAAGTGTGCAAGTTAACAAGTGAGGCAATAAAGGCTGAATTCAAGCGTTTCAAGTTCCGATTAAACTCAAAAATGGCAACGTAACCACTCAAGTAGTCTTTATGAACTCCTTTGAAAGGTCTCAAAAAGTTTCGTACATCTGTCCATAGTCCTTCAACCGTGTTGACATGAACTTCTCGAATCCCATCTCCATCATCATCTCTTGCCCACTCGTTCTGGCTGTGACAAACCGTGGCATGGTTGCGTATGACATGGTTGTAACTCGCTGATTCATCTGTAAATAACTGCGTTTGCCTCACTGTAAATTGATCGACATGATTGACTAATGGTTGTCCAGTCGTATTGTTCACAACACGCCGTCGCACGTGTCCAGTTTCTCGTCCAACCGTTCCGACAATCGGAGGTCGCTCATTGTCATCGGTTCCTTTGCCCGGTCGCTTATTGGCTCGTCGGCGGGGAGGGTCAAAAGGGTCACCATGCTTGTCCCCCTTCTCCCCTGCATTCTGGAACATCTCATCGGTCTCACTGGCGCAGTCAGGTAGGGGAGTCTCCGGTTGTAATGCTTGCGCCCGGTTGTGCAATTGATGTCTCAGGTGAAGCACGGTTTGGTAACTGAGTCCCAGTTCTGCTGCTAAGGTTCTGGACGATTCTCCTTTGAAAACACCTCGGATCAGTAACACAATTTGCTCTGGGGTGAGATGATGCTGTTCAAACAACGTCCCACTGTATAGGTTGTAGGTTTGGTTGCACTGACGACATCGATACACTGTCAATTGCCTGCGTCGAGTCGTTCTAAATTTGCGGGACTGTTCTACCCCTGCTCCACACTTTTTACAGCCAAATCCACTCGGGTGAAAATGCTCAATGATCCATTGAGTGCAATTGCTGCGATCGAGCAAATTGGTGATGGGAAATTCCATATCCACTCCCTTGATCTACTCCTGCACACATTTTAAACATGAGCCAAAAGAAAAGGGGGATCTTGCACGCTTTGCTACAAACAGTAGGACTTTTAAAACATCCTCTTAGACTTGAGGATTGACCGGCCCTAATTGAATGGCATAGAGGTTGGCATAGAGTCCCTGTTGTGCCATGAGTTGTGCATGGGTGCCTTGTTCGACAATCGTGCCCTGTTGAATGACGAGGACTTGATCCGCTTGAGTGACGGTGCTTAAGCGATGGGCAATCACGAAACTGGTGCGATTGATTAGTAAACGCGCGATCGCGGCTTGTACCAGTGCCTCTGTGCGGGTATCAATGCTGCTGGTCGCTTCATCGAGAATCAAAATGCGGGGATTAATCAACACGGACCTGGCAATGCTGATCAGTTGTCGTTGTCCTTGGCTCAACGGCGCACCCCGTTCCCCCAGTTGCGTACTGTACCCTTGCGGCAATGAGGTAATAAATTCATGCACATTCGCCGCTTGTGCAGCGGCTTCAATCTCTACCTGAGTCGCGTGGGGACAGCCAAAGGCGATATTTTCGGCCACCGTACCGGTAAACAGCAAGTTGTCCTGTAACACGATGCCAATTTGTCTGCGCAGGCTTGCCTGGGTGACGCTGCGCACGTCAATTCCATCAATTTTAACTGCACCCCCTGTGACATCATAAAAGCGCAGAATCAGATTGATGATGCTACTTTTGCCCGCGCCCGTCGGTCCGACCAGCGCCACCATTTGCCCCGGTTGGGCGTGCAGATTCACGTCTTTCAGCACCAGCTGATTGGCGGTATACCCAAACATGACAGCATCAAACACCACATCGCCCTGCATCGGGTGCATTTCTGCGGCATCGGGTGCATCTTGAAGCTGCACGGGTTCATCCAACAGGAGAAAGATGCGCTCCAATCCGGCAAAGGCATACTGTGCCTGGGTATAAAACTGGCTGAGAATCTGAATCGGGCGAAAGAACTGTTGCACATAGAGCAGGAAGGACGTGACCACGCCCACCGTCGCCGCCCCGGTCACTGCCAGGTATCCTCCGTAGGCAAGCACTCCCCCGGTTGCCAGCGTGTTGAGAAAATCGATTGAGGGCAGAAAGGCAGCCGTAATCGCGACGGCCTGCACATTGGCATCTCGATTGGCGGCATTGAGCTGGCTAAACTCCTCAATGTTGAGTTGAATCCGGTTAAATGCCTGGGCTTCTCGCACACTGCCAATGTCTTCTTCCAACCGGGCCGAGAGTTCGCCGATTGTTTGGCGGGTGACGCGAAACCTGGCTCTGGCCCAGCGCGCAAATAATCCTGTGGTAAAAATCATCAATGGGACTGCCAGATTACTGAGCAGACCCAGTTGCAGGTTAATGGCTAGCATGGCGATGACGATGCCAACCAGGCTAAACAAGTTGCCCAGCATTTGGGCCACCGTTTGCCCGAAGGCCTGATTTACGGTGTTGACATCGTTCAGCAAGCGACTCATCAAATCACCCGCTTCGCTCTGATCAAAAAGCTGAGTGGCAAACTTTGAATCTTGATGAAAATATCCTGGCGCAGTTGAGCGAGTAAGCGTTGCATGATGGAGCCGACCCGCAAGATTTGCCCCCGAATTGCCCACATGCCCGTCAGGTAGATCAGCCCCAGGAACACCAGCATTTGCACCAGGCCTTGCAGATTGCCTTGAGCAATCAAATGGTCAATGGACCAACCGAGAAAGAAGGGACCGATCGCCTGTGTCGCCGCACCCATCAGAATCAGGGTGAACACGATGGGAATTTCCTGGCGATAAGGGCGCAAGTATTGCAAGAATCGTCGCACGGTGGAGAGTTCGCGGGTTGTCGTTTGCTCAGAGACAACCATCGGGCCTATACCTCTCATGCAGCTACTCCTGGCTTCACCCTACCGTGTATACACATCTTGGCTAAACCCAAAAACTGTGCCGGGGGACTTCCCCCCGGTCCCCCGCTTTGTGGGGTCCTAACTCCCCCACACCCCCCGCAAGGGCTAGTTTGTTGAGTGCAAAGACTTTGATCGAACTTTCCCCCTTGTTGTACCAGAGTCTTTCGCTTTTCACCGTTCACACCTTCTGGAGGGGGTACTGCTGCGCAGAAGCAAGCTACGGGGGACGCAGCCTGTTTTGCTTGTGAGAACACGAGACAAGCTTTGTCAGTTCTCACAAGCAAAAACCCTGAGTTCGGGGGGTTTGGGGGAGTGCCCCCCCAAGGGTCGGATTCAGTGAGACTTGTGTATACACGGTAGTTGCTTGACCTGGGATTCTAAAATTACGCCATATAGCGGACTGGTTTGCATTAGCTCTTCGTGGGTGCCCTGAGCCACTAAATGCCCGTTGTCCATCAGGAAAATGCGATCGGCATTGCGAACGGTGCTGATCCGTTGGGCCACGACAAAGGTGACACAGGCTCGCTGCCGCATGAGATCATCGAGGGATGCCTGAATTTGGGCCGCGGTTTGGGCATCCACGGCCGAGGTGCTGTCATCCAAAATCAGGATGCTGTAATCGGTGAGGAGGGTGCGGGCGATCGCAATCCGTTGTTTTTGTCCCCCCGATAACCCCACGCCCCGTTCGCCCACGATAGTGTCGTACCCGTCTGGCAAACTGATGATGAAGTCATGAATGTGGGCCGTGCTTGCCGCTGTGATCACCTGATCCAACGTGGCATTGGGTTTGGCGTAAGCAATGTTTTCGCGCAGAGTCCCCGAAAACAGCGTTGTTTCTTGAAACACGATGCCAATGTGCGATCGCAGACTGGCCAGCGTAAAATCTCGCACATCTCGCCCGTCAATGCGGACGGCACCAGTCGTGATATCATAAAATCGCGGAATCAGGTTCATGATGGTGCTTTTGCCAGAAGCGGTCATCCCTAACACGGCAATCAACTCGTTGGGTTTGGTTTCAAAGGACACGGCTTTGAGAGCTTCTCGGGTTGCACCCGGATAGCGAAACGACACATGTTCAAAGGTAATTCTGCCGCCACAGGTTTCAAACGGTACAGCACCCAGGCGATCGCGAATTTCAATTTCAGCATCCACCACTTCGTACACCCGCTCAACAGATGCCGAAGACTGGGCGATCGCGGGTGCGGCAAAGCCAATCAACAAAATGGGTTGCAGAATGAACAATAAATAGGAGTTAAACGCAACCAACTCACCAATCGAAAATCGATTGCCAATCACTTGCGCACCGCCATAGCCAAACACTACTAACGTGACTAAATTCGTGAGTAAGAAAATGATCGGAAAGGTGTTGCGAATTGCCCGAATGGTTTTCATATTGGCCTTCACCAACGCATCATTCATGATCGTGTAGCGCTGAGTTTCCGCCGGTTCGCGCACAAACGCTTTGACCACCCGCACGCCCAATAAATTTTCTTGCAATACTGCGTTTAAGTCACTCAATTGTTCCTGCACTTGCCGAAACAACTGGCCATTGCGCACCAGAAAACGAGTCAGCAACCAACCTGCCATCGGTACCACGGTGAGTGTAATCAGTGCCAATTGCCAGTTCATGATCAGCAAAATGATCGCAATACTCACCAGTGTCACGACCGAACTAATCACCTGAATCAAACTGGTGCCCAAAAACGTGCGAATCTGCTCGATGTCACTCGTCATTCGGGTGAGCAATTGGGAGGTTTGCGCCTGGTCGTGGTAGCTAAAACTGAGGTTCTGAATTTTGCTAAAAATTCGATTCCGCAGGTCAAACGCCACGCCTTGAGAAGCCGCCTCTGCCCAAAAACTTTGCCCAAAGTTGGACAGCGCCCGGGCGATCGCGGCGACCACCATTGCTCCGGCACTGTACAGCACAATTCGCAAATCGTGTTTAGCGATGCCCTGATCAATGCCCCAGCGAAACAATTGGGGTGTGATGGCATTGGCAACTGTCAGCAACAGCAGACTGAGCAATGCTCCCAGAGAGAGCCAGCGGTAAGCCCTTAACGTGTTCAACACCCGCCAGAGCGATCTAAGCGTTGAAGGTGCGGCATCATCGGTAGATCGAGTCAAGCGTCTTCCCCATCAGTACCCCTACATTCTATGGGCAGAAAACGTGGGGAGCCCAGGGCCGCAAATCGGTGGTGTTTTAGACGTGTTGTTTGTCTCCCGTAGAGGCATCACAGTGCAGTGCCCTTACCAGATGCCAATCACACATTTGAAACACTACCCAAAGCCGATGGTTCATTTCCGAAACTGCAACGTCAACTAGCCAGCTTCGGTCTGCTCATTTTTGATGATTGGCTCAGAGACCCACTCTCGCCACAAGATGCGCGTGATTTGTTAGACTTGCTCGACTTACGTTATCGCAAAGCCTCGTCTTTATTTGCAACCCAACTTCCAGTCAATCAATGGTATCAGCAGATTCAAGACCCGACCTTAGCAGATGCCATTCTTGACCGCATTGTGCATGATTCACTCCGATTAATTCTCAAAGGCGAGTCGATGCGTAAACTCACCAGTAAAATTCAGCCGCAACTGGAGAGTGCTTAATGCGTTCTCAATAGAAAGTCTTGTTTCGATTTGTGTAATTGACGTTAGTGTTGAGGCGATCTCACGCACGATTATTTTTATAGTTTCACACCTGCCGAAGTTGATGAAGCTACCCTGCCGAAGTTGGATGAGATTAGGGTGCCGAAGTTAGTCGGAATACCCTGCCGAAGTTGTGCAAATACAGCAATGGCATTACGGTGGACAGATAAGTATGCTTGTACAGGCTCACTCTGGGGCTATTGATATAACCGATTGTTTCGAATCACAACGTTGTTTATATTTCTCGTCAATTATATTTCTCATCGATTATCCCAATAATTACTAATGTGCTATTCGTTATGCAATACCTGCCGTACATCAAAAAATCCATACCATGACTTGAGTAGGAGATACTATGAGCGCCGAAAGCAAATGCCCATTTACGGGCGAAGTTCAGAAATTCATGCCTCGTGGTGGCCCGTCTAACCGAGACTGGTGGCCGAATCAGTTGAACCTGAAGATACTCCACCAGCACTCACCCCAGTCCAATCCGATGGGTGAGGCGTTCAACTACGCTGAGGAGTTTAAGAGCCTCGACTTAGCTGCCGTGAGGGCAGATATCTTCGAGCTGATGACCACGTCGCAAGATTGGTGGCCGGCCGACTACGGGCACTATGGGCCGCTCTTCATTCGGATGGCGTGGCACAGCGCAGGCACGTATCGTATTGGCGACGGTCGCGGCGGCGCAGGCTCAGGTAGCCAGCGGTTTGAGCCCCTCAACAGTTGGCCCGACAATGCCAACCTCGATAAGGCGCGCATATTGCTTTGGCCAATCAAGCAGAAATACGGCAAGAAAATCTCGTGGTCCGACCTCATGATCTTCGCAGGCAACTGCGCGCTCGAATCGATGGGCTTCAAGACGATCGGCTTTGGTGGCGGGCGCGAAGACGTCTGGGAGTCTGAGGAAGATATCTACTGGGGATCTGAGAAAGCCTGGCTTGGCAATGAGCGTTACGAAGGCGATCGCGTGCTCCTGAATCCTCTCGCCGCCGTTCAGATGGGGCTGATTTACGTGAACCCGCAAGGGCCAGATGGCGAACCTGATCCGGTTGGCTCAGGGCGCGATATTCGCGAGACCTTTAGGCGGATGGCGATGAACGATGCAGAAACCGTCGCACTTACCGCTGGTGGACACACCTTCGGCAAATGTCATGGTGCGGGCGAAGAGACGCACGTCGGTGCTGACCCTGGGGGCGCTACCATCGTGGAGCAGGGCCTCGGCTGGAAGAGCACCTTCAACACGGGTGTCGGCGTCGATGCAATCACCAGCGGCATCGAAGGGGCATGGACTCCCACGCCGACGCAGTGGGACAACAGCTATCTCGAAACCCTGTTCAAATATGATTGGGAGCTAACGAAGAGTCCCGCTGGCGCATGGCAGTGGAGACCTAAAGATGGTGCGGGTGCGGGTACGGTACCCGACGCGCACGATCCGTCGAAACGGCACGCCCCCATGATGACCACGGCGGACATGTCCATGAAGATGGATCCTATCTACGAGCCGATTGCGCGGCGTTACCGCGACAACCCGGATGAGTTCGCCGACGCGTTCGCCAAGGCGTGGTTCAAGCTGACGCATCGGGACATGGGGCCCCGAGTTCGCTATCTCGGATCAGAGGTCCCAGCAGAAGAGTTCTTGTGGCAAGATCCCATCCCTCCAGTCACGCATGTGTTGATTGATGAGCAGGACATCGCTGCCCTCAAGGGCAAGATTCTTGCATCGGGACTGTCGGTTTCCCAACTGGTTTCGACCGCTTGGGCATCGGCGTCAACGTTCCGCTGCTCCGACATGCGCGGTGGAGCGAACGGAGCGCGGATTCGTCTCGCGCCGCAGAAGGATTGGGAAGTCAACCAGCCAGCCCAGTTGGCAACGGTGCTGCAAACCCTGGAGGCGATCCAACGGGAGTTCAATAGCTCGCAGTCCGGTGGGAAGCAAGTTTCGCTTGCTGATTTGATCGTTTTGGGCGGCTGCGCGGGCGTTGAGCAAGCGGCGAAAAATGCCGATCACGACCTGACGGTTCCCTTCAAGCCGGGACGCACGGATGCATCGCAGGAGAAAACGGATGTCGAGTCCTTTGCCCCCCTGGAGCCAAAGGCAGAGGCGTTCCGTAACTACTTCCGAGGCAAACACAGTGAATCGCCTGAAGAGTTGATGGTCGATCAGGCGCAATTGCTGAGTCTGTCCGCCCCTGAGTTGACAGTGCTTATCGGTGGTATGCGCGTCCTGGGTGCGAACTTTGGAGGGTCCAAACACGGCGTCTTCACCCATCGACCCGAGACGTTGACCAATGACTTCTTTGTGAACCTGCTCGACCTGAGCACGGCGTGGAAGCCGGTCTCGGAGGCGGACGATGAGTTTGAGGGCGCGATCGCAAACGGCGAACTCAAGTGGACCGGCACCCGTGTCGATCTCATCTTCGGTTCAAACTCTCAGCTCCGCGCCCTCGCAGAAGTCTACGGATGTGAGGACTCACAGCCAAAATTTGTGCATGACTTTGTGGCGGCGTGGGACAAGGTGATGAACCTTGATCGCTTCGACCTCGCCTAGTCTCAGCGAAAAGGTCTTTGAGGGTTTCTCAGCGTAACTTCAACCGGTCATCGGGTGAGCACAGGTCGAGGCTACGCAAATCTGCATAAATCCTGAACGCGGGTAGAAGCCAGAGACAAGATGAGGGCGGCGTTTCAACTTGCCTTGAAACGCCGCCCTAGCTTTAGGCCCTTACGTCAAAGTTGCTTAGAGCAATAGTCTGGACAGAATTAGGCAGCTATGATGCCGTAGGAGCGGAGGTTTTCATAGTTGGGATGAGATTTAATCAAAGTTGGATCGAGATCTAACTTGGAAATAAATCGTTCGAGCAAATGGTCATTGAACGCGAAGCGTTTGTAACTAGCCATCGAAAAAGGCGGTGAAGGCGGGTTTACATCCGTCTGAGCATAACGCAATTGGTGCTCATATTTCGCCAAGTTCAAAGCCGTCAAAGCAGCATTGAAATGGAAATCGAGCTTGTCAGGATAGCGGGTTTGAGCATCAAACAGTCCAGTGAACTGTTTTGCGTCTCTAAAAATAAATTCAGTTACCTTGCCGTTATGCCCCTATAGAAGGCAAAGCGCGATCGCCCCAAGGTATTGTGAGTATTGAAGGATTGCTGAACCTTGTGGCAATCGCCATGAGGATACAGTCTGCTGAAAGCCCACCCACCGAGGAACCGTGTGCATGTCTGAATCCACCCCTCCCCCCCGTCGAGACCCCTAATTCCCCTAGTCGCAGAAGTCGGAATGGGGCATGTGGGATTAATTTTAGGGATAGAGATGTCGCGGCTCGCTCGAAGCTGTAAAGATTGGCATCACCTGCTAGAGATTTGCGCCCTGTTCGGCACTCTGATTGCAGACCTCGATGGCGTGTATGATCCCAGTCAGTACAATGACCGCTTGTTGTTAGGACTCAAAGGGACGATGAGTGCAGCCGAATTGCATTTACTCAAACAGCGCATGAGCCAAGGTCGAATCAGTAAAGCCCAACGCGGCGCACTAAACTTTCCGGTGCCAACCGGATACGTGCGACGTGCGTCTGGGGAAGTCGTGTTTGACCCAGATGAACAAGTCCAACAGGTAACGCGATTGGTCTTTCGGAAATTCGAGGAGTTGGGAACCGTTCATGCCGTGCTCCGGTATCTGGTCGAACACCAGATTGACATTGGAATTCGCGTCCGAACTGGAGAATGCAAAGGCGACCTGGAATGGCATCGTCCGAATCGCGTGTCTTTGCAAAATACGCTCAAGAATCCAATTTATGCGGGAGCCTACGCTTACGGACGGCGGCAGGGAGTGCCTGCAAAGGAGGAACCATCCAGGACTCGAACGAAAAAAATGGCGATGGAAGACTGGCATGTGATGATTCGAGATCAACTGCCAGCTTACATCAGTTGGGAGCAATACCAACTCAATCAGGCGCAATTACAGGCGAACCGACGCGGTGCCGAGTCCGTTGGAGCCGCACAGTCCGGCAACGGGCTGTTAGTGGGACTGTTAGTGTGTGGCAAGTGCGGATGCCGGATGAGCATTCACTATCAGCCGCAAGGTCATCAATACCGATGTGGGCGGCAGGCAACTGACTATGGCGGCGTATCCTGCCAGGGCATTTCTGGAAAATCATTAGATCAAGCGGTCGTATCATTCGCTCTCCAAGCCCTTTCACCTGCCGCGATTGAACTATCACTCGCAGCGCTCACCCAACTCGAACAGGAACGCCAAGACCTGAATTGTCACTGGCAACAACGCTTAGAGCGTGCCAGTTATGAAGCCAACCGTGCTCAACGCCACTATCAGTTAGTCGAGCCAGAAAATCGATTGGTTGCCCGTCAGCTAGCCCAAGAATGGGAAGCAAACCTCAGAAGACACCAACAACTCCAGGAAGAATACAAACGGTTTTGTCAACAGCAAAGTAACCAGGTGAGTGAGGATGAGCGTGAAGCGATTCGTCAGTTAGCCAATCGTATCCCTCAGTTATGGGATGCAAGCACAACAACCAATACACAGCGCAAGGAGATTTTGCGACAGATTTTAGTGCGAGTTATTCTGAATGTGAATGAGAACGAGTTTGCTCATCTAATGCTCGAATGGGTCGGCGGAGCTTGTAGCGAAACCCAAATTCAGCGCCCTGTGGCAAAGTTAACGCAACTGAGCAACTACTCGCAACTGTGTACACGAGTGCATGAGTTAGTCGCACAAGGATGCGGTGCTCAAGAGATTGCTCAACAGTTAAATCAAGCAGGATTTTATCCTCCCAAGCGCCGCTCTACATTTAATGCTCAACAGATTCAGAGTTTGGTGCGCAACTTGGGATTACACACAACCCGAAACCAGCGAACAAAGCAAGAGTTACCCTTGCATGAATGGTGGCTCACCGATTTGGCTCAAGTCTTGTCCATGCCGACTGTTACCTTGTACAGTTGGATTCGAGCAGGTTGGGTCAACGCCAGGCAACAGGAGCATCTGCCTCGATAATGGATAATTTGGGCAGATGAAGCTGAGATAGAGCGATTAAAGCAACTACGAACAAAATCAACCGGGCAACATAATCGTCAGCATTTCCTAGAACGAGTCAGAAGGGCTAACCTAAACAGTGATGAAGTCAAAATCGAGAACGAGTAGAAACTGAATCGAGAATAGGGTTCAGTCATGCAAATCTGAGGAAAAATCGTTTATGCCGAAGCAACAACCTGCCTCTTCTCCACCCTCTTCACCCTCTCATGGGGGCATAACGGCAAGCTCATCTCTGACCACTGACTATAGCGACTCATGTTGGTAAAGTTGACTTTGCCACACATTAAAAGAATCGTGGGAAACAGCGTCAACAGAAACTTTTGTTGCGGTTTGCTACAAGCCTATTTTGGCTAATAGGGCTTGTAGAATAGTCTGCATCGCTACCTCCTGGGTGTTCGATTTGGATATCTGCACCTTACAAACGGAGGTAGCTTTTTGTCTAGAAACCTTTTTTCTCTCCAAAAACTGTCCGAACTATTGATTAAACAGAAAGTGTGTACTATGCCTCAACTGATAATCCTGAGCCAGAGTTACTAAAATGGTGGAATTGGAAGGACAAATCGGTTTGCTGCTTACATTTCACTCTCCAATCTTATGTGCGGACGGTTTACCCAAACTCATTCAACTGAAGCGATCGCAACCGCTTTTCAACTGGCCGTTGTGCCACTGCTCACACCCCGTTACAACATTGCACCAACTCAGTTTATAGCAACGGTGCTCAAGACTGCCCAGCAACCAGAACGACACTTTAAAGTTCTACAGTGGGGACTCATTCCCTCATGGGCAAAGGACTCTAGCATCGGAGCAAAATTAATCAATGCGAGATCGGAGACGGTTACGGAGAAACCCTCCTTCCGTGCCGCATTTCGATACCGTCGTTGTTTGGTTGTGGCAGATGGATTTTATGAATGGCAACGCCAAGAACGCAAAAAGCAGCCGTTTTATTTTCATCTGCAAGACCATCAACCCTTTGCCTTTGCTGGACTTTGGGAACACTGGCAAAGTCCAGAGGGTGAACCGCTCGAAACCTGCACAATCCTAACAACAGCAGCAAATGATGTGCTAACACCTGTCCACGATCGCATGCCTGTAATTCTGCATCCTGAAAATTATGACACCTGGTTAGATCCTGAACTGCAAACAGCATCAATACTGCAGCCACTATTGCGTCCATACCCGGAAGCGGAAATGATTGCATATCCAGTCGATAGTGCTGTA
Organism: Leptolyngbyaceae cyanobacterium RU_5_1; assembly: GCA_012034055.1. Taxonomy (GTDB): domain Bacteria; phylum Cyanobacteriota; class Cyanobacteriia; order Leptolyngbyales; family Leptolyngbyaceae; genus JAAUSG01. Next base: position 24,331 of record JAAUSG010000015.1, on the reverse strand, counting down.
AATCGGGCTAGCTGCGATCGACCTGAATGTATTCAGCCGCTCAATAGTCAATAACGGTTCGGTTGAGCCATGTATGCAGTTGCCAGTGCTGCCAATGGTTCGGCTTTGGGATGTGACTAAACACTGCCATTCAACGGATTCAGTAGAATAGGTTTATGAGTAGAGTTGCGGTATCGATCAGGAAGAATAGGCACTGAATCTACAGCAGCAGTCTTGATGAATAGGGAGGCAGACTATGAATGATTCTGCACAGCAATTAACTGCGCAGGTTGAGCACACGCTAGCCGATGTGAACTCACCCCTGATCATCGCTGGAACATCTAACGGCTTAGTATTTCTCAACTCTGAGCGGCATGTTGAACTGGAAGGGTATTCCATCACGGCGCTTGCCTCAAGGTCTGACGGGTTATGGGCGATCGCGGACTATAACTCGGTCTGGCATCGTAACTCTAATAGTAAGTGGCATCGAGTTGCTTTGGTGAATGATTTGCAATTGAACTGTCTTTTGCCGATCAAGGATGCAGTTCTGGTTGGAACGTCTGGAGCCTGTCTCATCCACATCACAGACGGAAATATGCATCGCATGAATTGCTTTGAGTCAGTCGAGGGACGAGAAGAGTGGTATACCCCGTGGGGTGGACCTCCCGATGTGCGATCGCTGGCAATGGGTCAATCTGGTGAACTTTATGTAAATGTGCATGTTGGTGGCATCTTACGCTCCAATGACCAGGGACAGTCCTGGCAACCGACTATCGACGTTGATGCGGATGTTCACGAGGTGCAAACTGTTCCAGATTATCCTGGTCTGGTGCTGGCGGCGACGGCTCAAGGACTGGCGACCAGTCAAGATAGCGGGAATTCTTGGAGTTTCGATCGCACAAACCTTCACGCCCCTTACTCACGAGCCGTAGCAGTGTGCAAAGACACGATTTTGATGACCACTTCGACCGGTCCTCGTACCAATAAAGCGGCCATCTACCGCCGTTCACTCAACCAGCCAGGAACATTTGAGAAATGTGAGCAGGGGTTGCCAGACTGGTTTTTAGACAATATCGACACCGGAACCCTTGCCACGTCAGAAAATTTCGTGGCTTTTGGAACCAGCGAGGGGCAAATTTTCCGCTCCAATGACGCTGGCTTAACCTGGCAGCAGATCGCAGCAGGCTTGACTCCAATCCGCTGTTTAAATCTTTCTCAATAACCATTAGATGGGTTGAATCCAGCCAGTAACCGAGTTAAGGCGTTTCGCGTGCGGAGAATGCGATCGAACGCATAAACCCTTGTTTCAGTGTCCTATTCAGTCTTTGATCTGGTTGCATCCCGTGTTGTCACAACCTCTACCTTAGGACACAGAACGACCACAGATAACGGCACATCATGAAACAGGCGATCGCCTCAGCCAGTGCCGAACCAATGATAATCATGACTATCAAAAGTATCTAGTACACTAGGGCAGAAATAACAGCCAGTTAAAAGTCAGTAAAAAGCTGATTCCGTAATCGTTAATGACCAACTGAAATTAAGTTTTGAAAACTCTAGGCATGTTCTGTGCTACCAAATCAACGGATTCGCATATTTTGGTTGTGTCCTGGTTATAGCAAATCCCAGAGCAAGGGACTTAGCCAATGTCTTATCTCAATCTCCTTTCTTTTCTTGGCATCTTTGGTATCTGCTTGATTACGTGGGTGTTCTCCGAAAACCGAAGATCGATTCCGTGGCGCGTGATTATTTGGGGCATCGGCTTGCAACTGCTTTTGGGATTTCTGGTGTTCTGGTTTCCACCGACAAAATTTGCCCTGAATGCGTTTAGTCAGTTGCTGAATGGGGTGTTTCTGGCGGTCGATCGCGCTGCTCAGTTTCTATTCGGTCCTGATTTCATTCCCACTCCGGATCGACCTGCCAATGTCGTTATCCGAGGGTTGTTTGTCTTTCGAGTGCTGCCGCCGGTCATTTTCTTTGCTGGATTAATGGCATTGCTTTATAACATTGGCGTGATTCAACCCGTGGTTAACTTCTTTGCAGCAATTTTTTATCGAGCCATGCGGTTGAGTGGTGCAGAATCTCTTAGCGGAGCGGCCAACATTTTTGTGGGAATTGAAGCTGCAACGGTAGTCAGACCGTTTCTGGAAAAGATGACGCGCAGTGAGCTGTGTGCAATTCTGGCATGCTGTTTTGGAACGGCGGCCTCATCAACCCTGGCAATCTATGTCAAAGCCTTGCAAGATTCATTCCCTAATATTTTGGCTCACCTCGTTTCGGCTTCTATCATCGCTATTCCAGCTTGCTTCGTGATTTCCAAGATTCTGATACCCGAAACGGAAACGCCGTTAACAGCCAGTGGTATTCCTCAAGAAGAAGGACTCAGTAAACGACGTAGAGCCAGGACGGCGGCCGAACAGCCACTTGTGAATGACACAATTTCCGCGACTGATGAAGATGAAGAAATTGCACGCCTGTTGAGAGGAGAGAAGCCTTTATCTTCCGGTGATCGGCCCCAACGAGAAGAAATTTCAGCGAGACCTCAAGAAACGATCGCTGGAGAACTGGTTGAGCGGGTCAGTCCATTAGATGCGGCTATATTGGGAGCATTGGATGGTTTGAAGATGGCAGCCGCGATCGCCGCCGTGCTGATTATCATTCTGGGATTGGTTTACGTCATCGATCAGAGCTTTGCGGCATTGGCTAGCTTGAGTCAATCGAGTGTGGTGCCATTGCAATACATTGGTCAAGTCTTCCAGTATGTGACCCTGCAGAATATTCTGGGAGTATTGTTCTTCCCATTGACGCTATTGACCGCTGTTTCGGACAACCTGGATGAAACCTGGCAAGCCTCGGTAATCATTGGACGCCGGTTGTTTGAAACGGCGATTCCTCCGTATATCGAGCTGGGGCGGGCAGCGCTGGCGGGAGAGGTTGATCCGCGCACGGTCGTCATCGTCAGCTATGCCCTCTCTGGATTTGCCCATTTGGCCTCCGTTGGCATTTTCGTCGGCGGTTTGATCGCCCTGATTCCCTCCCGCCGCCAGGACATTTCGGAACTTGGTTGGAAGGCTCTGTTTGTCGGTACGCTAGCGACTACGATGATTGCCTGTATTTCCGGCGTATTTTTTAATGGTGATACCAGCATTTTGGGTGAGCGATCGCCCGTCCCGGCTATTAGCCCAGCACCCACAGCAACTCAGTCGCCTGCGCCCACTGCTGCACCCTCTGTTGCTCCCAGTCCCGCTGCATCCCCTGCTCCCGCCGCAACTCAGCCACCAACCGTGGCTCCTGCACCCAGCCCTGCTGTCCCCGCCTCTCCTGCTCCTGCACCGCCATCACCGTAAGCCGCTCCAGCTACACGTTAGATGACTGAATTTTCTGTGGGGGCGGATTTTGCCGATCGCCTTTAGTTTAAGTGTTCAATCACCTGCTAAACCCGCCCCTAAGCCAACGAACGTTTGCATGGTATTGAATCCACGTTCCTTAATTGGGAATTGCTACAAGCTGTCTACAGTCTTCAGGAGAGTTTCAACACTGGCATTGTGATCCAGGAATGAGAATAGGTGCTTATAGCGCAATCGACCGTGATGATCCAGAACAAACTGGGCAGGCAATGGGGCCCCGATCGCTTGTCCAACCTGATAGGCACGAAAGACTCGGCAGCTTGAATCACTCAGCAACGGCATTTTCAGTCCCAAGTCTCGAATGACAATTTGGCTTTGCGGTTTGTCAGTGCTGGTGATCATCCAGAGTTCGATATTGCGATCGCAAAACTCTTGATAACGCTCATTCAGCGCCTTGATGTGGGGGAAACAGAATGGACAGTACTGCTTTTCCGTAAAGATGCGGGTAAACGCCAGAACAACTGGCTTTCGTCCGCGATAGTTTGACAGCTTCACCGTTCCGCCATGAGTCACATTCGGCAGCACAAAATCGGGGGTCAGCATCCCGTTTGACAGCTCGTTCGTTGCCGGAATGGGGAAGAAGTTTTTGCAGAAGCGATCGCTGATCAATCCACCAAAGTCTGTTGAGGTCAGCATAGGAATTTGCCTTGGGTTAATTTCCTAACTCATCCGCATCTCTTCATATATCTTAACGTACCTGATTGATAATGGGCGCTGCTGAAAAGCAGGATGAATTGAAACGAAGTTTCAATCGTCTAGTACACCAGGGCAGAAATAACTAGCCCGTTAAAAGTCAGTAAAGAGCTTATCCCGTCATCGTTTCTGACTTCGTACTTCGATTTCATACTTCTGACTTCTTGCACTAGTGGCGTTTGCTCAAGGTCAACGCTTGACGCGGCAAGAAGTGCAGCAACGGGTCTCTATCAGACTCAGACCAGTCTACAACTGGCTGAAACCATCCCCCAACGCAAAGGTCACGCTATTGGTTTGCTCTGTTAGTAAAATTTTTGTAGGTTTTCCACAGAAAACCTGTATTTTCCATGCGTTTTCCACAGGTTCTGTGCAGGTTTTCCACAAATCAAGCAAGCAACTGAGATCTCCGACTTCTTTGGTGGATCCTAAGCAAGATCCCCGACTTCTTTGGTAAACCCCTAATCATGCGCAACCAATCAGTAAGAAGTCGGGGATCTGGAGATCTGATGCTGCACTACTCCCACTCGATCGTTCCAGGTGGTTTGGAGGTGATATCGTAGACGACACGATTAACACCTTGAACTTCGTTGACAATCCGATTTGAGACCAGTTCCAGAAAATCGTAGGGAACTCTAGCCCAATCAGCGGTCATGCCGTCTTCGCTGGTCACTAAGCGCAGGACGATGGGGTATGCATAAGTGCGCTGGTCGCCCATGACGCCGACGCTGCGAATTGGCAGCAGCACCGCGAAGGCTTGCCATAGCTCGTTGTAAATGCCGTGTCGATTGATTTCCTGGCGAACGATGAAGTCGGCCTCGCGCAGAATGTCCAGTCGCTCTTCAGTGATTTCTCCTAAGATGCGGATGGCCAGACCAGGACCGGGGAAGGGCTGTCGCTGCACAATTTCTTCGGGCAGTCCGATCGATCGCCCCACTTTGCGCACTTCGTCCTTAAACAGCTTGCGTAGCGGTTCAATCAGCTTGAAGCGCAGGTCTTTGGGCAAACCGCCAACATTGTGGTGACTTTTGATTTTGACCGCAACTCGCTCACCGGTTTGCGGATCGACGTTGGTATCGGCAGATTCAATCACATCAGGGTAGAGGGTACCCTGCGCCAGATAGTCAAAGGGTCCGAGGCGCTTGGATTCTTCCTCAAACACGCGGATGAATTCGTGCCCAATGTGTTTGCGCTTTTCTTCCGGGTCGGTAACGCCGTTTACAAGAGCCAGAAAGCGATCGCGGGCATTCACATACTCCACCGGAATGTGGAACTGCTCCTGAAACAGCTTCACCAACCGTTCTGGCTCCAGCTTGCGCATAAAGCCCTGGTCGATGAACATACAGGTGAGCTGGTCACCGATCGCCCGGTGCAGCAGAAACGCCAGGGTTGAGGAGTCTACCCCACCCGACAGGGCCAGCAAGACTCGTTTATCCCCCACTTTGGCGCGAATTTCTCGCACGGATTCTTCCACAAACGCCGCTGTTGTCCAGGTGGGTTCGCAGTCACAGATGTGGTAAACAAAATTGCGAATCAGTGCCTGTCCGCCAATCGAATGCACCACTTCTGGATGGAACTGAACGCCGTAGAGTTTCTGGTCGTGGTCGGCGATCGTCGCGCAGGGGGTGTTGTCCGTATGGGCCAGAATCGAAAACCCATCTGGTAGGCGGGTTACGGAATCGCTATGACTCATCCACATCGTGGTGCCGTCTTCCACGTTGGTCAGCAGGTCAGTGGGATCATCAATCTGCAGGGAAGCTTTACCATACTCTCCCCGCTGCGATCGCTCCACTCCACCGCCAAGCTGCTGCACCATCAGCTGCATCCCATAGCAAACCCCCAGAATGGGAATTCCTAAATTCCAAATTTCGGGATCACAATTGGGCGCGCCCTTGTCATACACTGAACTGGGCCCACCAGATAAGATGATGCCCTTGGGGTTGAGCTGGCGAAGCTGGTCAGCCGAAGTGCGGTAGGAAAGGACTTCAGAATAAACCTGGGTTTCCCGAATACGGCGGGCAATCAGCTCAGAGTATTGGGAACCAAAGTCTAAAATCACAATCATCTGGCGGTTGAGCTGAACAACCACTTCAGTGTGGGGTTGCTGTTGCGTCTGTAGAGTCACCACTGTTCCTGGTATCACTGCTAACGGTGGACTATTCGGATCTCTAGAGGCTTTTGAAGAGAAGCTTTACAAAAGTTAAGGTTAATTCTTTTAATTCTAACTCGACTGGTAGGGTTGTTTGAGTAAACATTTGGATTAGATTTAGATTTGCAAGCGGTCTAGCAGCGCAGACGCCGTTTTGCTTTGGACAATAATTTGACGGCGACGGTCAAACAAGATGGTTCCAATCCTGACCTGGGAATTGCTATGGGCATAGATGTATGCTTGAGCGCGGCGATCGATAGTTTCCGCGATCGCCCCATAGACCTGCGTTGTCCAACGACTGCTACCTGTAGCGTCCAGATGTTCCAAATACTTCAACCCATCCTCCGCGGTTTGGCTAGCAAAGATTGCCTGCAGTTCCTGAGTTGCCAGTCCAGCGTTGACACAATGGGCAGTCAGAATCTCCAGCCGTCCATCGGCAACATGATGGTGGGTATGGAAAATTCCGCCTGCTAGCTTGATCAGCTTCCCGTGATACCCAAACAGGAGAATCGACTCGACGCCCTGCAGTCCCGCCTCTACTAATAGCGGACCCAGCCAGTTCGCCGTTTTTACCAATCGTGCCGTATCTACACCGAGCTGTTGAGCTAAATCCAGCCCATTTTCTCCCACACAAAACACCAAACCATCGGAGTGCGCGACTTTCTGGCGCAGTTCTGCTCGATAAGCCTCTAGTTGACCGGGTGCGCTGAGGGGCTGAGAAATCCCAGTGGTCCCCAGCAAGGATAGCCCCTCCACGACTCCAAATGCCTCATTTGAAGTGCGCTTCGCTAACTCCCGACCCTGCGGCAAAATCAGGGTGACTCGAATGGACTCCCCAGATTGAAGCCACGATCGCAGGTTCTCTAGCAGTAGTTGCCGGGCGTAGGCGTAAATGGCAGGCGAACCCTCTGCCGTGTTTAGCCGTCCCAGTCCTTCTCCAGCCTGCAACAAGATTGCATCGGGTTGATCAGAAGCCCCCCACTCCACCAGTGCCCAAACCGGTGTATGGCGGGTTAGATCCAAATTGTCGCCCGGATCACTGCGAGTAATGGCAAGGGCAGCGTTGGCATGGAGTCTGGCGGACTGTTCAACTGGAATTGCAACCGTTTCAGGTGGGGCGATCAGGTTGACTGGAACGGCGGTCGGGGAGGTTGTGTGACGCAGCGTGTGCAGGGCCGCGATCGCGGCTGCACAGGCGAACACCGGCAGGGTGTAACCAGAGCGGGGGGGAAGAGAGGACATCAAGGAGGAGGGAGGACGGAGGAGGGAGGAGGGAGGAGGGAGGACGGAGGGCGGAGGAGGTTTGCGCGACTGATGATGCAGTCTGACGGGCGGAATTTGGGAATTGTGTGAAATTGTAAAAAGCTTTGCAGTTTTAGCCATTAACCGCTATCTATAGTAGTGTCACTTTCAAAGAGAACCTACATCCAGCGTTTAGGAGATTTAACGATATCGCTCTGGCTGCTTTAGGGGTTCGCTAAGTTTTGACAAAACCATTAGCCGAATAGGTGAGAAGTGAAATTATGACGTATCAACAGAAGCTCAGTCCCTGGGTCATCCACAAACTAATGCCTAATCTGAAACAACTAATCGTGATTCGCTTTCGGCGTCGCAACGATGCTGAAGCCTATCTGAAAATGCTCAAACAAATGCAGCCGCACTCTAAGTTCGCGATCGCATTTGATAGTGGTACAGCAGAATATGCCAGCCAAGCCGAGTAGTTGTCAAGGTAAGGTTTGTAACTGCGGAGTGTGGTGTTGAAACACTTGAATAGTAATAGATGCCGTTTGTATGAACAGTTAACGCATCTTCAATTAGTAGACGTGCCGTTCTGTCAGACCTTTCAGCTATGTCACAATAGACTTTCTACAGCAACCGATGGCTCCTGCACAGCAGGGATTGACTCTTTAGCCCCAAGTCAGCATTTATGGAAGAGGTCTAATGCAAGCCGCTACAGGTGGTGGACAGAATCGTGCAACTGGATAAATTCAACAGCATGACTCTCGGTAATGCGATCGCCCGACGGATTATCGAGAGTTCTGATTATCGAATCACATTCGCTGAATACATGAGTTTAGCGCTGTACCATCCGCAGCACGGGTATTACGCGACATCCCCAAGGAGGATTGGTGCGGCTGGCGATTTCTTTACCTCTCCCCATCTCGGTGCGGACTTTGGGCAACTCCTGGCTGAACAGTTTGTGCAGATGTGGCAGATCCTGCAGCCGCCGCACCCCTTCACCCTGGTAGAAATGGGGGCAGGACAGGGGTTGCTGGCAGCAGACATTTTACGTTACTTAGCCCAGAAGTATCCTGAATTTTCGAGTGGACTGCAGTACATCATTATTGAACGAGCGGCGGCACTGGTTGAGGAACAAAAGCGGCAATTGAATTGTTTAGGAGATATGGGTGCTGAGGTGCGTTGGTGCCAGTTTGAGGACATTTCCCCAGACTCAATCACAGGCTGTTTTTTCTCAAATGAACTTGTAGATGCGTTGCCGGTTCACCAAATTACCGTTGCGGAAGAACAACTCAAGGAAGTTTACGTTTCACTAGCAGCCGGTTCACGGGATGCTCCTGAAGATGGCTATCCACAGTTTATTGAGGTCACTGCTGATCTCTCAACTCCCAGGCTGGCAGAGTATTTCAACTTAGTGGGAATTGATTTACGGCCTCCGCAGTACCCGACTGGCTACCGCAGTGACGTGAATTTGGCCGCGTTGGACTGGATTGCTGATGTAGCCAGGCGATTGCGGCAGGGGTATGTGTTGACGATCGACTATGGGTATCCGAGCGATCGCTACTACAGCCCCGCCCGGTCTCAGGGCACTTTACAGTGTTACTACCGCCATGCCCACCATTCCAACCCCTATATCTATGTGGGTCAGCAAGACATTACAGCCCATGTTGACTTCACGGCCTTACAGAAACAGGGAGATCAGTGCGGTTTAGAGTTCGTTGGCTTGACCAAACAGGGATTATTTCTGATGGCATTGGGATTGGGAAACCGACTTGCCGCTTTGAGTCAGTCTAATTCCACTGATCCCAGCGAGATTCAAGCGAAACTGCGCGATCGCGAAGCATTACATACCCTGATCAATCCAATCGGATTAGGCAACTTTGGTGTACTGGTCCAAAGCAAGGGGGTTGAGCAAAGCCAACCCTTGACAGGATTAATGGGAGAGTTGAATTAATCACCTGAGATGGCGGCGACGCCAATTAAGTGGTTAGCTTGCTATATGAAAGGGCTACGACACCGGGCTGAGTACCTTGTCCGTCGAGGCCTCGGGATTCACTTCGGGTGAATCTTTTTCGGATGGTGGGACGACCTGCCAGAACTTGGGCAGATAGTCAGACCAATTATCTAAAATCTGCCTGGCTTTTTGGCTACCGGTGCGCTCGGCGTGGGACTGAATTAGCTCTTTCAACTGTTGCTCACCAACGGGGGAGACAATTCGCTGCGGCTTGACGATTTCGGGGTTGACCTTGGTGGGGAAACTGCCGTCTTCATCCAGGAAGTACGCCAATCCGCCCGTCATCCCAGCCCCCACATTGCGTCCGGTTTTGCCCAGGACAACAATCACGCCGCCCGTCATATATTCGCAGCAGTGATCGCCCGCGCCTTCAATCACGGCTTTTGCTTGAGAGTTGCGCACCCCAAAGCGCTCACCGGCTTGACCGAGGGCATATAGGGTACCGCCTGTTGCCCCATAGAGGCAGGTATTGCCAATGAGCACGTTTTCGGAGGGATCGTAGGTTGCCTCTGCGGGGGGAACGATACTGATTTCACCACCGTGCATCCCCTTGCCCACATAGTCGTTGGCTTCGCCTTCTAAGTGGAGCACCATACCCGGCAGGTTGAAGGCTGCAAAGCTTTGACCCGCTGCGCCCTTGAAGTTAAGCGTGATTTGTCCGGTAAAACCGCTGTTGCCGTACTGTTTGGCGATCGCTCCTGCCAGTCTGGCTCCAACGGTGCGATCGGTGTTGACGACGTTGATGGTCTGGGTAACGCTGGTCTGGTTGGCGATCGCCGCTTGAATCTCTGGATTGGCCAATAGCTCGTCATCCAGGACATAGCCGTTGCTGTGCACCTCCTCGTGCTGCAGCCAGGAGCGGTCTGCGCGGGTGTCGGGCAGATTGGTCAGGCAGTTTAAGTTGAGACTTGCCGTTTTGGGAATCTTGACGCCTTCGCGCACTTTCAACAGGTCGGCACGACCAATGATGTCGTTCAGGGACTTGTAACCCAGCCGTGCCAGGATTGAGCGGGCTTCTTCGGCAATGAAGAAGAAGAAGTTGACGACGTGCTCTGGAATGCCGGTGAAACGCTTACGTAGTTCCTCTCTTTGGCTGGCGACTCCCACCGGGCAGTTGTTAGTGTGGCAAATGCGGGCCATGATGCAGCCTTCGGCAATCATGGCGATCGAGCCAAAGCCGAATTCTTCACCGCCCATCAGCGCCGCCATAATTACATCCCAACCGGTTTTGATGCCGCCATCCACACGCAGAATGACGCGATCGCGAAGCCGGTTCTCCATCAGCAGTCGATGCACTTCGGTCAACCCCAATTCCCACGGGCTACCGGCATGTTTGATTGAGCTGAGGGGAGAGGCACCTGTCCCGCCATCGTGTCCAGAGATTTGAATAATATCAGCGTTGGCTTTGGCAACCCCAGCCGCGATCGTGCCAATCCCAACTTCGGCTACCAGTTTCACGGAGACCTTTGCCCTGGGGTTGATCTGGTGCAGGTCAAAGATCAGTTGCGCCAGGTCTTCAATCGAGTAAATGTCGTGGTGCGGTGGCGGTGAAATCAGGGTGACACCTGGTTTGGAGCGGCGCAGCATGGCAATGTAGGGGCTGACCTTATTGCCGGGAAGCTGACCGCCTTCGCCAGGCTTCGCGCCTTGAGCAATCTTGATCTCAAGCTGTTTGGCATTCATCAGATACTCTGGGGTGACGCCAAAGCGCCCAGAGGCAATTTGCTTAATCGCGGAGCTAGCCACATCGCCGTTGCGTAGACCTTTGAGGTGAGGCAGTGCCGCCGATCGCCCCGTTTCATCCACATCATCCAGAACTCGGAAGCGCACCGGGTCTTCGCCGCCTTCCCCAGAGTTGGACTTGCCGCCAATTCGGTTCATGGCGATCGCCAGCGTCTCATGGGCCTCCCGCGACAGCGCACCCAGGGACATGCCACCGGTGCAGAAGCGCTTGACAATCTCAGCCGCCGATTCGACTTCTTCTACGGGAATGGAGGGGCGATCGCTGTTCAGATCAAGCAGATCGCGCAGTGCCGTCAGGGGCCGCTCTTCCAGGTACTTCATGTACAGCGCATAGTGATCGTAGGACTTTGCATCGACAGCCTTGTGCAGATGCTTCGCCATTTCGGGGCTGTTCATGTGGTATTCGCCACCGGGACGGTAATTGACGAAGCCGAAGTTTTCCAGCTTTTTAACGGTCAACTCTGGGAAGGCGCGGCTATGGAAGGACAGCACCTCGTTTGCCAAATCGGTCACACTCAAGCCGCCTAAGCGGGAAGCGGTGCCAGCGAAGCCGAGGTAAAGCAGATCAGACCCAATCCCGATCGCCTCAAAAATTTGCGCCCCGTGATAGCTAGACAGCAGCGAAATCCCCATCTTGGAGAGAATCTTCAGCAGCCCGTCTTCTATAGCTTTGCGATAATTGGTTTGAGCAGTTGCTAGCGGAATTGCTTTCAGCTTGCCCCGCTCCATAAAGCTCTGGGTTTTGGGGTCTGCCCACCACTGGCGCACCGTTTCCAGGGACAGGTAGGGACAGACTGCACTGGCTCCGTAACCCACCAGGCAAGCAAAGTGATGCGTGCTCCAGCATTGGGCCGTGTCTACAATCAAAGATGCCTTCATCCGCAAACCCTGACGAATCAGGTGATGGTGAACGGCACCCACGGCCAGCAGCGGCGGGATATAGCTGCATTCGGCACTGAGGTTAGTTGCACTGCCAGTCTGGGAGGAGCGATCGCTCAAAATCAGGATCTTCTGTCCGCTGCGCACCGCCTCAGCCGCTTTTTGGCACAAGTCATCCACCGCCTGCTGTAAGCCCTCCGGCCCTGATGCAATCTCAAACAAGGTTGTCAGGCTAGCGGTTGCAAATCCCGATTCCCGAATTTGCTCTAGATCTTCATCGCTCAGAACCGGAGACTCCAGTTTGAGCAGGTAAGCATACTCAGGCGTGGTTTCCAGCAGGTTCCCCCGCTCTCCCAACTGCATCGAGAGAGACATCACCAGCTTTTCTCGATAGGGATCGATCGCGGGATTCGTCACCTGAGCAAACCGCTGTTTGAAGTAGTCATAGAGGAGGCGCGGTTTAGCAGACAACACCGCCAGCGGAATGTCATCCCCCATACAGAAGGTGGGTTCTTTGCCCTGCGCCGCCATCTCCTGAATGATCATTTCTACGTCTTCAGCTGTGTAGCCAAAGGCAGTCTGGTAGCGCAATAGATCCGCTGCTGGGATACGGGGAGTCGTGTCCACGAAGGGTTGGGGTTTCAGGTCGTAGCGATGCTGCTTCAGCCATTCACCGTAGGATTTAGCGCTGGCAATCCGCTGCTTGATCTGCCAATTCTTGAGAATCTCCTGCTTCTCCAGGTCAACCGCAATCATTTGCCCCGGACCGAGTCGCCCCTTCTCAACGATGTCCGCTTCGGGCAGATCGATCACCCCTGCTTCTGAAGAAACCGCAACGTAACCATCACGGGTAATCGCATACCGGGCTGGACGTAGACCATTGCGATCGAGCGTGGCCCCCACGACCTTGCCATCACAAAACGCCAGCAGCGCGGGACCGTCCCAGGGTTCTTGAATGCCACTGTAGTACTCGTAAAAGTCAATAATCTCTGGATAATCGGCCAGGTCAGGCTGGTTTTGATACGCTTCCGGCACCATGATCATCAAGGCTTCCTGGGGACTGCGACCCGATCGCACCAGTAGTTCAAATACGTTGTCTAAGTTGGCAGAATCGCTGTTTTCGGGCTTGACGGATGGCATCAGATCAACGAGGCGGTTTTCCCAGCAGGTGTGAGCCAGATCTGCCTGCCGCGCCATCATCCAGTTCACGTTGCCTAGCAATGTGTTGATCTCGCCGTTATGCCCCAGGAGCCGCATCGGTTGCGCGAGTGGCCACTTGGGCATCGTGTTGGTGCTGAAGCGGCGGTGATAAAGCGCAAACGCACTTTTGTACTCAGGTTGCCGCAGGTCAGTGTAGAACTCTCCCAAAACCGCAGAGCGCACCATTCCTTTGTAGACAATCGTGCGCGAGGAGAACGAGCAGAGGTAAAAATCGTCAAACGCTTTTTCATCTCCCATTGCCTGGGCTTCTCGCTCCGCGGCTGCCAAAACCCGCTTACGGATCAGGTAGAGTTGCCGCTCCAGTTCATCTCCTCGCTTGTGGGACTGAACCAACAGTTGCTCAATCTGGGGTTGGTTTTCCCGGGCCTGAACGCCCAGGGTTTCCGGTTCAACCGGAACCATTCGCCAGCCCAGCACCTTGGCACCTTCCTCGGCTACCACTTGCTCCAGCAGCGTGCGGGCGATCGCAGCCAGATTCGCCTCGATTGGCAAGAAAATCATGGCGACGCCAATATGGTCGGTCGCGGCGCGATCGCAGGCAATTCCGTTTGCCGCAAACCACGGCTCAAACAGCTCCCAGGGGATTGATGTCATCAACCCAGCCCCATCCCCCGAATCCTGATCCGCACTACAGCCACCCCGATGCTCGACACAGGTTGCCGCAATCAACGCCTTCTCAATCAGGTCATGGGTTGCCCGCCCTTTCGGATCGGCAATGAATCCAACTCCGCAGGCATCCCGCTCTTCTACCAGCCAGGGTTGACCTGCATACCCAACGCTCAAGTGATCGATGTCCTGATTCACAACTGTTTTACCCATGACGATGACGTACTTCGCTGATTTGATGGATCGAGATTGTTCCAGGTTTACCAATGGTTTACCTGCGATGTGTGATTAAAATTCCCAGCCTATGAAGATGCAGAGTGCCTTGAAGAAAGCAGGGAGACAAGATGTACAGACAACCAACTATAAAAGGACGAAACTCTAAAAACTAGAGGCGGTTCATAAACATTACAGGCAAAGCCAACTGCAGAAGAGTCCAGTGGTAACCAAATTGGTATCTTAATTGACTAAATGCTGTTGCTTGCTACATGTCCTGAGTCAATGATTCTAGCGCCTTCTGAAACCATCGTGCGTAGCTTTGAATAAGATGATCATTGGTCATTGGTCATTCGCAAAGGACTAATGACCAGTGACCAGTGACCAATGACGCGATGTGCAACTAATTTTGCTCTCATCCCAACCCTTCTCCCCAAGGAGAAGGGCTTTCGGACATTTCTGTTTCCCTCTCCCAATCGGAGAGGGCTAGGTGAGGGCAGTCTTTGCAGGCGTTTTAGAAAAGTCGCACATCGCGTCAATGACCAATGACCAATGACGAATAACAGCGGTGCCGTGATGGGTGAGGAGCGATATGACAGAGACTGGAACCCAACGTTGGCTGCACATTGTCAACCGATCGCAGAGTCTACTAGCAGTCCTGAGTGGAGTGTTGTTGGGCATCGGATTAGTGGGTTTTTTTGATTCGAGAACGGCAGAGGGAACCAGAGCACCGGTAGCGATCGCGAACCCCATCCCCACTCCATTCTCATCGGCTGCACCCATTTACCTCAGCCAATCGCCTGTACCTTCAACTCAACAGGGCACCCAAGTTTCGATCAACGGATCAACCTGGGTTGCACCCTGGAGCCAATGGCAAGCAGGGGGCAAAATTCGCACGGGGATCAGCGATGCTGGACTGGTGAGAACGGTTGGTGTCCAGTTTCTCAATACTGAGAATGCAGCGCAGCAGCCGATCCAGTGGTTCTCTCAACCCAACCTGCTGTTGAGTTTGCCCACTCGCTTAACCCGCACCCTCCGTTACCTGGATATTACGGACTTTGCCCAACAGAACGGCTGGCAACTGCAGGTGAATGGTGCCACGCTGCAGGTTACCTCTCCTGCTGCCAAAGTCCTGGCGGTGCGTCAGGGGAAACAGCCGTGGGGCGATCGCATCGTCATTGAGCTGGATCGTCCCGTCCCCTGGCAGTCCGACCCGCAAGGTCAAGAATTCCTGCTCACCCTGCCAGCCCAGCTCGATCCGGCTCTCCAGCCACTCAAACCCACGGTGGGCAATTATGTTCAATCTCTCAAACTGGAACCGAGTTCAAACCAAACCCGCATTCGTTTGGGACTGTCTGCCAGTCTGCGTCCTCGCGTCTGGAGCCTGTCCAATCCGAACCGGATTGTGATTGATGTGCGTCCTGATAGTTTTGTGGAGCAAAACATTCTTTGGGCACCCGGACTGCGCTGGCGTCAGCAAATTGTGAGTTTGGGAACTGGCCGTGTTCCAGTGGTCTGGCTAGAAGTCAACCCGCGCCAGCCTGGATTGAGTGTGAAGCCAATCCTGCCCAATCCGGCTGCCATGATCGGAATCGCACCCCTGGCTCAAATGGCACAACAGGCTCAGGTCGCGGCCGCCATCAATGGAGGGTTCTTTAATCGCATCCGTAAATTGCCGCTGGGAGCGGTTCGCCTGGACGGGCGCTGGTTATCGGGGCCGATCCTGAATCGAGGCGCGATCGCCTGGAATTCAACTGGAAATACCCAGTTTGGTCGCTTAATGCTTCGCGAAACCTTGCTTGCACCGACTGGACAGCGCCTCCCGCTGACCCATCTCAATAGCGGCTACATTCAAGCAGGCATCGCCCGCTATACAGCTGACTGGGGATCCACTTACACCTCCCTCTCGGATAACGAAATCCTAATTTCCGTTCAAACGAACCGCGTGGCCAGCCAGCAGACGATTGAGAAAGCGGGTACGGCATCTGTTCCAATCCCAGTAAACGGTTATCTTCTGGTGCTCCGCTCGAATAAGTCAGCCGCTTCCGCCTTTCCTCCAGGCGCTCTGGTACAGATCGAAAGCATCACAGAACCACCAGAGTTCAACCGCTATCCACAGATTGTGGCGGCCGGACCGTTGTTACTCCAAAACCGCCAAGTTGTGTTGGATGCGAAAGCTGAGTCCTTTAGTAATGCGTTTGCCACAGAGGCAGCTGCTCGCAGCGCGATCGCTCACACCACCAACGGCACTCTCCTGCTCGTCACCGCTCACACTCGACTCGATGGCACCGGGATCACCCTCCCCGAAATGGCTCAACTGCTTCAACAACTTGGCGCAGTAGACGCGCTTAACCTCGATGGTGGCAGCTCAACTACCCTCTATCTTGGAGGGCAAATTCTTGACCGACTACCCCGTACAGCCGCCCGTGTGCATAACGGCATTGGGGTCTTTATTAATCCTTGATCATCTGAAATTCAGATCAATTCCCTGCACTCACGATATAAAGTCAAAGCAAAGTTGCTGTAGAAGCAAGCAGTTTCTAATTAAAGAATCTGTGTGGATTCGGTTTCAGGGCTAACCAGGGACAACGGATTTTGGGGGAGATTTGCTATGGTTGGCCGGGGGGATGTTTCCACCCCATACCCCTATCTCACATAAGGAGAGAGCATTGTGGCTCAAGCCCAAGAAGTAAAGCAAGCCCTAACTGCCC
This sequence comes from Leptolyngbyaceae cyanobacterium RU_5_1, assembly GCA_012034055.1. Taxonomy (GTDB): domain Bacteria; phylum Cyanobacteriota; class Cyanobacteriia; order Leptolyngbyales; family Leptolyngbyaceae; genus JAAUSG01. Next base: position 7,480 of record JAAUSG010000015.1, on the reverse strand, counting down.
CACCCAGTTCTGCTAACCCCAAAAGTGTTGCCGCAACGGAGCTGCGCCCTTGGGGATCTTTTACCGTCCTAGAGGAAGGACGGGGCTACAAGATTAAACGGATTGAAGTGAAACCGGGACATCGTCTTAGCTTGCAAATGCACTATCATCGCAGTGAACACTGGATTGTTGTTTCAGGTACAGCCAAAGTTGTCTGCGGTGACAAAGAGCATATCCTTCATGCCAACCAATCTACCTATGTGCCTCAATGCACCCAGCATCGTTTAGAAAACCCAGGTGTCATTCCACTGATCTTGATTGAGGTGCAAAACGGGGAATACCTTGGAGAGGATGACATCATTCGCTTCCAGGATGATTATGCCCGCACTCCCTCCAAACTTTAGGTTGCGGGATCAATAGTAAAAAATTAATTGTAAAAGTGATGATGAGCGGCAACTGCCGCTCATTTGCAGTACTTTGGAGGTTAGGATAGATAATGAATGCTACAGGTCTTGATACTGCTGACTTTGACTTCAACATTCATTCTTTATCCTTCTGCCTTTTGTTATACACCTCACATCTGACACCTCTCTCAACCCAGGACTACCGTACTCAACAAAGCATTGTTATAGAACCAGCTCACCTCGATTGTAAGTAGGGTGTCTTGCGCAGGTTCATTTGAGTTTGCTATCAAAATTACAAGCCCATGATCCAACTCAGTCATTCTGCAATCAATGAGGTTCTACGACTAAAGGCAAGAACTCAGAATCCTGGTCTAAAGCTTCGGATTGCTGTTCTGCTAAACGGCTGTCTGGATAGGTCGTATGCAATGACACTCGACAATATACTTCAGCCTGGGGATCAGGTATATGACTGCGATAGTCTGCAGGTGGTTGTTAGTCCTGACACCTTACCCTACATAGATGGATTAGTCGTCGATTACTCTGAGGATTTGATGGGTGGCAGTTTTCGCTTCCATAACCCAAATGCTGTACAGTCGTGTAGCTGTGGGAACTCATTTTCTATCAGCAGTTGATGTTGCTGCTAAGGCGATCGCCCCAAACAAGCTGAATTGAGAGCTAAAACTCAGCAACAGCCAGATGAAGTTCAACAGTTGGAGATTTGGATGATAATTCTGATTTGACAAGGGGGTGCTCTGGCTGGTATTATTAGGATTTGGAAAAAGTTAACACGGAAGACTGCCGCACATAATTCATGCCCACTATTCAGCAACTCATTCGTAGTGAACGCCAGCAAACGAACAAGAAGACGAAATCTCCGGCTCTGAAGAGTTGCCCTCAGCGTCGTGGTGTTTGCACTAGAGTGTACACAACAACTCCCAAGAAGCCCAATTCAGCACTCCGAAAGGTCGCCAGGGTTCGCCTTACTTCGGGTTTCGAGGTAACTGCTTACATTCCGGGTATTGGTCACAACTTGCAGGAACACTCCGTTGTGATGATTCGGGGTGGTCGGGTGAAAGATTTGCCCGGTGTGCGTTATCACATCATTCGTGGAACTCTAGATACGGCTGGAGTGAAGGATCGTAAACAGGGACGCTCCAAATACGGAGCCAAGCGTCCTAAGTAGCAACTAGGGATTATTAAGTTCGCAGCTATCTGCATTTTCAAGTTGCTCCACTAAAGTTATCATTCCCTAAAATTGAATATGTCATGCTCCAAGCCTGCCATCCTTTGTCATGTAGTCGCGTGATAACGCGGCTCTGCATGTTTAGGCAAAGTCATTTTTCTGTTTCCGTACAGTCATTTCATCCTCTTGAGAGTCATCTTATGTCTCGTCGAACTGCGATTCAAAAGCGTCCCATACCCCCTGATCCCGTTCATAACTCTCGACTTGTCACCATGATGGTTCGGCGAATTATGAGGAGTGGCAAAAAGTCGCTTGCATCTCGAATTATCTACGATGCGTTCAAACTGATTGAGCAGCGCACAGGATCCGATCCAATTGGCGTATTCGAGCAAGCGATTAAAAATGCGACACCCCTAGTCGAAGTCAAAGCTCGTCGAGTTGGGGGAGCAACCTATCAAGTTCCAGTTGAAGTTCGCTCTGATCGCGGCACAGCGCTAGCCCTTCGCTGGCTAATTCAATTCTCCCGTCAGCGCACCGGCCGCACGATGTCCAGCAAGTTGGCTAATGAGCTGATGGATGCTGCCAATCAAACCGGCAACGCGATTCGTAAGCGGGAAGAAACCCACCGGATGGCTGAGGCGAACAAAGCCTTTGCCCATTACCGCTATTAGGGTCGATGGTACCCACATTTGGCGATTAAAAAGTATAAAATCTTAACAGAGCAGTATTGTAATAATCTCGCGAATTAATCTCGCGGCAAAGACTAAGGAGGTAGCTGTGCCACGTACTATCCCGCTTGAAAGAGTCCGAAATATTGGGATTGCTGCCCATATTGATGCGGGCAAAACCACGACAACGGAACGAATTTTGTTCTACTCCGGTGTGGTGCATAAAATGGGTGAGGTTCACGAAGGAACCGCTGTGACCGACTGGATGGAGCAGGAACGGGAGCGTGGAATCACCATCACAGCTGCTGCTATCAGTACGTCCTGGACGCGGCGTGATCCCAGCAATCCTAACCAGTCCCTGGACGGGGAACCTGAGTACAAAATCAACATCATTGACACGCCCGGACACGTAGACTTCACGATCGAAGTCGAGCGTTCCATGCGGGTATTGGACGGTGTAATTACTGTTCTTTGCTCGGTAGGGGGTGTTCAGCCGCAGACCGAGACGGTCTGGCGTCAGGCTGATCGATACAAAGTTCCCCGAATTATCTTTATCAACAAGATGGATCGGACGGGAGCTAATTTCTTTAAGGTCTACAATCAAGTGCGCGATCGCCTGCGCGCAAATGCAGTGCCTGTTCAAATCCCCATTGGTAGCGAAGACAACCTGCGCGGAATTATAGATCTGGTCAGAATGCGGGCGTATATCTACACCAATGACCTGGGAACGGATATTCAAGAAGCTGAGATTCCGGCTGAAGTAGCGGATCTGGCTGAAGAGTATCGCACTAAGTTGATTGAATCGGTTGCTGAGACAGATGATGCACTCACCGAGAAATATTTAGAGGGTGAAGAGCTAACTGAAGACGAAATCAAGACGGCTCTACGTCAGGGAACGATCGTGGGTACTATTGTGCCTGTGCTCTGTGGCTCTGCTTTCAAAAACAAGGGCGTGCAGTTGGTGTTGGACGCGGTGATCGATTATTTACCTGCTCCCACAGAGGTTCCTGCCATTCAGGGAACCACACCAGATGGCGCAAATGTTGAACGAACCGCTGATGATGCTCAACCACTGTCGGCGTTAGCCTTTAAGATTATGGCTGACCCGTATGGCCGCTTGACCTTCGTTCGAGTCTACTCCGGCGTGTTGCAAAAGGTAGCTACGTTCTAAATTCTGCAAAGGGTAAGAAGGAGCGTATCTCTCGCTTGATCGTGTTGAAAGCAGACGATCGCATCGAAGTTGATGAGTTGCGGGCTGGCGATCTCGGTGCCGCCCTTGGACTCAAGGACACCTTTACAGGCGATACTCTATGTGACGAGGATGCTCCAGTCATCTTAGAATCTCTCTTCATTCCAGAACCCGTTATTTCGGTGGCGGTTGAACCCAAGACCAAGCAAGATATGGAGAAGCTTTCTAAGGCTCTCCAATCGCTTTCGGAGGAAGACCCTACCTTCCGCGTCAACGTTGATCCTGAAACCAATCAGACCGTAATCGCTGGGATGGGTGAGCTTCACTTGGACATTCTTGTAGACCGGATGAAGCGAGAATTTAAGGTTGAGGCAAACATAGGAGCACCGCAGGTTGCTTATCGTGAAACAGTTCGCAAACCTGTTCGAGCTGAAGGTAAATTTGTCCGTCAGAGCGGTGGTAAAGGTCAATATGGTCACGTTGTCATTCAGCTAGAACCTGGGGAAGCGGGTACAGGCTTTGAGTTCGTCTCCAAAATTGTGGGTGGAACCGTTCCTAAGGAGTACATCTCACCTGCAGAACAAGGGATGAAGGAGGCTTGTGAGTCTGGTATCTTGGCGGGCTATCCCGTGATTGATCTCAAGGTGACGCTAGTGGATGGCTCTTACCACGATGTTGACTCTTCTGAAATGGCTTTTAAGATTGCCGGTTCAATGGCAATCAAGGAAGCTGTGATGAAAGCATCGCCAGTTCTGCTAGAACCGATGATGAAGGTTGAGGTTGAGGTTCCAGACGACTTTGTCGGTAACGTCATTGGCGATTTGAACTCTCGTAGAGGACAAATTGAAGGTCAGGACAACAACCAGGGGATTGCAAAGGTAACCTCAAAGGTTCCATTGGCTAATATGTTTGGATATGCTACAGATATCCGAACAAAGACTCAAGGTCGGGGAATTTTCTCGATGGAGTTTAGCAACTACGAGGAAGTCCCTCGAAGCGAGGCTGAGTCAATTATTGCAAAGAGCAAAGGGAACGCATAATCAGGAAAAGGAACGCATAATCAATGGCACGCGCAAAGTTTGAACGGAACAAACCCCACGTAAACATCGGCACGATTGGTCACGTTGACCACGGCAAGACCACACTGACGGCTGCAATTACGATGACCCTGGCGGCTCTGGGTCAGGCGCAGGCGAAAAAATACGACGAGATTGACGCTGCGCCTGAAGAGAAAGCACGGGGGATCACAATTAACACGGCTCACGTTGAGTATGAGACAGAAAGCCGTCACTATGCCCACGTGGACTGTCCCGGACATGCTGACTATGTGAAAAACATGATCACGGGTGCGGCTCAGATGGATGGGGCAATTTTGGTTGTGTCGGCGGCAGATGGTCCTATGCCTCAGACTCGTGAACACATTCTGCTGGCTCGGCAGGTCGGTGTACCTAGACTGGTTGTCTTCCTGAACAAAAAAGATATGGTGGACGATGAGGAACTGTTGGAACTAGTAGACCTCGAAGTTCGTGAGCTACTCAGCTCCTACGACTTTCCTGGCGACGATATTCCAATTACAGCTGGTTCCGCTTTACAAGCTCTGGAAGCGATGACCGCCAATCCCAAAACTGCCCGAGGCAGCAACGAGTGGGTCGATAAGATTTACGAGTTGATGGATTCTGTCGATGAGTACATTGAGACTCCCGAACGGGAAGTTGACAAACCCTTCCTGATGGCCGTTGAGGATGTTTTCTCGATCACAGGTCGTGGTACGGTGGCAACGGGTCGGATCGAGCGGGGTAAGGTCAAGGTCAACGACAAAATCGAAATTGTTGGCATCCGGCCTACTCGTGAGAGCACAGTTACAGGGATTGAGATGTTTAAGAAGAGCCTGGAAGAGGGAATGGCAGGTGATAATGCCGGAATCCTGCTCCGGGGTATTCAAAAGGCTGACATTGAGCGGGGTATGGTTCTGGCTAAACCTGGCTCAATTAAGCCTCACACGCAGTTTGAGTCTGAAGTGTATATCCTCAAGAAGGAAGAAGGTGGACGTCACACTCCGTTTTTCCCTGGATACAAGCCTCAGTTCTATGTGCGAACCACTGATGTAACTGGCACCATCAGCAACTTCACAACGGATGAGGGTGATGAAGCCGAGATGGTGATGCCGGGCGATCGCATCAAGATGACGGTAGAGCTGATCAACCCGATCGCGATCGAGCAAGGAATGCGCTTTGCTATTCGTGAAGGTGGTCGTACCGTTGGTGCAGGTGTTGTTTCTAAGATCCTGAAATAGCTCTGGTAGATTCCCATAAAGCTATCAGTGGTCAGTGTTTTCTGGTTGCTGACAGCTTTAAATCTGGAAAAATTAGAATGAAGAATTGAGAATGAAGAATTTAGAAAATTGTGAATTCTCAATTCCTCATTCGTAATTGGCAGCTCTAATAGAACCTGGACAATTTAACTGGTAAATCCGAAATGGCAACAATTCAGCAGCAAAAGATTCGTATTCGCCTCAAGGCATTTGACCGTCGGCTTTTGGATACGTCCTGTGAAAAGATTGTGGATACGGCAAATCGCACCAATGCCACCGCGATCGGTCCAATTCCGCTTCCTACCCGACGCCGCATTTATTGTGTGCTCCGCTCTCCTCACGTCGATAAAGACTCCCGTGAGCACTTTGAGACCCGCACCCATCATCGCATTATCGATATTTATCAACCCTCTTCAAAAACAATTGATGCGTTGATGAAGCTTGATCTTCCTGCAGGTGTGGATATTGAAGTCAAACTCTAAGAATTAAACCTTGTTCACGTCCAAACCTGGAGTTTTTCTTAAGGGAACGCTACTGATTCCGAGCTGGACATGGTTTAACTGAATTCAAAAATTGTTGTGTCTTGATTTTTTCACCACTCAGCCTCGGTAAGATCTGGAAACTTTGGTAATCAGGAGAAGGATCTACTGAAAAGATTGTGGTGTGCTGCTTTTTTCTGGTATTTTTTTGTCCCAAACGAGGTTCAGCGCCTGCTAGCAGCGCTGAATATTAGAACGGTGCCGCCAGATGACATAGAATCCGCCTGCAATGCCAAACAGGATGTAGGCTAGCGGTTGGTTGGTTAGCAACATCAGACCGGAAACCGCGATCGCCCCCGAGATCGAGCTAATCGACACAATTCGGCTCAGTGCCAGCACCAGTAGAAACACACCCAGCGTTCCTAATCCAACGATCCAATTTATCGCCAGCAGCACACCCAAGCTAGTTGCGACCGACTTACCACCTGTAAAGTTTAGAAAGATGGATTTGCTGTGTCCCAATAACGCCGTGATGCCTGCCAGCGTGACCATCCAGGGCAGCCAAGCTTGGGGGTCAAACTCAGCATGAAGCAGCCACTCCCAAGAACTGGGAAGCAAATCAGTCAATGTGGGGATCGGAGCGTCTGGATCATGGACAATATACCGATTGGCGTGTGCTAACTGGACGAACCCTGGTAAGGAATATGCCCAGTAGACCAGAGCGATCGCCCCTGCCCCCTTCAGAATGTCGATCAGCAGCACCACCACTGCTGGAACCGTTCCCAGGGTTCTCAACACATTGGTGGCTCCGGTCGAACCAGACCCATGCTCCCGAATATCAATCCCTTTCAGTACCTGACCTGCCCAGTAGCCGCTGGGAATTGAACCGAGCAAGTAAGCAATCGGCAGCAAGAGTGTGTTGAGGGCAAACCAGAGAGTCATGGGGATTAGGGATTAGGGGAGCAGTGAAGAATTCAATTGCCAGAAATCCGACTTCTGGAATTACAGCAGTTTTCAGATGAATGAACCACAAATCTAGAGTGGGCAGTCGCCCGCACTCTACGATTTGGCACAGAAGGATTCCGCTATTTAATGGGCAATGCCCATCCTACAGAAAATTGCTGTAAATTACCACCTGTAAATTTTCTGGCGATGGACGATTTCTGTAGGGGCAGGTTTAGTAAACAATCTGCGGATCTCAGCCTGGATCTTTGGCAAAACCTGCCCTACACCACCGAAAAATTTACAGCAACGGGGAGAGCCTGAG
>JAAUSG010000176.1 GCA_012034055.1 Leptolyngbyaceae cyanobacterium RU_5_1 | reverse complement strand
ATCGCAATAAACCCTCGTTCATCCAGGAGAATGCCGACTACCTCGGACTGATTCTCACCCTGACGCTCCTGTCCTGGTCATGGCTGCGGGAATTGAAACGGTGGATTGAGCGCAAGCAGAAAAACAAGTCCGACGACTACATCCAGGCAACGATTAACCTGATTGATGACCCCAGACCTCCTGAAGAGCGTCTGGAACTCCTGGATGATGTGTTTGAGAAAGCGGCCAAGGATTTGATCAGTGAGAATATCTCGCAGGAGTCCTTCCGAACCTTTAATGAGGCGTATAAAACGGTGCGAGAAGTGCTGGAGCGCAAACAGAATCTGCCACGGACTGTGCTGCAGCAGAATTAGGGAAATTTTGAATTTTGAATTTTGAATTTTGAATTTTACGATCGCGCACCAATACCGGCACAATGGAGGCAGTTCGTGATTCAGTGTGATTTGCTATGGCTAAACTGCCCGCCAATGCTAAAGATCTGCTTGCTGACTTGATTGCCCGTTACCGTTCGCGGGTAGACTATCTGGCTGTACGACTGGAAGCAGCGGAAGGGACTGACATTCTGCTGCGGGGCAATAAGATTGAAACGCTCAGCGAGGGCATTTCGATTGGTGGGCATGTGAGAGCCTGCCACAAGGGAGGGTGGGGGTTTGCCAGTTTCAATCAGCTTTCAACGCTGAAAGCGCGGATTGAAGAGGCGATCGCGGCTGCTCATCTGGTCGGTGATGAAGAAACCCTGCTGGCGATCGTGGATCCGGTTCAGGACAGTCGGATGCTGCCTTTGGAAGGCACCGACCCACGCCAGATTCCGTTGGCCCAAAAGAAAGCGCTTTGCCAGCATTACGGCGACATCTTGCGCAGCGTTAGCCCCAAAATTGCCACTATTTCCGTTCGCTATGGCGATAGCGCCCAGCAAATGATTCTGGCAACTTCTGAGGGAACACTCCTGGAACAGTCCTGGGTGGACATGGAAATGCGCTTTGCCGCAACGGCGCGTGATGGTGAAACCGTGCAAACTGGACGCGAAACCAATGGCTCCCGCAAGGCCTATGAAGATCTGGTGGGATTAGATGAACAGGTGCGCAGCGCGGCCCAACGAGCCGTCGATTCCCTGGCGTTACCGCCTGTGAAAGGCAATACGTACACCGTGGTCATCGACCCAATCTTGACCGGCTTATTTGTTCATGAAGCCTTTGGGCACCTTTCTGAAGCGGACATGGCGTACGAAAATCCTGACTTGCTGGAAACCATGAGTATTGGTCGCCGCTTTGGTCCACCGGAACTGCAGATTTTTGATGGGGCTGCACCCCCCGGACATCGGGGCAGCTACTTCTATGACGACGAAGGCACCCCGGCAACGACTACCCAGCTGATCAAAGATGGCGTGCTGGTCGGGCGGCTCCACTCTCGCGAAACGGCAGGCAAGCTCGACGAAGCCCCGACGGGCAATGCACGCTGCTTGAATTATCACTATTCACCGATTGTCCGCATGACGAACACCTGGATTGAGCGTGGCAAGACACCGATTCAGGATCTGTTCAGCGACGTCAAGGAAGGGGTGTACGCCCGCAACTGGCTGGGCGGGATGACGAATGGCGAAATGTTCACGTTTGCGGCTGGGGAAGCCTGGATGATTCGCAATGGCGAAATTGCCGAGCCGGTGCGAGATGTCACCCTATCGGGAAATGCCTTCAAAACCCTGGCTGACATTGAGGGCATTGGTGACGACTTCTTCTGGGATGAGTCGGGGGGTTGCGGTAAGGGCGGACAGAGTGGTCTGCCGGTGGGCTGTGGCGGTCCCAGTCTGCGGCTTCGCAATGTTGTGGTCGGTGGGGAAGCGATCGACTAGCTACGCGGCACAGTCACCCAATTAGGCTGATGCGCTAGATAGTAGTCAATCTGTCTATACAACGCATTGATCGTGGATGAATTATCCACGATCACATCTGCGCAGGCGATTTTTCGCTGGATCGCCATCTGGCTGTTGATCCGTGCCTGGGCGTGTTCCAGGGTGAGGCGATCGCGCTGCATCAGTCGCTCAAGTTGATGCTCCGTTGGGCATCTCACGACCCAGGTTTCTGTCACCAGATCGGTCATGCGGGCCTCAAACAGTAACGGAATGACCATCACAACAATGGGATAGCGCTCAGCTTCGTTGAGCGGGGGAGTGCTGATCGCTTCAATCAGGCGATCGCGCACATAGGGATGGATACATTGCTCCACCCAAAGTCGCTCCGCTGGGCTATTAAAAATAATGTCTCCCAGACGCTGACGGTTCAAACTACCATTGGGCAAGAGTATCCCAGAGCCATACCGCTCCACAATGCTGATCAGAATTGACATTCCCGGTTCTACAGACTGTCTGGCATACACGTCAGCATCCAGAATGGGAAGGTGGTGAACCGTTGCCAGATAATTGGAGACTGTCGTCTTGCCCATCGCAATACCGCCGGTCAGCCCGATAATGCGCTGAGAGGTGCTGGTTTGGTTGTTGCAAGTGAACATGGTCTAAGATTCAATTACTTCCTACAATATAGACGTACCTCTGAAAACTGCAGTCCAGTTAAACCATGCTGCTGAAATCAACAACTCGTCATATCCATATCTTTACGGCCGTCGTTGAAAACAATGAATTAGTTCCCAGCGAAAACGTACTCACACTTGATGTTGACCCAGACAATGAGTTCAACTGGACTGAGGAGGCGCTGCAGAGTGTCTATCGCAAGTTTGACGAATTTGTTGAGGCCTACAACGGTGCCGACTTAACAGAATACAACCTGCGCCGGATTGGCTCAGACCTGGAGCACCTGGTGCGATCGCTGCTGCAAACAGGCGAGATTTCCTACAACCTCAACAGCCGTGTTCTCAACTACAGTATGGGGCTACCGCAAGTGGTTCTAAATGAGAGCTAAGGTTAATAAATCAAATGTGAACCACCAAGACACCAAGAGATTCATGCTGGGTGACTTCGTGCCTTGGTGGTTACTCAAGATCTTTTGTGAACCACAAAGACACAAAAACACCAAGAGGTTCATGCTTTGTGCCTTGGTGTCTTTGTGGTTATCAATATTTGGAACCGTTGACTTCAAGATTTTTAACAAAAACGCTCATCAAATCAGTCTACCTTAATCGGTTAGGTGCTTTTTAGCGTTTCAGAACACAGAATCACTTGCAAACCAACGTTAGGCTGGACGATTTAGCATGAGCAGTAATTTAGCAACCAAGTTGCGTGAGGGCACCAAAAAGTCCCACACAATGGCAGAGAATACTGGTTTTATCGCGTGTTTCTTGAAAGGAACCGTTGAAAAAACCTCTTATCGCAAACTGGTATCCAATCTCTATTTTGTTTACTCAGCGATGGAAGAGGAGATGGAGCGCCAACGAGAGCACCCAATCATTTCTCAGATTTACTTCCCCGAATTGAACCGCAAAGCAGCCCTGGAGAAAGACCTCCATTACTACTATGGTGTCAACTGGCGTGAGCAGATTGCTCCCTCTCTATCTGCAGAGGAGTATGTTACCCGCATTCGGGAGGTGTCTAACACTTCCCCTGAGCTGTTCGTCGCTCACTCCTACACCCGCTACCTGGGTGACCTCTCCGGTGGACAAATTCTCAAAGGCATTGCTCAACGCGGCATGAACCTCTCAGACGGTGAAGGCACCAACTTTTATGAGTTCAAAACCATCTCGGATGAGAAAGCGTTCAAGAACACGTATCGGCAAGCGATGAACGATTTGCCCGTGGATGAGGCAACGGCTAACCGCATCGTTGATGAAGCGAATGATGCCTTTGGACTGAACATGAAGATGTTTAAGGAACTGGAAGGCAGCTTGATTAAGGCGATCGGGATTATGTTGTTCAACTCTCTGACTCGTCGCCGCAATCGCAGTAGCACCGAACTGGCAACGGCTGAATAATCAGCCTCGAATCCGTATCCGAAATCTAAACTATTTGAATCCTGGAGGCGTGGTGGTTGCAAACTCATCGAGTCTTCAGGATTCAATGTTGGAAAGGTCGGTTAAGAAGTCGGATTTCTTTAAAGAAATCCGACTTCTGGAATTAAATAGTTTCACCGCACTGATCGACCAAATAGCACAGCGATCGAAACCGTAAGCCCGCCAACTGGTCATAGAGGGGGTTCAGTTTGCAAAGGGGCGGAATATGCGCCAGTTTGTACCCGAAGAGAGTAATATCGCGCTCAAACGGACATTGACCGGGAATCGCTTTGTAGAGGAATCGTGCGACTTTAGGATTGCAAATCTGTAGATTATCGAGCCATTGACGAATTGGCTGTAGAACATCCGGTTGAGACTTGGTGATGCTCAGAATATGTTGAGACTTAGAATGATTGTCAGCGACTAGCTCTAGATTAGACATACTACAGCTCCTGCTGTTGGTTGATTGCAACTATCTGCCTGATTCTTTGATGTAGAGTTGGCTTGATTGTTCCTTTCTACAAGATACAAATCGGAATCATTATTTCCGTGAAGCCAGGGAATGGAATTAACAAGTTTTGGTTAAGGTTTTGATTAGGACTTGAGAGCATTCTCTAATCAGCTCAATCAGAATCTCTGCGCTAAATCACCTTTCTAGTCGGCATTTCAAGTTCAGGGCTTAAGTTCTTCACTGAATTCAAGACCTCACTTTACGGGATCTCCACGAGGTTTCTGTGAAATTACGCAACGTTCAATATTAGTAAATGCATCGATGCAATTCTTGTTTTTGCTGTTCCAAAAACATTAGATAGATAGAGTTCTTTTAATTGGAGAAGCTAGCTTAAAATTCATTTTTTTGATCGTGATCCTGGTCACAGGTGGGGTGCGATCGCGCTCTTAAAATAATTGAAAAGTGCATATAAAGCTTAGGTGAAGTAATTAGCGATCGCGATTAATCCCCATGAACCAATCCGTTAATCCACTCCATTCCAACGTTGAACAAATGGTTCACAAAATCACCTCCTCAGGCAGAATTAGTCGCGCGGATCAGCGGCAGTTTATGACGGCACTACTATCTAAAGCGACGTTGGGTTCGGCTGAAGAGGCACTGATTAATCGGATGTTTGATCTGCTTCGAGCCGGGCGATTAAAAGTTGTAGACTGATTGCTTCTATAACCCAAGATCAACAGCAACTCGGTGGGCGCAGGCAAAGCCAGAGAAGGCAACCGCATTCAGTCCCTGTCCTGGAAACGTGCTGTCACCCACGCAGTAGAGTCCAGGAATGGCAGTCCGATTAAAGGGCATTCCTAACAGCCCTGGCAATTTCTGCACTGGAATGGGGCCATAGGTGCCGTCGTCTCGCCCTAAGAACCGGCGGTGAGTACGGGGTGTGCCGACTTCTTGATAGTCCAGATGGGTAGAGAGGTTCGGGAAGATTTTTTCCAGTCGAGTCACAACCCGTTCCGCTGCTGCTTCCTTTCGACGCTGATAATCGGTTGCTGAAAGGCCCTGCCAGGTTTCAATCCAACTGGGAGTAAAGGCATGGACAATGTGATAACCAGCGGGAGCCAGGGTTGGATCTAGCAAGGTTGGGATAGATATGAAAACGGTGCCTTCCTCCGCTTCCATCCGGTTCCACTCCTCCAGCAGAATGTGATGACATTCAGTACCGATTGGTAGGGCTTCTGCCTTCACACCCAGATGCAGACTGAGGAAACTGGGAGACTTGCGGTAGCGTCGCTGCCATTTACGCTCGGAGGTTGGCATCTGTTCGGGTGGAATCAGCTTTTCAAAGGTATCCCAGCGGGTGGCATTGGAAATAATCCGCCTGGCTCGATAGATTTCCCCAGACGCCAGTTGTACGCCAACCGCACGCCCGTTTTCCTGCACAATCCGAGTCACTCTGGCTTTGTAGCGGATAGCTCCGTTATGCTTTTCAAGACCGTTGACTAAGGCTTGAGCGATTTGACCGACGCCGCCTTTGGGATAGTTGATGCCCCCATAATGGCGATCGCTAAACACCATGCCTGCATTAATCATCGGGGTGAGGTCTGCTGGAACCACCGACCAGCAGTAGCACTCCATGTCAATCAACTTGAGCAGATTGGGATCACGGATATAGCGACGAGCGTAGTCTCCGGCATTTTGAGGCAAATATTTGACCAGTCCCAAACAGGCAAACGGGTGCTGAAAAAAGACGCGCATCAAATACCGGGGTTCTTCCAGCGACAACAGCTCGATCGCATTCAGGCAGTTGAAGACCTGCCAACATTCGTCATAAAACCGACGAATGCCGTCTCGCTCGTGGGGAAAAAGCTCAGATAGTTCTTGCAAAAACTTCTCATAATCACGATGCACTTTCAGTTCTAACCCGTTTGGCAGGTGGTAATGGATCTGAACCGGGTCAGGAATGGTTTCAATCTCCATATCCACTGCCTGTAGAGCACGGGTAAGCAAATTTGTGGTGCCGCGAAAGCGCTCTGCACTCCGATCATTCCCACCAAACCCAAACATCATCGAGGCTCCCACATCGAAGCGATAGCCGTTGCGCTCGAAATATCCAGCGCTGCCTCCTGGGATCAGGTAGCGCTCTAGCACCAAAACCCTGGCTCCTTTGGCCGCCAGTTGGGTTGCCGTCACCAAACCTCCAATCCCAGAACCAATCACAATTGCGTCTAAGTTAGTTAGATCAGTCCCTGAGTTGAAGGGAGGCGACTGAGGAGAAGACGCCGTTTGATGAATAGGTGTTTGGGAAGAACTGGAAATTTTCATACACATATCAGCCGATGCTCACCCCCTCAGTGTATCTGGAAGTGGAACGCCTAAGAAAAAGGGGACTAGTCTGCAATTGCCGACCAATCCCGCCTGCCGATCCTTCAGAGAGGAGAACACTTAAATCACTATAGGCTTATTGAAAATAGATGTCAACTCTAATGCAAGTATTTCTCATTAGATTTTTAAATCCTAAGCAAAAACCCCACTGTAGAGTAAGCGGGGTGTGGAAGAGGATTCGCTAACGTTGCTGCCAGTCTGCCATCTAAAAATCAGTTTTACCCCCACTTCAAACAGTTCACCCGTGGTGGAGTTGAATGGGGTGCCATCGACGTTGCGATCGCAGTGAAGATGTATCCCCTACGTCACCGTCTCAAAAGCTCACCGACACAGTACCTACAACTGTAAAGGGCGCACCAGGAAACAAACTTTCGCGACTAAAAGCACTTTCAAAGTAATCTCGATTGAACAGATTTTTAAAGTTCAACCCTACTCGCCAATTGTCTCGACGATAAAACAGCGCAGCATCGACACGCGTGTAGCCAGGTAAATCAAAACTGTTATCGAGATCCCCTTTGCGATCGCCTGTGATAAAGACTCCACCCCCAAAACCAAACCCCTTGAGTGAACCGCGTTGGATTTCATAGGTTGCCCACAAACTACCCCGGTGAGTCGGCACCAAACTGGGTCGGTTGCCTGCAAAGCCACCGTTGTCTTTGGTAATCTCAGCATCAATATAGGAATAAGAAGCAATCAAATTAAGACCTGGCAAGACTTGTCCCACTACATCAAGTTCAATGCCTCGACTCCGCTGTTCACCAATCTGAATCCTAAAGCCAGGATTATCAGGATCTCTGGTAATGATATTCTGCTTCTCAATCTGATAAGCCGCCAGGGTTGCTGATAATTTGCCATCCAGCCACTCGGTTTTCATACCAACCTCAAACTGTTCACCTTTAGTCGGTTTAAAGGGGCTTCCGTCTAGATTAACGTTACTAGCATTTTCGGAGGGTTCAAATGATCGACTGTAGTTCGCATAGAGAGAAACCTCACGTATTGGTTGATAGACAATCCCAATCCGGGGGCTAAACGCCGTATCCTGTTGCTCAAGGGTTTCCTCAGTCAATTTATTTTCGTCAATCTGCTTTACCAGGTCAAATCGTCCTCCCAACAAGATATGTAAGTTTTCGCCAATTGAAACTAAATCTTGAACATAGATTCCTAGATTGTTTTGTTTACTGAAAGAATCGTTATCGACAGCGAAATCTGTATCGGGAATATCAATGCCGTAGACAGGATTAAATAAATCTGTGGCGGCAGCAGGGGCAGATTGAAAAACACCCTTAATCGTCCGACGACGTAATTCAACCCCAAAGAGAATTTCTTGCTTAATATTGCCCGATAGAACTTTACCAATTACATCTGTTTGCAAAACAAAACTCTGACTTAAACCATCGCCAGGATCAGTTCGAGAAGCTGAGCGATAGACGGTACGATTGTCTGTTTCATCTAACCCATCGGTCAGAAGGTAGGTATAGGTAGAGTTGTAATTCTCAAAATTAAAGGCATTACGAATTGACCAGTTGTCACTAAATTTATGTTCTAGCCGATAGCCAATGCTGCCAAAACTGGAGGGACCTTGGGGTTCAGCATTTGACTGTGGATCACCCAGATTTCGACTGAAGGGAACCCTGCCCAGTGGATTCGTAAACAGGGTGCCAGATGCAGGTAATCCTGTGAAATAGGACGATTCACTGTAGTGAAAATACTGCCCTTCTAGGGTCAGTTTTGTCTTCTTACCGAGTTCAAAGCTGAGAACCGGAGCAACAGCAAAGGTTTCAAAGTTCAGAAAATCCACAAAGGAATCTGTGTTTTGGTACAGCAAATTGAGGCGGTAGCGGGCAGTTTTATCGGCATTCAGCGGTCCCGATAAATCTAGCGTAGGGCGGTAGTAATTAAAATTACCAACTTCTAAGCCAATACTGTAAGTGGGATCTGGTAATGGCTGCTTGGTGACAACATTAATCACAGCACCCGGTTCACCTCGACCATAAAGCACCGATCCTGGACCCTTGAGTACTTCAATTTGCTCCAGGTTGAACGTTTCCAAGTCGATGTTTTGTCCAGCAAAAGGGCTGTTGATACCGTTTATAAAATAATTGCGCCCGCTAAAGAAGCCGCGAGATGTGCCCGAGTCCCCAAATGATCCTGGAATGTTAATGTTTGTGAGGCTACTCACATTACGAAGAGCATCACTAATTTGGGTTCCTGCCTGATCTCGAAGAATTTGTCTTGGGATGACCTGAATGGATTGGGGAATGTTACGAATCGGCGTATCGGTTTTGGTCGCGGTTGTCGCGTTGGGCACTCGATAGCCATCCCGTTCACCCGTGACCACAATTTCCTCATCCGGTTCGTCCACCTCTGGGTTGAGGCTATAGGCAAACTCGCCCGTTTTCAGCGTTACATCCGACTTAGGCAGGGCATTGTTCCCCGTGACGCTGACGCGAATCGTGCTGGCATCCAGTTGTGTGATACGTACCGCTGCAATGTCGGTAGTGGGGTTGTTGGCACTGAATTCTTGTCCATCAGACAGCGCCAGCACCGCGTTGGGAATCTCAGCAATCAAGCTGTTGCCCTCAGAGCGGAATTTCGTTGCATCTACTTGCAATAGTTTGCCACTTGTGGTTCCCAGGGTGATTTCCAGTCCAGTGTCGGTGCGATCGACTCTCACATCAGTCACCTGAACTGTGCTAGCTTCTACCTGAGCCAGCCATTCTTTAACGGTAGTTGCAGGGCGTTGAGAATCACGAACGCGGGAAATGTTAGCCACGGATGGGAGAACGGAGGAAACGGATGAGTTTGAACCATTCGCTACAAAATCCGTTGCCACTTCTGCTCCCGCTGCTGGCACACCGAGAACTGAAACGACGCCTGCTGCTAACACGAAACACTGCAACTGCTGCTTCACCATGACTCACACCTACGATCAACAATTTGAGAAAATTTTGGTTAATCAAAATCTTTCTCAAAAAGCTTACAGGTATTGCAGCCTCTATTGGAAAGCCTCGCTTCTTCTAGGCGGACTTTTTCTTCTTCCATACGGACTTTTTTCTCAGGACACCTTCAAGTAGGCTCCGGGAGTCATGCCAAATCTTTTGCAAAATGCGGCATGAAATGAGGTCGGGCTGGCATAGCCAACCACTCGTGCCACCTGTTTGACGTTCAGTTGGCGCTCCCTTAGTAGCGATCGCGCCTGCTCCATGCGGTAGTCATGCAAACACCCAAACACCGTTGTCCCAAACACCTGACGAAAGCCTTCCTTGAGTTTTCGGTCATTCATGCCAACGGCTCGCGCCAGTTCCATCAAAGACGGTGGATGTCCCAAGTTTTGCAGCAGAATTTTCCTGGCATAGTAGATGCGATCAATATCGTCGGGTTTGAGCGAAGGGTCGCGATCGCTGCCTTCTCGGATGATTCGCTCCTCGTCGAGGAACAGTGCCAACAACTCCAGCACTTTGCTTTCTAGAAAAACGCGCTTGGTTATCCCCCAGTAAGGACACTGCAAAAATTTGCTGCACCACCGCTTGCATGGCTAGCGGTGTAGTGCCGTAGCGACTGTAAGACTCCTGATCCGATCGCCGGATCAAATGCTCAAACTCCGGGGGAATCTCCTCGGAGCGAATACCCACAAACGAGTGCAGCAAAACTGGTTCCATATGGACACTCACCCACTGAGTCGGCTGATTTGCTAGATTCATCCCACGACTTCCGGGTGCCATGCCGCTGCCAAAAAAGCCGTACATTCCGGCATGGATTTCTCGAAACTGTTCTTGTCGTGCCCCTCCTAATAGGTGGAAGGTGAATTCGATCGGATGTTCGCGGTCGATCGACTGCAAACTCAGGTCATCACGGAGTTGGTAGTTGGCGATGTCGAGAGTCAGTCCCGCTTGAAGCTGAATTCCCCGAATGTGTCCTTGTCCCAGTTTGGCTGGATAGGTACCAATCCAGTCCAAATCATCAGCGGGGTCATACAGTTGCCAGTTTGAGTCATTTTCTATGATCAGTTCCCAATAGTCGCTTTGTGACAGTTGAATTGCCATTAGTTCAACCTACATTACACTATTGCAATATTTTCTTATGAAGATGGCGGGTTCAATCAACGAATCAGGTTAGACACCAAGGTCGATGCGTTGCGTCCTGGTGCTTTGTCGACTGCTCGATGAGTGGTGCTAAACAACAGTTGGAGTGACGAGGCTGACCGTTAGGGGTTCGTTTAGGGTTTGGTGGGTGTTTGCCAGGATGGCTTGCAGGTAATTCCAGAAGCGATCGCGCTGTTGGGCATTCACCTGATAGGTCTGGTTGTCCTGACGAGCAAAGAGGGGCGTGGCGAGTAAGGCTCGGTAGTCGGGGTTTTGCCGAGCGGTGGGCGTTAACACAACGGCACTGGCTTTGGTGGGCACCAGTCCGGTTGGCAATTGCCCATCTAGCAGGTTGCGAATCGAGGTTTGGCAAGCATTCGTATTGATGCCCTGGTTTTCTAGGATGTGCAGAACGTGTGCGATCGAGAGTGCTCGATTGGGTTGACTGGGCAATCGGTTCAGCAGCTCTCGGAGCAGAAAGTAGTCGCTGTATTGATGGCGCGTGGTATCGAGAATCGTAGGGAAATAGGGTAACAGTGCTAATCCACTGGCAATCCGATTCGAGCCTGCAAGATTGGTGTCTGGTGGGGTGTCCTGGATAATATCGGCGTTGGGGAATTTTTGCTGAAGCCACTGAGCGATCGCGGGTATCAACCCCGTTCCCCCTGTGCAAATGACTCGCAATATCACAGAGGCGGATCTCCCCGACGGACTGAGGAGCAGATTCAATTCTCGATTAAGCTGTTGCAGATAGGGTGAAATGATCCAATTCTGAAAATCCCGCTGTCTGAGAACGCGCTGGGGTTACCCAGATCGAAGGGAACATCTTGTTGACACAGCAGTGGTTTCACCCGTTTCACACGGTTGAGTAACTGTTGCCCAAAGGGGCTAGGCAACCAAGCCGACTGATAGTACCGCTTCTCGCAAATTGAAGCCTTGACGCACTCCCACGCCTAAAGGCAGTGGGATTCAGCGCTACAAGCGAAGGATGCGAAGCGAACTCCGTCTGACACCTTCTCGCACTCTGGACAACGCCCTGCCCAGTTTTGAACAAGTACAAATCAACTGAAAAGTATGTTCAACCTATTACGCACAAAGTTTTACCCAGTCCACGATTTAGGACGTGGAACCACCTACTTTGTTTTCAAGGTTCAGATTTTGCACCGAGGTTTTACCCTGCGCGTACAGATCTATTGTACCACTCTGCCTGCTACCGCAGGCGCGGGAACCGTTCTGTATCCCACGACTAAAGCCAGTGGACCTGGCTGACTGACACAAATATTGGGTGAGGGGCAAATCCAAGTACTCTGAGGATTACCACATCACCAGAAGTTGTTATGGAAGAAGCCCCTCGCCTTTATAATGCGCTGCAAGAGTTGCTCGGTCA
>JAAUSG010000175.1 GCA_012034055.1 Leptolyngbyaceae cyanobacterium RU_5_1 | reverse complement strand
TAATCCTTTGTAATAGGAATAAAAATCATTATGAGATATACCCGCTTTTTCCTGTACTTCATTCCACAAATCTTTAAGCGGTTTTTGAATGACTTTTTGGCTCTTCCGGATCTGGGGTGAAAACCGTATAATAGAATACTTTTAGTAGGATATTGTGCCAATGGACATTCATCTTGACCGGCTCTTCCGGCTTTGCGCTGATAAGATAGCCTTATGCCATGCTATTACTAGGTTTCAGCCGCTTTGCAAATAGCATTTCGTAGCTTCTTATACAGTTTTAACCACGGATCCGGAAGAGCCTCTTGACCTATTGCTTAACTTGCCTCACACGACCATTGAAAGTTGCACTCGACAAGACAATGATGTGTCCTTAAAATTACACTTACTCAATGAGGAAGCTAGCTGTCCACACTGCAAGAAATTAAGTTCAGAGTTGCATCAGAACCGTCCTATTTTGATTCGAGATTTATCGATTTTCGGTCAAACCACCTATTTGAAGATTCCTCGTCGTCAGTTTTATTGTTGTGATTGTCAGCGATACTTTACTGAATCCTTGACCTTTCTGGATGAAGGACGGCAGTACACTCGACGCTATGAGGAGTATATTTACCAGCAAGTACAATCTTCGAGTATTGAACAAGTGAGTCGAGTCGAGGACTTGAGCTTTGACCGAATAGAAGGCATTTTTAAGCACCAGTATGCACGAAAAAAAACACCGGATGGTCAGGAGTCAAGCGCGTTGGCATTGATGAAATCAGCAAGCGTAAAGGACATCAAAACTTTGCCACAGTTATCGGCGACATTGAAGCTGGGAAGTTAATCGAAGTGATTGACAGTCATCAACAGGAGGAAATCATTGAAACGCTTTTACAGCAGCTATTAGAGGTGAGAGAGAAAATTGAAGAGGTGAGCGTTGATATGTGGGGAGGATTCCCCAAAGTGGTCGAGAAGGTGTTTCCTAATGCAGTGGTTGTAATTGACCGTTTTCACGTCATGAAAGCAGTAAATGAAGAGTTAAATAAAGTCCGCAGACAAGCGGGTGTATTTGACCGAGGTAGCAAGTTTATTTTATTGAAGAATGGTAAGGATTTAACGACCGAGGAAGAGGTAAAGTTAGAAATTCTCTTTGGCAGCAAGTAAGAAATAAGTAGTTCCGTATTGTATTTCATTGAAGGTTTAGTTTCTATGAGCAGTCCAATCATTACAAAAGTCATTGAAGAGATGAATAATTTACCGGATGACTTGCAACAACAGGTTTTAAAGTTTGTTACTACTCTAAGGCAGCAGCACTTAAAAGCTTCTGGTAATGCCTGGGATGTACTCGAATCCCTCACCGGAACTGTTGAGGCCCCTGCCGATTGGTCAGCCGAACACGATCATTACCTCTACGGCACACCCAAACATCAGGAACCTGAGTCATGAGCAATGAGCGTTTGTTTCTCGACACCGCATTCATTCAAGCCTTGCTCAATCCCCGTGACGATTACCACAATCAGGCAAAACAACTCTTTCCCCGCATTCGCGCAGCCTCCGAAGTTTGGATCACAGAAGCCATCTTTGCTGAAGTTGGCAACGCCTTAAGTGCCTTCAACCGGAATGGTGCGGTGCAATTCATCCAACAGTGCTATCGTACCGACAACATCAAAATCGTCAGTATCGATACCGAACTACTGATGCAGGCACTCGACCTTTACCAATCCCGTTCTGATAAAACCTGGGGCTTAACCGATTGCATCTCGTTCGTTGTGATGCAGCAGCAAAACTTAACTGATGCCGTCACGGGCGATCGCCACTTTGTTCAAGCAGGCTTTCGTGCTCTGATGCTGGATATTCAATAAGGATGGCACAGCGATTCCTTTAGAGAGCTTCGCGATCGCTCCTCATTCTCACCTTTCAACCTGCGATCGCTCCCTGTTAGAATTTGGGCAGAATCTCTCTGCCTAGAATTATGCAAGCGATTGAAGCCACAGGAACAATTAACGCCCAAGGACAGCTATCCCTCGATCAACCGCTACAGGTTAATCATCCCACTAGGGTAAGGATAATTGTGCTGCTGACCGAAGCATCCAACCAGACATCTGAACAGATTCAACCAGACTTAGCCAGCTACCAAACTGTGCCAGAAACTGACCAGGCTCCTGACACCCGCCCAATCTGGGAAAGAGTTGCAGATATTTCAGCCCAGGTGCCCCCCGAAGAGTGGGCGAAAGTGCCCAAAGATTTATCAAAAAACGTGGATCACTACCTGTACGGCTCACCCAAAGAGGATGAATGAGAACTGCATTCGCAGATGCGGGTTACTGGATCGCCTTAATCAATCCAGATGATGACCTGCACGATCGAGCAAAATCCGTTTCTGCTTCTCTAGCGCCACTCAGGATCGTTACCAGTGAGATGGTATTAACAGAAGTATTGAATTCTTTTCTAGAAAAGGATCAGGCTTGAGAAAACAACCGTCGATCTGATGTGGGATATCAGAACTGATTCTACGATCGAAGTAATTCCCCAAACCAGTGAACGGTTCAACCAGGCACTGAGGTTATACGAAGAACGACTCGACCAAGCCTGGAGCCATACTGACTGTGCCTCATTCTGCATCATGCAGCAACGAAAGATCTTGGAAGCTCTGACCCACGATCGCCACTTTGAACAAGCTGGCTTCGTTGCTCTGCTGCGTTAGAGGAAGCATCGCCGCGATCGCAACAAACAGGAAATCCTGAGATCACCCATGAAACCTTTCCCTACTCCTCTACTTTGGGACGCTGCATCACACTGATCACCTCATCCACATTGCGAGTCGGCACCAACCGTGACCAATCCCTGACCTCCGTAATCCGGGCACTATGCAATCGATGAATGACTCCCCTAAATGAGTGGTCTATCACCTTAATCTCCTTGCCATTCGCGATCTTCCAGTTCTGTTTGCGGAAGGAGCAACGTGGCTTCAATCTCTTGCCGGATTGCCGCTGTTACCTCACAGTTACTATTCAGACAGTCGATCAGGAGTTGATTAGCATCGTAGTAGCGTTGTAGCACTTGCTGTTGCTCAGGACTAAACTGCCAGGAGTGGTGAATATTTCGATACTTGGCGATCGCAGCTCTTAGGCGATTTCTGAGAAGGATTTTACCCCTGGAGGAACGAACGGCCGTTCGTCTTTACCAGGATTTTTTGGTAGTTTCTTTCCTGGAAATCTCCTTAGCTGTTCTACCCAGGCAGCATAGTGTATCTGCCACCAGTCCTGAAAACGTTTCCGATTTTGACTCGGAGAGGGCAGTTGGTCTCTCAATTGCTGGAGGGACTTATAAAATCCAGCATCCAGAACCATGACCAGAATGTTGTTGAGCGCCTCGCTACACGCATAGGTGTGGGCAAAATCCTGATTATGGTCGGTGGCAAACTCTAGTAGCAAGTTATCCAACGCCGCATCTAAAAACATCCCCTGGTCAAGCGTGCTGACTAAGGCGATTTCTGAGAAAGATTTTACTCCTGGAGGAACGAACGGCCGTTCGTCTTTACCAGGATTTTTTGGTAGTTTCTTTCCTGGAAATCTCCTAAGGCAAAGTGAGCCGCCGCATGTGGAGTTTGGGCAAGGGCAAGGTAAAACGCTCGTGCGGTCGCTACGGTAGGCTGGGTTGGGATCGTTTGGGATTTTTGGCTGGCCCACATCAAAAATTCTTGCAGGTAAGGATCTTGAGCGACTAACGCATCAATCTGTTGTTTCATCAACTGCACCAGCGAGTCTGCACTGCGCAGCATAGCCGCCGTCAACAAGAATATTTCCCGCCAGTGCGGATCGGTGATGTGACTTACCAGCCCGCCCAGCGCTTGCTCCAATGCCCGGAGATTATGGCTGGCAACAATTTTTCGAGCCGTGAAGTATTCTTGAAACGCCAGGTAGGAAAAGGAAAAAATGCCTCGTGCCCGTTCTGTCAGGAGTCCATGTTGTGCCTCGATCGCTCTTAGCATGGCTTCGCTTTCGAGTTGCAGTTCCTCAGGTTCCAGAGTTGCATTGGGCAGATTGCGCAGATAGTCCTCGATGTACTGCTCAATCGTGCGTTGCTCGAAAAAGTACTGCCCCTGCTCAAACGTGACTGCCGCAAGCTGACTCAGCAACCTCAGTTTTTGCGGCAATAAAAATCCTCGGTACACATCGTCGCGTTCCACTCCTCTGGCTTCATCCCATTTACCCAGCAGTAAATCCAGTCCTTGTTTATAAAACTCAGACCGCTTGATCGGAAATTTCTCCTGACCATGAAACACCCAGCAGGCAAGATGCAGAAACAGGGGTGTGACCACCAGTTGGCGAAACTGCCAGTTTTCTGACAAGTCCAACTGCGGACTCTCCGGGTTCTGGAAAATCCGCCGGTGGATTGTCTGAGATCTCTCGCCAATCCAGATCGAGGATTGAACAGAGGGGTGACGTACCGACGCTCATCGCTAGGCGATAGAGCGCGGGCTTCTGATGCCCCGTAGAGCGGTCAGAACTTCCTTCGAGGTACTCGATTCTTTCCCTCTACGGCGTTTTATAGTGGGGAACACGTCCAGCCCCACTTGTACAAATCAACGATTTATACAACCTACGTTCCTTGAAGATTTTACGCATTGAAGGCAGGCGTCCGCATACAGCATGATTAAGACACCACTTCCCAATGCAACCCTCTATCTTCAGTTGTCGAGGTACTACGGTCTTGTCAGCACTTTAAGCCGTGCAAGACTGGTTCAATTGTATCAAATAGTGTGTTTGTTTCGGCGCTGTTGCCTTCCCTGTCCTGCGGAATCGGTCAGGCAACGCACCTCAACTCACGCGCCTTTCATCCCGACGCTCGCCGTTCAGGTAGAGCGCGGGGCTTCCCGTCTAATAGCTAACCGCTTTCTCCATACAGCCACTACCAATCGAGTTTTTTACCTTCATCAAAAGGGAACATCATCATCATCGTCATCTACCTTTTCGTCTTCAACCGTTGAGTGACTCCATGATGGACGATCGCGGATTCTAAATCAAGTTCTGGCTCTGTATTTGTCGTTTCAATATCATTGACAACACTCAAATCGTCATTTGCGCTGACGACTTTACCGGCAAAAAATTCAGCAAGCTGTTTGGCTGCCCTGGTCACTTCATCCTCCTCCCAGGATTTCAAGGCGGGTTCTTCTTCAACGTGAGATTGTGGCGTTGAATTCTTCCCAATAGATGGGAATTCGGCTGGGGAGGAGGAAGGGCGGCGATTTCGTTGAGGTTGGCTCGATGACGGTGAACTGGACTGGCTCGGTTGAGACAACGCTTGATCGGAGGGAATTTGGTTCTGGGTAGAGGTTGGTGGAATAGTTGGGGGGTGCTCCAAGGCAGGTGCGATCGCCCTTGACACGGCTGAGTGGTCGGCGACTGAGGTTTGCGGATTGGTTCTATGATCGCGATCGCCAACCGCTTTACCCACAGCCGCGTCAATGGAATTCGGTCTGGATGGGGCGATTGAGGAAACCTCCAGGCTAATCTTTACAGTCTGTTGAAAAACGCCCAGAAACGCTTTCTCAATATTCTTGGATTGATTTTGAGCAATTTTGAGCAGTTTTTCGGTGCTGATGCCGATCCGGGCGGTCTGACCGTCAAACATGAGCAGACGCCCGTAATCGTTCAGTAGTGCCTTACTCAGCGGATGCAGATGACTCACAACCTGCCGCCAAATCTGGTCTAGCTCAGTCACACTATCTGCGGCTGGCGACTGCGGCTCGTGTACAGGTTCCGTTGATGCCTCCATCTCCTGTGGCGATCGCAGCGCAGGTTCCCCGACAGCCGTCTTGTCGTGGGGACTAGTCACTGGAGTCGCCAGGTCTGAGGGGACTGCAGCACTGGAACCAGGTAGTGGCGGTAGAGACGACTCGGCGACTTTTCGGGTCGGTTGGGCAGGACTCGGAGGGGCGGTAGTGGGTGTCCTTTGCAGATGGCTAGAACTGGATGGCGGGTGTTGATTGGCGATCGCCGAGGGGCGATCGCAGAGGGCAGCAGCCCCATCAAGGTCACTTCTAACCAGAGACGGGGTTGCGTTGTGTTCTTCAGTTGCACCTCAGCACCGCGCAGATGCTGTTGACCCGCCAGGATGGCCGCCATATCCAATCCTTGAGCCAGTTCACAGAGCTGCTGCCAGGTCGGAGGAGTGATTGCAACCAGGTCATTCCGAGTTGGGGCGGTCTTGGCAATCAGCAAATCCCGGTAAAAGCTGGCCAGGTTTTGCAGCACAATCAACGGCTCTCGTCCCCGATCCATCAGGCGACGGGTGCTGTCGAGCACCGCTTCGGGATTGTCACTAGAAATTGCCTGCACGAGCTGCAGCAAATCGCGTTCGGGAACCGAACCCACCAAATCCCAAACCTGATCGACCGTCACCTTGCTTGGGGAGAGGCTGAGTTGATCCAGCAGCGACTCCGCATCCCGCAATCCTCCCTGCGCAATCTGAGCCACCAGCGTAATCGCCTCTTCAGTAATTGGAATAGTTTCCAGATTGGCAATTCGCCCCAAATGCTGCACCATCGCCTCTAGCGGAATGCGGCGAAAATCAAACCGCTGACAGCGAGAAATGATCGTCGGCAAAACCCGCTGCGGATCCGTGGTTGCTAAGACAAAGACGACTTGATTGGGTGGCTCCTCCAACGTCTTCAGCAGCGCATTGAACGCCGCTGTGCTGAGCATATGGCATTCGTCAACAACATAGACTTTATAGCGGCACTGCACGGGGGCAAACTGGGCCCGCTCGATCAGTTCGCGAATGTTGTCTACGCCGGTGTTGCTGGCGGCGTCGATTTCGATCACATCCAGAGAGGAGCCTCTGGCGATCGCGCGACACACCTCACAGCCCCCACAGGGCTGCTCCGTCGGCACCGGACTACTCAAACAGTTGAGCGACTTGGCAAGAATCCGCGCACTGGAGGTTTTCCCCGTGCCCCGTGCCCCTGTGAACAAATAGGCAGGCGCAATCTTCTGTTGGCGCAGCGCATTGGTGAGAGTCACCGCGATCGCCTCCTGCCCAACCAATTCAGCGAAGGTTTGGGGGCGATACTTATGATGCAGCGGTTCGTAAGCCATCTCACCTGACACCTGATACCTGATTACCTGACACCTGATACTCCAATCTAGCAGCCAGGAATGGAGACAGACTGATTAGAATAGAAAGAACGTCTCAGCAAACGCTTTTTGGATTTATATGTCAATTTCGGGGTTTATTTCGGCGTTGCCAGCGATCGCGGTTTTGGCAGCCCTCATTATCGTCCACGAACTCGGTCACTTCATGGCAGCCCGCTTACAGGGAATTTATGCCAACCGATTTTCAATTGGGTTTGGGCCAATTCTCTGGAAGTATCAGGGACCCGAAACCGAATATGCCATCCGCGCCTTTCCCCTGGGTGGGTTTGTTGGTTTTCCCGATGATGACCCAGAGGAAAACAATATTGATCCCAATGATCCAAACCTGCTCAGGAATCGACCCATCCTGGATCGGGCGATCGTGATCAGTGCGGGTGTGATTGCCAACTTGATCTTCGCCTACCTGGTGCTGGTGTTGCAGGTTGGTACGGTTGGCGTGCTCAAGGCAGAAAATCCAGGCGTCACGATTCCCCGAATTGTGGCCGAGGTGAGCCAGGTTGGACCGAAAGCCGCTGACTTAGGCTTTAAACCCGGAGACACAATTTCCTTTGACCAAACCCTCGATTATGTGTTCAATCCACAAACGTCGTCGGCTGACCTGATTTTCAAAAAGACGACAAATGAACCGATTCAACTCCCCGTTGAGCGCAAAAAATCAGATGGGAAGTCGGAATTGGTTCGGCTCTCTCTGCCTGCTGGTGTGGGCAATGATGGGTTGACGATTCGCCTTAAGCCAACTCCTGCGATTCGCTATGGGCTGAAACCGGGCGATGCCATTCTGGCGGCGAATGGTCAAGTGTTTGATCGGTCGATTGAAGAGCAGGCGACGCTGCGAAAAATTATTCAGGAGAATCCGGGAACGCCGATTCAGCTTAAGATCCAGCGGGATGAACAGGTTCTTTCCTTAGTGGTTACCCCTGAAGCCACACCAGACGGTGAAGGGCGCATCGGGACAGCCCTGGCACCTAATGGGAAGTTAGAACGGCAACGGGCTGCGGGATTTGCGGTATTCAGTGCTGCTGCCGATGAGTTCCAAACCATTGTGAATCAGACCATTGATGGATTCGCTCAACTGATCAGCCGGTTTACCTCCGTCGCGGATCAGGTGGGTGGACCAGTGGCGATCGTGGCGGCTGGTGCAAGAATCACCCAATCGGATGCGGCAAATCTGTTCTACTTTGCGGCGCTAATTAGTATTAACCTGGCCGTGATTAACATTCTGCCGCTACCCGCTCTGGATGGTGGGCATCTGGCGTTTTTGCTAATTGAAGGATTGCGGGGTAAGCCGCTGCCCACCAAGATTCAGGATGGCGTCATGCAGACTGGTTTCATGCTGCTGCTCGGTTTGGGCATTTTTCTGATCATTCGTGACACAGCCAATTTAATTCCGCAGTAGGGGGGCGGGTTTTGTCGATCACCTTATGGTTTAAACGCTCAATTATCTGCTAAACCCGCCCCTACGCCAATGAACTTTTGCATGGTATGAATTCCCATTCCTTAACCAATCGATCTTCAAAAATTAGGATCAACGTTCTCTCTAATCAATTCAGTGAGCATTACTCGAAAGCTATCGGCCAAACAGCAACGCGCGATCGAGATTTTGCTGCGCCTCAAGCAGCTTTATCCCGATGCAACCTGTTCCCTCAACTACGAAACCCCCGTACAACTGCTGGTGGCAACCATTTTGTCCGCCCAGTGTACAGATGAGCGAGTTAATAAGGTGACTCCCGAACTGTTTCGGCGCTTTCCAGATGCAGCCGCGATCGCCAGCGCTGACCTCTCCGAAATTGAAACGCTGGTTAAATCCACGGGCTTCTACCGCAACAAGTCCAAGAACATTCAGGGAGCTTGCCGTATGATTATGCAGCAGTACGGCGGCGAGCTGCCCCAGTTGATGGAAGACCTGCTCAAGCTAGCAGGCGTGGCCCGCAAAACCGCCAATGTCGTACTGGCAAATGCCTTTGGCATCAACATGGGCGTCACTGTAGACACCCACGTCAAGCGCCTCAGTTACCGATTGGGCTTAACCGAGCACACCGATCCGATTCGGGTAGAACGGGATCTGATGAAGCTGCTACCCCAACCCGATTGGGAAAACTGGTCGATTCGGCTGATCTTCCACGGTCGAGCCGTATGTACGGCCCGCAAACCAGCCTGCGATCGCTGCACTTTAGCCGACCTCTGCCCCTCTGCCACCCTGACTCAAAAGCCAATGCTGATCGAGTCCCCAGAACTAGAGGAACTAGAAAATGAGCCGGAACCTGCGATTCTGACTTTAGAAAGCCAGAGCAAACCAACTTGATTTGAGTTGTGCATGTAGCGGAGTTGAGGGCGATCGCGGTTGCTCCATCAGATGACCGAGCGATCGCGCTGTTACACCGAATCTAGCGAACGGGATAGTTGGGGTTGCGTCATCATTTTTGCTGGATAACCCCGGAATTCAGGGTGTTATCCAGCAAAAATGATGGATAACACCCCTCATTTCCAGACTTAACCTGCAAATCTGCCGGATAACACCCTAAAAGTCCGGACTTACCTTGCAAAATTTCTGTTTAATTCCCGAAAACCTGGGGGTTATCCCGTAAATGTGCAATATAACCGTGGAAATCGAGGATGTTATCCAGCAAATGTGACACTGAATACCTAGTTGGGCTGCTTCAAATCTCAGTTGAGACGGATGTTTATCGCAATCGTGTACCTGATTTAGTGAACCCGATATTATCGTCGATCACCGTGATAGGTCCGACTGGCAGCTTCTCTGGCTTAGGGATATCGAGCTTCTTAAACTCGATCTTGTCACGCCACACTTTTCTGAAGAAATCCTTGAACAATTCAACCGTGAGGAACTCACCCGGACAGCGACGATAGCCGAACCCAAAGGGCGCATACCCTGCATAGTCACAGACCGGGTAGGCTTGGGTCTCTGTAACCCCATAGACCGTTCCAAACGCACTGTTCGTTAGCGCAGCTTGTCTGCCATCCTTCACAGCAAAGGAAGTTTTGTGGAAGGGACATTGAGCAAACCCGATTTCTCGCGATCGCGCTTCATTAATTTGGTCACTCGTTGGAGCCGTGAGATAGCGATTCGGATCAAACTCGGTTGGGTTAGTCCAGTGCCTGGGCTGTTCGCTGGTTGCCTTATGTGGGCTTGAAATGTAGCCATAGCGTTGGTAGATCGGTTGAATCGTGCCCGTTTCCTGCAAGATGGAAAGGCTAAAGGCATTAGGCGAAATGGTTCGGAATAGTTCCATCACGAACCGATCCAGCGGGCTAAAATGTTCCTGCTCCACTTGATCAAAATTACTTTCCATCGTCTTCTTGAACCAGTCCCGAATCGTCGGATCGCCTTGATCTACACTCAACTTCAACATCATGCTATAAATCGTATTACCCCATTGACTCAGAGCAACAAAATTGTGGAATGTTTCAAACACCACATCTTTCCGCCGGAAATCGCGACCTTCTTCACCGTTCTTGAGCCAGTAATAGACAAAGGTTTTCTCTGGATTACTAATTTTTCCATGAATGAGATCGTCTATTCGTGCATTAATCCAATCCTTCAAAGGTTGGCGTAATTTACGCACTTGTATATAGTTCTTGTACACAATCGGCTCGATTGGATTGATATAGGCGAGTACCGTGTTAAAACTCAGTCCAATTTCTCGAACCCTAGTTGGAATGTCTTTATCTCTAACGCCAAGGTGCAGATCCCAGTACAAATCAAAGTAACTATCTAAATACCGGCGCATCAGGGGTTTATTCGCATTCTGGTCGGCAAAGAGTTGATCAAAAAACCGAATAACTTTATCCCCATACATGGGGCGGTATAAATCCGTAGTTAAGGCGGAGTAGTAAATTCGCTTTCTGTGGTTGTTATCGCCCCGATGCTCATAGCCCTGGATAAAAACAGAAAGCCCATCCTGTTCAAGATTGGGTTTCCAGTCGTCATACAACAATCCCCATAGATAGTACGGGAGTGCTTCTTCTTTACTGAACCGTTGTTCATCAATCATCGGAAGCGATAGTTTCTCACCTTGAAAGGCAGAGGTGACTAAAGCCGGTAGGATCGCGTGCTCAATGTAAGGCAAGTCGAACGGTTCAGCGAGAAAGTCACGCAAACGGGATAAAGCAGATTGTTTTCGCTGAGGGAGGCTGGAGAACAAATCCTCTCTCAGCTCAGTCGGAAGCGATCGAGCAAAATCAGAAATATCCGGAATCGGGGACATTGACATCGTTAAACTCCTTCCAATACTGGTTGATCAGATGCAGCCTAACTAGAAAAGCAATTCCAACTTTGCAAACTCAAATTCTGAAAGATGCCATTTAAGTACCTGGGCGTAATTAAAATCAAACCTCAGAACCCGTAGCACCCGCGCAACGGGCGCTATGGGTTCTGAGATCTTATATTTAATTGTGCCGACCTACTTATCTTCTTCTGATATGTTGATGTAGAGATTGAGGCAATCTTATTTTTGAAGATAGCAACAAAATTCATAGAGCTACTAGTAATTGCTTAAATTGTTACTTGCTTTAATACAAAGTAGAGTCGTTAAACGCTGAAATTTCAACTTAAATTAACGTGAATCGCTAATGGGATGTACACCACATCCCAGGAAACCTGACGGCTGATGAGATATCGCGCTTTGACCGTCAGCGCGATCGCCCAGATTAAAATGAGAGGGCGACCATCGAAACGAGGTCAAAGCCCATGACTATTCGACAACCCCGCTACAGCAAAGAAGAATTTGCGCGGCGATGAGATTTATGAATCTCAGGTACGTCAGCAGGTCGAGGAAGACAATCACGGCAAGATTGTAGCGATCGATATTGAAACCGGAGCTTTTGAAGTGGCAGACACGCCAATTATGGCAACCGATAGGCTCTACGAGCGATACCCCGAAGCCCAACCTTGGGTGATTCGGATTGGGCATCGTGGGTCTACCGATTTGGTTCCCGGAGCCTGAAGCAATCGTTATGATTGAAGTGGAACCGAAAAACTGGACAGGGGGTTAAGCTCTGAACCACTCGAAACATGATAGGAGTAGTTCATGAGTAACAAACGCAAACAATACAGTCCGCAATTCAAAGCCAAAGTTGCGCTGGAA
>JAAUSG010000174.1 GCA_012034055.1 Leptolyngbyaceae cyanobacterium RU_5_1 | reverse complement strand
TGTCTACTTTGCTATGCCCGCTTTATTGATTTATTAAATTTTTGGACTTACACATAAACAGAAGCTAGCAAGTAAGCTGTTCGTATCATTTCCCAAAACCAGTTCCATTGGAACATCAGGTACAACTCGGTTAGCATCCCACCATAACAAACTAGCGTACCGCAAACCATACCACCAGCTGTAATCCCGCATATCAGGGTTTACTTGTCTACTGTTTGCAGTGCGGCGGCTACCTGCTCCACAACGGTATCTATTTCCTCTCGGGTGATCACCAGTGGCGGTAGAAATCGCAGTACCGTATTGCCTGCCGGCAGGGCCAGCACGCCGCGCGAGCGGACCAGGAAGACCCCGCCCAGGACCCCGAACAGGAGGCGAGCAAGTTTGTCGCCCCCGATCTCGCCACCTGGGAGCGATCGCCCAGCGGTACAATCAACAGCGTCGGCAGCTCAGTGCACCTGGTGCAGACTGCAGTCCCGAAACCCTGGAGCGCTGGTTGGTGTTCTGCACCAGCCGCGTGCGGGCCTACCTGTATCCCACCGTTACCTCTCTAAATGCACCGCGACTGGGGCAAGACGCAGGCGAACTTCAAGATGACGTACCCGATACCGGCCATGACTCATTACTGGCAGACCTGATTGCCGACGAAGAAACTCAGGTTCGCCAGGATCAGCAAACCCAAATCAACGTTGTGCTCAAAGACGCTCTCGCTCAACTCGATCCAACCCTGCAAGAGTTACTCCAGCTTTACTATCAGGAAAGACTCACTCAGCAGCAAATTGCTCGACAACTCACCCTCCAGCAGTACGCTGTTTCCCGCAAACTAACGAAGACACGGGAACTGTTGCTATTAGCACTGACTCGCTGGAGCCAGGAAACGCTGCATATTTCACCAACCTCCAACGTGGTTAAGTATATCAGCGCCCTATTAGAGGAATGGCTGCAGATTCACTATCAAGGGCACGATTCTGAAAATCAGGGTGGCTGATGTCTGCACCCCCCCAAGGAGTACCTATGAGCGTCTTACCTGATACCTTGACTGAGCTGAGGCTGGATATTCCGCCGCAGATTCACCAGGAATCCTGGCAACACAGCCAGTCTGCATCTACCCCCACTGCCCAATGGAATATCTACTTGAATCAGGTCTGTCTCAACACGGTATTGCCGTGGTTGCAGGCAGAACAGGCTCCGGAAGCAACGGCCTGGTCTGGTGCAGTGCCTTTGTTAGGGGAACTGGTCAGGGGAACGGCGATCGCGCTTGGCAACCAACGGTTGATTCTAATTCCCGACAAGACCCTCGACACCAGTGAGCTGCAAGTTCCGCAAGAATGGATTGATAGTCCTGACTGGGCTGGTGATTACTACCTGGGTGTTCAGGTAGACCCTGATGATCTATGGGTGCGGGTGTGGGGATACACCACCCACGAACAGCTCAAAACTTCCGGTCGCTATGATGCCGACCAACGCGTCTACAGTCTGGATGCTGAACAGTTAGTGCAAGACCTCAGTGTCCTGTGGGTCGTGCGCCAACTCAATCCAACCGAGCAGACCCAGGCGGAAATTGCCCCGCTGCCCCCATTGCCCGTTGCCCAGGCAGAAAATCTGCTGCAGCGTCTGGCCAATCCCGCCGTACTGCAACCCCGCTTAGAAATTCCCTTTCCGCTCTGGGCAGCCCTGCTGTCCAATCGCGACTGGCGACAACAGCTGGGGCGATCGCGCCGCACCGACTCATCTGCAGCCATTTCACCCACTCGCACCATTGCCAACCTCAGCCAGTGGCTGCAAAATCGCTTTGACGACAGTTGGCAGGCCCTGGAAACCCTACTGGGCAGCGAAGCCGAGCCAGCCTTCAACTTGCGGCGCAGCGTTGACTTGAGCGGCCTAGCCCTGCGCAGAGCCAAACTGCTGCGCCTTCCCGATCAGGATGCCTTGCTGATGGTTGCCGTAGAACCCGACACCGACGGTCGCATTGGGATTCGCGCCCAGGTTCGCCCCCTCAATTCCACCCTCTGCCTCCCCGAACGCCTCAGCCTCACCCTGCTGCTCCCCACCGGTGAAGCCGTCCAATCCGTTCAGTCCCGCGACCAGGACAACGTGATTCAGTTAAAGCGGTTCAAGTGCCCACCCGACACCCAGTTCAGCTTACAGGTTGCGATCGCCAACACCGTGATTACTGAGGATTTTGTGGTTTAGTGTGTCATTGGTCATTGGTCATTGGTCATTTGCGATGTGGGTAGTGTTCCAGACCTGTGGTTAAACGTCTGTAGGGACGTTATATATAACGTCCCTACAGACGAAAACAACTTCCCCACCTCCCCATCTCCCCATCTCTCTACTCTCCACTTCCCCACTTCCCCATGAACTACCTCGTTGTTCTAAATCTAGGCAAAGGAGACTGGCAGCACGGGTTACCGACTGTAATTGCTCAACTCTGGGATGAACACAGTCCCAACCCGATGCAGTTCACGGGGAGTCTACCGGCTGCACCGGAACTGGATGCGCTGTACCGACGCTGGCAAGCCCTGTACGAAGACCTCTATTCCCATTTGGGTTGGCGTCGTTCTAGTGTTCAGTCCGTTGCGTTTGAAATCGATGAAGAGGATGTCACTCACCTTTCGCAAGCCGAGTTCAGTCAGCTTTGCCAGGACTTACAAACTGCCATCAATCGGTGGTTGAACGCGGAGGCATTTCGTAATATCGATCGCCAACTGCGCACTCAGCTCAAACCGTCGGATCAGATTCGTTTGATTATCGTTGCCGATGACGCCCGGCTACTGCGATTGCCCTGGTGCCTCTGGTCCTTTCTGGACGATTATCCCAAGGCAGAAATTGCGCTCAGCCTGCCGGAATACCTGCGCTCCATGAAGGTGACGGCAACCAAACCGCGTCGCCAGGTCAGGATTCTGGCCATCTTAGGCAACCACGAGGGCATTGACGTGGCTAAAGATCAACAGGTGTTGCAACAACTGCCGGGTGCGGAACTCACGTTTTTGGTGGAACCCACGGCCAGCGAACTGAATCAGCAGCTCTGGCAGCCTGGGTGGGATGTACTGTTTTTCGCCGGCCATAGTTCCAGTCAAGGCAAGGGACACATTCAGCTCAATCAGACTGAAAGCCTGACGGTCGATCAATTGAAATATGGGCTAAGAACCGCGATCGCCCACGGGCTAAAGCTAGCGATCTTCAACTCCTGCGATGGGTTGGGGCTGGCACGCGACCTGGCAGATTTGAATTTGCCCCAGGTGATTGTGATGCGTGAACCGGTTCCCGATCGCGTCGCCCAGGAATTTTTGAAGCACTTTCTCATGGCTTTTTCAGGGGGAAAATCCCTCTATACCGCTGTGCGCGAGGCACGCGAAAAGTTGCAGTCCTTAGAAACAGACTTTCCCTGTGCCACCTGGTTGCCCGTCATCTGCCAGAATCCAGCCGAAGTACCCCCCACCTGGCAGGATTGGTGTGTGCCGCGATCGCCACTGCTGCGCTGGCCAACCCGTCAGGAGTTGCAAACCGTCCTGTTCAGCAGTCTTGTGGTCACAGGTTTAATCGCTGGAGCACGCTGGCTGGGCTGGCTGCAGCCGGTAGAGCTGTGGAGCTTCGATCGCTTGATGCAATCGCGTCCTGCCGAACCCCCCGATTCCCGCCTGTTAGCCGTCATGATTACCGATGAAGACATTCAGACCGAAGGTGAGCAAATGCGGCGCGGTTCCCTCTCCGATCGCACCTTGAACCGACTGCTAGAGAAACTGGAACAACACCAACCCCTGGCGATCGGGCTAGATCTGTATCGAGATGCTCCCGCTGACGTACCGGAACTGGCTAATCGGCTCAAACAAACCAGGCACCTCTTTGCTGTGTGCAAACGTCCAGACGTTCGAGGTGATCCTACGGGGGTTCTACCGCCTCCAGAAGTTCCAGAGTCCCGGTTAGGGTTCAGCGATTTTGTCCGAGATCCTGACGGAGTCGTGCGTCGCCACTTGCTTGTCCTGCCCCCCAACCCAAGCTCACGCTGTACGACCAGTTATGCCCTCAGCGTTCAATTAGCGAACCACTATCTTGAAGTGAAAGGCATTCAAGCCACGGTTACCCAACAACAAGACTTGCAGTTTGGAACTACCGTTTTTCGCCAACTGCAACGCCGCACCGGTGGATATCAATCCCTCGTTGCCGACAGTGGGCAGGTGTTGCTCAACTATCGTGCTGCGCCCTCCCCCCGAAACATCACCCAACAGGCAACCGTCGCTCAGGTTCTCAGGGGCCAGATCAATCCCAACGCGATCAAAGGTCAAATTGTCTTGATTGGGATTGCCGCCCGCCACAGCAGCGGTGACTATTGGACAACTCCCTTTGGCAAAGGAGACACAGACCGCATTCCCGGCGTCCTGATTCATGCTCAGATGATTAGCCAAATTCTCAGTGCAGTGCTCGATCAGCGACCACTGCTCTGGGTCTGGTCAGTCTGGATTGAGACACTCTGGATTGCAGGCTGGGCGGTGATTGGCGGCGGACTCGCCTGGCAGTTCCAACGACTGGAGTTTCTCGGATTTGCAGGAGGGATTGCCGTTGGCATCCTGATTGGGCTATGCCAAGTGCTCCTGATTCAAGGCGGCTGGATTCCCCTCGCTCCATCTGCGATCGCCCTGTTTATGTCCAGTATCTCTGTGGCTCTATTGACGGCGTCTGCAGATAAACCGAAAATACACCATGAATAATATTCAACTATCCAATTCAACCGTTGTGTTTGCATCTACCTTAGCGTTGCTCACTGCCTTCAGTTCAGCGACCCCAGCTCGATCACAGTCGGGTGCGATCGCGACCCCTCCCTCTTCAGTCTCGATTCGCTTTCAACCCCCGGCGGCTCTACCACCGCCGCCCGTTGTCAATGATCCGGGAGATGGCCGCAGTCAGGGGGGTGCAGGTCGGCGCAGTTGCTTGCTGGCCCTCGTTCCCCAGGTCGGCACCAAAGCCACCTACTGGGGCTTAACGACTACGGCGCGGCCAACCTTCTGGTTTCACCTCACCGAGCAATTCGATCCCAGCATCCCAATCAAACTCACGCTGCGCGATCGCAGCGGTCAATCGATCTACACAACCACCCTCAGCGCACCCAACACTCCATCCATCGTGATCAGCGCTCCAATTCCCACCTCCGCTCCAGCACTGCAGGTGAATACGGCCTACTCTTGGGATGTGACATACCGCTGCAAATCCGGAACTCGTGTGCCTAAAAATCCCGATGAATTCGTCGATCTGGATGACGATCGCCCGATCGCCGTGATCACCGGTGGAATTCAACGCATCGCCCCATCCTCTACCCTGCAGCGGCAAATTCGCTCCGCCAAGACCCCCCTCGATCGCGCCACCCTCTACGCCAACAACGGCATCTGGTACGACTCACTCACCACCCTGGGGCAACAGGTTCAAGGCAAGAAACCGGTTGATTCGGCGATCGTCCGCGCCTGGTTCGATCTGCTCCGCCAGGCCAACCTGCAACCCTCCGCCTCCACTCCCGTTGCCGCCTGCTGTAAGCCAACTGAATAACGGAAGATCCCCGACTTATTTGGCAAAACCCTGATTTCCACGGCTGATCCGCCACTGGCTTCCTTTGACCGAAGCACAGCTCAATGCGGCACTCTTCTACATTGAGGCGAACCGCTCTGAGGTAGAGGCAGAGTATCAAACGGTTTTACAGGAAACTCAACAGAGGTGGGAATATTGGGAAGACAAAAATCGTGAACGCCTTGCACAAATTGCAAAAATACCTCCAAAGCCAGGGCAGGAAGCAATTCATGCTAAACTCCAAGCCTGGAAAGCTAGGCTTGGACTGATTGGATGATTGTTCTGGTTGATTACAATCTGATAGGATACATTGTCTTGCTTCAGGGAACTCTAGCCGCTGAAGGTTGGCTCGATCTGCTATCCATTCGCTTTATGACATTGGAAGAGGCTGGTTTAGCTGCTGATAGTAGCGATCGCATCATTGGCAGTTTCGCTCAATCGAATCAGATGCTTCTATTGACTGCAAATCGAAATGCAAAAGGTGAAGATTCACTGGAACAAACAATTCGTGAACAGGGTACATCAACAACATTGCCCGTAATCACGATTGGTAAACGCTCGTTCTCGCGAAGCGTTAGATCAAGCAATTACTGATGCATTGAATGCTGTGACGTTAAAGGACATCAAAAGTTGGTTCACCTACCGTTGTTACTGTAGCTAACTGAGTTGAAATCCGCTATATTGTCGAGCGATCGCGATCTCATGATTTGCACCTTCAATGCACCCGATGCCGAATCTGTGCGTGAATCCTATGATTTTCCGCTATTTCTCGCGCCGATAGTTCGCAGTCATAAATTGGTGCCACTGACCGTCATCGCCCAGCATATGGGAAGTCAGTACCCGGTGATCATCGCTTTTGAACTCAATCACGTCCCGGTACTTTGCCATCTTCCCCTCGCCCGTCATTGCCGGCCCATCAGAACTGAGCGTCAGCACGGTTTCAGCTGAGTCCAGTTCGCCGTCGTACAACCAGAGATAGGTCATCATTGACCCAATCCAGGTGCCCACATACCGCTGTTTCTGCGGGTCGTAACCAAGCGTCATTAGGGTTGTTACAACACCGCAACCAGGCATTTCGCCCTCACCTTCAGCCAGTACCCAGAGTCCGCCGAGCGATCGCACACGTTCCGTTCCCGTTGATTTTTCCGGAGTTTGATCCGGACCCATGAGTGCCTCTGTTTCATAAGTCCACTCACCGACAAGCTTCTGCAGCCAATGATGCTCCTTTTGCGGTTCAGCTTGCATCGCTGATTCCGGTTGGGTTGTGGTTGTCTCCATTGCTTTATCTCCTTCATTTCCAACTATTCTCTTCTACCCTCTAGCACGCAAATGTGCGATCACCTGGCGTACTTTTTGACAAATCAGGGTTGAGTCCATCGCACTATAGAGGCTCAGGCAGCTTGATCGCAGTTAATCATCCACGGCATACCAAATTGATCAACCAGCATCCCAAAGCGATCAGCCCAAAAGGTTTGCTGAAATGGCATTGTCACCGTCCCATTCTCTGCCAGTGTGTTAAAAATGCGCTCAGCTTCGGCCGGATCGTTCAGACTAATTGATACGGAAAACCCTTTGGCTTCTTCACTACCATATTCGGGTGGGCTATCAGAACCCATCAATTCTTGGTCACCAATCTTCAGGCTGACATGCATGATTTTATTGAGCCATTCCGGTGTCATTTGCTCGGTCATGGATGAGTCTGGGGATTCTTTGTAGGTCATCATTGCTGTGATTTTGCCACCTAAGCATTGTTCATAGAACTTAAATGCTGCCTCGCATTGACCGTTGAAAAAGAGATAAGGATTTAATTGCATTGTGTACTCCTTTTGTACTCCTTTAGTTAATTGTGGTTGAGAAATGCGAATCGAGCGCGAAGCTCAACTCCGTGCATTGCAAAGCCACCCGATGGTGGTAGCAGCATTCGTATACCGCAGCATTGGGATTGTGGTTATTGTGCGCCGCGGCATTGTCAGTCATGGTTTTGGACTCCTGACTCAAAGTTTAACCGCTTGCCATTAAATAGCAGTTCATTTGTATTATTTCTTTGAATTTGCTGACTGGCATCGATGTCATCTTCTAGCCAGAATACGCCCGCTGGAGTTCATGAATGTCAATCTTTTGCATTTGCAGCATTGCCTCGGTGACCCTGGAAGGGTTTTGCTAACTCGGTAACGGATGCTTCCCCTTGAGCGAGGTGAGCGAGAATGGCGCGACGGGTGGGATCAGCAAGGGCATTAAAGGTAAGGCTGAGTTGATCGGTGGACATTCCTATATTTAACCGGGGGGTTAATTAACTACCAGGTTAAATGTACTATCCGAGAATGTCAAGTGCTCACTTAATTCGGGCATTGGAATTTGCGCATTGAGTCATAGGAGCGTCAATCAAGCCGCTCGATGCCAGCAATTCTCATCGTGATCTATACTTCCTCAAGAGCTGAATTTCTTGTCAGAATCAGAACTAGTACACCAGGGCAGAAATAGCTAGCCAGTTAAAAGTCAGTAAAGAGCTGATCCCGTCATCGTTTCTGACTTTGTACTTCTGATTTCGTACTTCTGATTTCTTGCAGTAGACAGATTGAGTTTGCACCATGACGACGATCGCCAACCATCAGATTGAATGTGCCCGCTTGCCCATTTTGTCTAGTCGAAACCAGGGTTGGGAAAATATTCTGGTCGAGCAATTCCAGCACCCTGCGGGCGAGGGGAAAACCCATTACAGCCATGAACACTCGATTTGTCTATCGCTTTCGCCGCGTCCAGTGCGCTTGATCCAAACTCAAGGAGACACGACCCGCACGGGACTGTACACGAAAGGTGACTTTTGCATCACACCTGCCCAAATGCCGTTTTTTGCCCGTTGGGATAGTGACGATCGCTTCTTGCAGATTCGGATTACGTCTCGGTTTATCCAACGTGTTGCAAGAGAAACCATTGACACTGATCCCGATCGCCTGGAATTACTGCCCGAATTTCGGACTCGCGACCCTCAGATTGAGGCGATCGGGATGATGTTACTGACTGAACTCAAACAGGAAAATTCAGGCAGCAAGCTCTATCTCGAATCACTAACAAATGTTCTGGCAGTGCATTTACTCAGACAATACGCAGCTACCAAACCTCAAATTTCAATTTATGGGGGTGGATTGCCCCAGCGTCAACTTTTGCAAGTGTTGGACTACATCCACGATCATTTGCACCAAGATATCAAACTTGCCGATTTAGCCGCACTGCTAAACATGAGCCAATTTCATTTCAGCCATCAATTCAAGCAAGCGATCGGCACCACTCCTTATCAATATCTGCTCCAGCAACGTATTGAACGAGCAAAGCAATTGTTAAAACACAGCGATCGCTCCATTATGGATATTGCTTTTCATGCGGATTCAATAGTCATAGTCATTTAAGCAAACAGTTTCGACAACTTACAGGCATCACACCAAAAGCCTACAGGGTAAATTAAACTACCTGCTTTGTCCAGTCGCAATCCAACGACTAAGCTATCTATCAAGGAACCCCTCATGGCACAAACCGTTCAAGATACCCTATCCGTTACCGAAAATACCGGCAGCAGTAGCGTCAACGTGTCAGCGATCGCAACCGAAAGCAGTGTTCTCCTGGCATCGGGTGGTAACTCGCTGCGAGTCGGCGTGGATACTGCTTCGGGTGCTTCCATTGGGACGGTGAACGCGTTTTCCTTTGCCCTGCGCACGGGTGGAGAATCGCGCATTTTCATTGAGGGAGATGGGGATGTGGGCATTGGCACCACGGCGTCGCCAACGGCCAAGCTGGAAGTTGCCGGTGCTGTGAAAGCAGACTCCTTCCAAGGCGATGGGGCAGCGCTGACTGGCGTGGTGAAAACGACCGGCGACACGATGACTGGGCCGTTGTTCATTCAAGGCAATCTCACGGTGCAGGGCGATACTCAAACCCGCAGCCTGACCGTTCAGAACAACCTGACGGTGTTGGGCAATCTAGATGTGACGGGCACCACCACCTTCCGCAACATCGAGCAGCATCAGGGCGATCTGGAACTTGGCAACCAGGACACCGATCAGGTGAGAATTCATGGCCTTGTGCGATCGACGCATACGTCAGGCGTTCTCCAAATCGGCAGCCCATTGAACGTTTCAGGCACTGTGATTGCAACAGCATTTCGGGGTAATGGCTCCGGATTGACTGGAATTTTGAGAACAGGTGTTTTTGCTGCCAACACGATCACAATGCCAGCCAATGCTCAGAGGCGGATTAGCTATGCCAGGGATAACGGAAAAAATCATCGCTTTTTTATCGCGAGCGTCACTCCCGCTGTTAACTCAGCGTCTGTAGACTGGGAGCAGGGTGTTTCAATTGACACGGATGGCGATCGCGCCTATGTACTGGTGATTAAAAATTTGTTAGCTAGGGACATTCAAGTCAGTTATCGAGTTCATGAAATTCTGATTCCATAACCTTACTCATCATGAAAGAACAGATTGAACAACGCCTCAAACATCTCAAAACTGAATTTGAGTCAGGGCAAAAAATGCTCACTGATTTAGAAACCCAACAAACCAACTTGAAAAGCACACTGTTGCGAATTAGCGGAGCAATCCAGGTGTTGGAAGAACTCTTAGCAGACACTCCCTTAACCAACACTCCATCTCAAGAAGAGAATGACGCGTACTCAACCGGTAACTCCTCCACATCATCTGTCAAATAAGTTAACTGTTAAATAAGTTAACAAAATTCACATCTTTTGACTCCTATAAAATCTGCTTGAATGCTAATGACCTGTACGGGCGGGTTTAGCAAACAAAACCTTTACGGAGTAGAGATTTGACGACGAAACCCGCCCCTACGAGACCTTGAATTGTTTAACTGGATTTCATATCAAGGAGACCCTTATGGCACAGACTGTTCAAGACACCCTATCCGTTACCGAAAGCACTGGCAGCAGTAACGCTAACGTATCAGCGACCCCAACCGAAAGTGTTGTTCTATTAGACTCCGGTGGCAACTCGTTGCGCTTAGGAGTGGATACTGCATCAGGTGCTGGGGTTGGTACGGTGAATGCCTTCCCGTTTGCGATTCGCACTGGTGGAGAGCCACGCATTTTTATTGAAGGTGATGGCGATATTGGCATTGGCACTTCTGCTCCGGGGGCAAAGCTAGCGGTCAACGGGCTGTTCAAGCTGGAGACTGGAGCAGCCGTCAACAAGTTCTCCACGGATGTGAACCTGACTGAGAACAGCGACAGTGTGGTGCCAACCTCCAGGGCTGTGAAAACCTATGTCGATACTCGAATTACGCCAGTTGCTACTGCGCTAAACACAAAAGCGGCTTTAGCGGGAGCGGTTACTCAAGATTTTTCGGTGAGAAACCTGGCAATCGG
Source organism: Leptolyngbyaceae cyanobacterium RU_5_1 (assembly GCA_012034055.1). Taxonomy (GTDB): domain Bacteria; phylum Cyanobacteriota; class Cyanobacteriia; order Leptolyngbyales; family Leptolyngbyaceae; genus JAAUSG01. The sequence goes on along the minus strand of JAAUSG010000174.1, from coordinate 1,322 downwards.
TGGAAATTTGAATGCCAGTACCGCTGGTGGAAATTTGAATGTTAATGGTGGGCTAACGACAACCGGCAACGTGGGCATTAATACCACCATTCCTACTCGTGCCAAGCTAGAAGTTGGTGGAATGATTGGTAATACAGTAGGACTATTCGGTTCAGATGCTCAAGGAATTTCCCTGGTGGCAAATTGGCCCTCGCTTGGATTCAATGCTTATTTCAATAATGGTTGGAAATCCATTTCTGCGGGTTGGACTGGGAATATTTACGTGAATCAGGATGCAGGCGGAATCAGCTTTCAAATTGGGCAACGCTCCACGGCTGCCAATGCGGTAGTTGCATTCGTCGATCGCTTTTATGTTGGTGCAGACGGGGTCGTGAGCATCCCTGGGAAGTTGAATTTTGGTGCTCAGGTGCGTCAAATGATTAACCTATGGAACACAAACTATGGAATTGGAGTTCAGGATGGCACCCAGTATTTCCGCAGCGATGGAGATTTCTGTTGGTTTAGAGGCGGTATCCACAACGACAGCCGCAACAATCCAGGAACTGGCGGTGTGCGACTGATGGAAGTGAATTGGTGGGGAGATTTGATCCTATCAGCACGCACCAATCCAGACGCAAATCCTAACAAGCCACTGTGTCGAGCCTTGGTGGATTTGGGCAATAAGCTATCGGTTAATCATGGGGGAGATTTTGCTCAGGGTGTCGATATTTTTAATGGCCGGTTTGTTTCCTCGCGGACGTACAAGAACAACATTGTTGATTTGTCTACAGAGGAAGCCAACCAAGCTTTACAGGGTCTCAACCCCGTTAAGTTTAACTATCGAACAGATGCAGAAGAAGAGTTACACCTTGGGTTTATTGCTGAAGACGTTCCAACTTTAGTGGCCTCTCCCGATCGCCAATCCATCGGCCCAATGGATGTGATTGCCGTGCTGACCAAAGTGGTCCAGGAACAGCAAGCGGCGATCGCGGCGTTGACTGAAAAGGTTAGTGCACTGGAGGCTGGGCGATCGTAAGCAAATTATTGTTAACAATTCACCTGGAAAATTCACGAAGCGATCCGTATAATCAGTAGTTAGTAAAGAAACGTAACTCCTGTTTAAGCTTTGAGTCTCTTGTGTGTATTAACCCTTGAGCACTCAAAGTTACTGGGGTAAACCGCTCTTAAGTACTCATACCTAACATGGAGTTTTAGCATGACCATAGCAGTCGGACGAATGCAGCCGACGCGAGGATGGTTCGACATCCTCGACGACTGGCTGAAGCGAGATCGCTTCGTCTTCGTAGGCTGGTCCGGTCTGTTGCTGTTTCCCTGCGCCTACC
>JAAUSG010000173.1 GCA_012034055.1 Leptolyngbyaceae cyanobacterium RU_5_1 | reverse complement strand
GAGCAATCGTCTGTCCAACAGCCATTTGATGTCCGTCAATTAAAAACAATATCTACGTTTTGCAGAATAGTTTCAGGAATTTGATCTGGCGTTGCTGGAGTTTTCACCGCATTGATGGAGACAACGGCTCGTTCTCCGGTGGCTTGAGTGACGATGATGGAAGAAACGGGAGGCGACTGGGATTGAGTGGAGTCGAGATCGGCGATCGCTACGCCGTGTTGTTGCAAATCTGCCAGAATTAGGTGAGTCATGGGATGGCAACCCACCACGCTCAAAATAGTGGCGCGATCGCCCAAATCGCTAAACGCGACAGCCGCATTGGTTGCCGGTCCACCAGCCGATACGGTGTAATCAGTTGCCACAATCTTCTGATTTTTTGCTGGCGGCTCGGTTACCTGATAAATCAGGTCAAGAGTGGTTAGTCCGATGAAAAGTCCATGCATGATGCGATGAAGAGACGCGATGAATCGCGTCTGTACGGGAAATAGCAGGCATTGAAGAAGATGCAATTAATCGCGTCTGTACGGGAAAAGGAGTTGAATTGTGCAGTCAGATCTTAAACCTGGAACCCTTTACATTGTGGGGACGCCGATCGGGAATCTGGAAGATATGACCTTTCGGGCGGTGCGGATTTTGCAGTCGGTGGATCTGATCGCAGCCGAGGACACACGACATACGGGTAAGCTGCTGCAGCATTTCCAAATTGTCAAATCGCAAGTTAGCTATCACGACCACAATCACAGCAGCCGAACGGCAGAGTTGGTGGAACGACTGCGTCGAGGACAGGCGATCGCGCTGGTCAGTGATGCTGGAATGCCGGGAATCTCTGATCCGGGCTATGAGTTGGTGAAAGCCTGTGCGGAGGCTGGAATTTCAGTTATTCCGATTCCCGGTTCCAATGCGGCGATCGCAGCGCTTACCGCGTCTGGGTTACCTAGCGATCGCTTTGTCTTTGAGGGCTTCCTGCCTGCCAAATCGAAAGAGCGTTGTGCCCATCTGGAACGCCTGAAAACCGAATCCCGCACGCTGATCTTCTATGAAGCTCCCCATCGCTTACGTCAGACTCTACAGGATTTAGCCACTGTGCTGGGGGACGAGCGTTGGATTGTGCTGGCCAGGGAGCTGACCAAGCTGCACGAGGAGATTTGGCGGGGGACGATTGGGGAGGCTGTGGCAACGTATGGCGATCGCGACCCGCAAGGCGAATACACACTTGTGGTTGCCGGGGCAGAACCCAGTCAACTCGTGCTTTCAGACGATGCCATCAAAGCCGAATTGCAAGCCTTGTTTGACCAGGGACTTTCTCGCTCGGACGCTAGCCGTCAACTGGCCCAGCAAACCAATCTACCCCGCCGCCAGATTTATCAGTTGGCGTTGTCGATTGACCTGGACGATCGGAGAGACGCGATTAATCGCGTCTCTACCTAAAAATTGGGGGTTGTTGAGGGGTGCATGGTCAAGTAGGATACCAATTACGATAAAGATATTCGACAACCTCCCTGAAGGCTTGAAGAACACCTGGGATATTGCAACAATAGTTTATAGATAATTTACGTCTCTTAATACTCTGATCATGCTCATAAATGATCATACTCGTCGGTGGTGTCCTCAACATATCTCTACAGTCAATGAAAGACAGTAGGTTACCTGTGCTCCAACGCCTTAAGCAAGATTTGAAGAATGACCTGATTGCAGGCTTGCTGGTAGTCATTCCCCTAGCAACAACCATCTGGCTAACGATTACGATCGCCGCCTGGGTGATTAATTTTTTGACTCGCATTCCGAGTCAATTGAATCCGTTTGACGGACTAAATCCGGTTCTGGTCAATCTGCTGAATCTCCTGGTCGGGTTGGCTGTCCCGCTGCTCTGCATCCTGGTGATTGGGTTGATGGCACGGAATATTGCCGGACGCTGGCTTTTAGAGGTCGGTGAGCGGCTGCTACAAGCCATTCCATTAGCGGGTTCTGTTTACAAAGCCCTCAAGCAACTGCTGGAAACCCTGTTGAGGGATTCTGCAAATCGATTTCGAGGAGTTGTGTTGGTGGAGTATCCCCGTCGCGGGGTCTGGTCGCTTGGGTTTGTCACCGGAGCGATTAGCGGCGAGATTCAATCCCACTTTGCCGGATCCATGCTGAGTGTGTTTATTCCCACAACACCTAATCCCGCAACCGGTTGGTACGTGATCGTGCCAGAAGCTGAGGTGATCACGCTCTCAATGCCCGTCGAAGATGCCTTTAAGGTAATTATTTCGGGCGGAATTGTGAATCCTGACATGGCCGTTTCAACCGCATTGCCTGCCTCCAATCGGCGTCCACTGGAACCCTTTAGGGAGCAAAGTCGGCAGGCGATCGCTCTCGAAGAAGACTAGCTCACCGAACCTTGTCTAATCTTGCTAAGATGGCTGGGCTAACGCACTTTAGCGTAGTGCCAGCCTTTGTTTATTCCGATAAAGCTGCCATGCAAGCCCGTCGAATTGCCCGTGAATTGGCGCTGCTGAGTATCAGCCAGTTGCCAGCAACCCAGGAGAATTTAGAAGCTCAATCTCTACAAAACGTAGTGGTGGCAGCCGTTCGTACCCTGACGACCGAAGCTGAGGATGCCCTTGAGACCGCCGCGGCCGAACTGCAACAAAGCAACTCCCGCCTGCTGAATAGCCAGACCCGCGCTGCCGATCTGCAGACGGCCAGAGGAATGGTCACTGAGGCGATCGAGCTGACTCAAGCGGCGATCAACCGACTGGGAATTGCGATTGAAATTCCAGAGATCGTACAGCTTGCCAATCAAAACGATGTCAGAACGTACGCACTAGAGATTATCCGAACACTAAAGGCGAATCGAGAGGAGATTGATCAACTCCTGACCCAAGCGTTGGTGGATTGGCAACTCAGCCGACTGGCTGTGGTCGATCGCGACATCCTGCGCATTGCTGTCACGGAAATGTTGTACCTGGGAGTACCGGATCGAATTGCTGTCAATGAAGCCGTCGAATTGGCGAAACGCTACAGCGGCGAGGATGGACACCGATTCATCAACGGTGTGCTGCGCCGGGTGACCGATCGGGTCAAAGCGGGAACGCGATCGCCGTAGCAGGGATTTTAGATTGTAGATTTGAGATTTTAGATTAGAGCAATCCTATTTGAGTTGCAAGACTGGGGCGTTGGTTTGTCATTCGTCCTCTGTCACTGCCAGTGACCAGTGACAACTGCACCAAGAATATTACGGCTGATTTAGGATCGCTTTGACACTCCCCCGCATGAATGACGGGAGATTCTTGGTGCAGCGAGTCCACTTAAACTGGATACCTTGCAGCCTCCAGTCCAGAGGTGGTTCTCTCCCCAAGCGTTAACTTTGAGCGTGCCCCGCCCTAGTTGAAGCGAAAACTTCAAAGTTTGTTTGAACTTGGAGACGATTGCTCCAAAATGCTGATCGTCTAGCTCCTGTGAATCTTTTACCTACTTGCAAAGGAGGAATCTAGAACAATGAAGTAGAACCGCATGGATTCAATTGTCAAGGTTCAGCGCATCGTTACGAGTAGGTAACATGGGTTTTTAGGGTGGTTGATTCCCTTGCCCACCAATGCAATTGTACCAGACTTACAGCGGCTAAAGCCGCTTGAGTCGCTTTCATCCGCCAGATGAATCATGGCGGTTTTCAGCTTCCCATAAGGTTCCTATAAAGTGAAAGCGAATTCATCAGTGCTGCCGTTTTCGTTTAATGTGACTACAAATGGATATGCTGAAAGCGTTAGCCATAGCGATTTTCTAATCTAAAATCTAAAATCTGAAATCCAAAATCGAAGGTAAGGGTCATGACGTTTGATTGGTTTCGTCGCCGCTACGACAAACAGGAACCTGAACCGGCTCAACCAGCCGAAACCCAGCCTGTTCAGCCTGAGCCTGAACCGTCCCAAGAATCCTCCACCGAAGCTAACCAGGATTATTTGAACTGGGCAAAGGTCGCCTATGAGAATATCCGTAAACGGCAGCAAGAAGATGCTCAGACTGCTCAAGTAACTGAACTTGAAGATGCTCAACCGGCTGCCACTACGTCTGAACCATCAACCACAGAGGACGGTACTCCTGAACTTCAAGACCCTGCCACTCAAGAACTGGCCGCTGAGGAAATCGCTCCTTTCAAAGAGCCTGATATTGGATCAATTCCCATCTCACAAGAATCTATTGCTGTCGAGGAAGCTGAACTAGATGTAACAGAACCCGGCACTTCGGAATCCCAGGCGGCTGAAGTACCGGCCGTTGGGGCAGCCGCAGAACCAGAACCTGCCGCCCCCTTGCCTTTCTGGGCGGCTGCAGAAGCAGAGCGGCAAGCACGGTTGGAACAGCTTCGCGAAACCGCGATCGCGGAACCAGAACCAGAGGTTATCCCTGCCCCCACGCCTGTATCTACGGCTACTTCTGTTACTGAAGCTCCAACTATTCCTGATTTTGCCCTGGACGAAGGGTTCGTTTGGTCAGCCGAAATCTTAGCGGCCCAAGGTCGCCGTCCCGATGAGATTTCGTTGGAGGAGATCACCTGGCTGAAGCGGTTGCGGCAAGGGTTGGACAAAACCCGTCGGAGTTTGGTCAACCAACTGCGGGCGATCGTCGGGCAGGGACCGCTGAACCAGGATGCGGTGATCGAAATTGAAGCCGCGCTTTTACAGGCAGATGTCGGGGTTGCGGCAACTGATGCGATCATTGACGCGCTGCAAACGCGACTGCGAAATGACGTGTTGCCCCCCAGATGCGGCGATCACGTACTTGAAGGAAATCCTCCAGGATATGCTGGATAAACCGCTGGAGGATGCTGGCAGCGCTGCGTTTGCCCCCCAAAAGGATGCGCTGAACGTTTGGCTGATCACTGGCGTCAATGGAGCCGGTAAGACAACCACGATCGGCAAACTGGCCCACATTGCTCAAAAATCTGGGTATAACTGCCTGATTGCGGCAGCAGATACCTTCAGAGCCGCCGCCGTTGAGCAAGTGAAAGTCTGGGGATCCCGCAGTGGTGTTGAAGTGATTGCCAATCCCGGGAAAAATACTGATCCCGCAGCTGTGGTGTTTGATGCCATTACAGCGGCGAAGTCGCGGCAGGCTGACTTGTTGTTAGTAGATACCGCCGGACGATTGCAAAACAAGAAGAACTTGATGGATGAGCTGAGTAAAATTCGTCGAATTATCGACAAGAAAGCTCCCGATGCCGTGGTGGAATCGTTGCTGGTTTTGGATGCTACCCTGGGTCAGAATGGGCTGCGGCAGGCGGAGGTGTTTTCAGAGGCGGCCAAACTGAGTGGCGTTGTCTTAACCAAGCTAGATGGTACGGCCAAAGGCGGGATCGCGATCGCGATTGTGCAGCAGCTTGGCTTGCCGATTCGGTTTATTGGAGCTGGCGAAGGCATTGAGGATTTGCGTCCGTTCTCTAGCTACGAGTTTGTGGAAGCCCTTTTGAATGGGTAGTTAGGTTGCTGTCGGTTCCCAGGACAGAGGAGCAAGGATGCCAGAGCTGAAGTACATCTTTAACGATTCTGAACATAGCAGAGAGCTTGAACGACTACGCGCCATCGAAGAAGTGTTTGATCCAGCCAGCCGAAAAAGGCTCTTAGCAGCAGGACTATCAACCGGTTGGCAGTGTCTCGAAGTCGGAGCAGGAGCCGGGTCAATCATGCGATGGATGGCAGACGTTGTGGGAGAAAGCGGCAGAGTTACTGCTGTTGATACGGATACCCGTTTTTTAGAGAGTGCAGGGTTATCGAATGTCGAGGTTTTCAATGCTGATGTTCGACATTTGGACATAGAGAATGGCACGTTTGACCTTGTTCACTCGCGATATGTACTTATCCACATTGCAGATTTTGATGTCGTCCTACAGAAAATGCTAGGGTTGCTCAAACCCGGAGGGTGGATTGTGATTGAAGAGCCTGATTTTTCAACTGCAAGAGCAATCGTTGGAGACAAAGCGGAATGTGAGTCAGTTACCAGGCTGAACCAAGCTATCTTCCAGATGTTTGCTAATCGAGGGATTGACTGTTCTTTGGGTGTTAGATTACCCTCCATATTCCAAAAACTTGGTCTTCAGGAATTTTTTGTAGAAAATGATGTGCCCTTGTCAAAAGGTGGCTCAGGAGTTGCCAGGGTAATGAGAATGTCTGCTGAACAGCTTGCAGAAAAATACGTTGCGACTGGCAAAGTGAGTTATGAAGACATTCAAAGGTATTCTGCATTCTCAGAAAGTCCAGATTCATGGGCTGTTTATTACTCAACAGTGGGAGTTATATGCCGCAAAGGAACGATCTAGTGCTTTCTAGCGGGAATGCTTCGGTCGCCTCTGCTGATTTCGGCATCTAGCTGCTTTGGAGTGCATTATTAAAAGGTCTCACGATTTTAGATATTGACAATGGCGGTATTGGTAGTAGCGACGGGAAATCCGGGCAAGGTGAAGGAGATGCAGGCGTATCTGTCCGATTTGGAGTGGGAACTGCGCTTGAAGCCCGACGAGTTAGACATAGAGGAAACCGGGCAGACGTTTTCAGAGAATGCTTGCTTGAAAGCATCTCAAATTGCTCTGGCTACCGGTGAATGGGCGATCGCGGACGATTCTGGACTGTCCGTGGATGCGTTGGGCGGTGCGCCTGGGGTTTACTCGGCTCGATATGGTAGTACCGATACTGAGCGGATTGAACGCTTGCTCAAGGAACTGGAGGGTGAAACGAATCGCCGCGCTCAATTTGTATGTGTAATTGCGATCGCGCAACCCGATGGCGCGATCGCGCTGCAAGCTGATGGCGTGTGTCTCGGTGAAATTTTGTATACCCCCCGTGGCAATGGTGGATTTGGGTATGATCCCGTTTTTTATGTCCCTGAGCAGCAGTTGACCTTCGCTGAAATGTCAGCGGCGATGAAACGCACCGTCAGTCATCGCGGCAAAGCATTTCAGTATCTCATTCCCCGAATTCGCACGGAACTTTTGCATAAATTCCCCGACAGTGAACGTACAGATCAGTAGGACTCTTACACCAATGCTGGGTTTTTAATCTGGAAGCCCAGTTTTTGTAAAGTACCAACCAATTGTTGTAAGAGAGCTAGTAGCTCACCTACGGGTAAACCGCAATTTTACACAAGAACCTGTGGCATTTGCTACAGGAATTTTCTGTAAGCGTTCACTTATAGAATTTTTTGTGTAAAAACTTTAAATTTCGATTTTTTGATTCTTGCAAATTAATAGGGGTCTAAATGTTCGCAAGAGCACCAAACCCCTGTTTAGTAAGAGTTTAACGCCTGCTCAGATAGTTATTTCGCACGGAAAGTCCTAAAAGGATAGCTGTATGAAGTTTTCAAGAAGATTGGCTCAGGGTTCTGACGGAACGTATCAGTATTTATGCGGTTCGGCTTATACTCTTCGCAAGTGCCCAGCATCTCTATCCGACACTAGAAATTTTGCCCAAACGATTATGCAATTGGCATCCACAAATACCAATAGGGAGCTTCTCACGCTTGCGCTTGCACCTTCAGGGTTATGGGTTCCACACCCATCGGCATCTTCCGTATTTAAGCGTCTAGTTGATATTGTAGGCAGTTTAATCGGGCTAATTGTTTTAGCAATCCTGTTTATTCCAATTGCGATCGCCGTTAAATTTGACAGTCCAGGCCCCATCTTCTACTCCCAAGAACGCTATGGACTCATGGGCCGTCCATTTCGGATCTACAAGCTGCGCTCAATGGTGCAAAACGCTGACATGCTGAAAGCCCAGATTAAGAATGAGGCGAAAGGACTGATCTTTAAGAATGAAAATGATCCACGCATCACTCGTGTTGGTCGCTTTTTGCGTAAAACAAGTCTGGATGAATTGCCCCAATTCTGGAATGTTTTTAGGGGTGAAATGAGTTTGGTCGGAACTCGTCCACCCACGGCGGATGAAGTGGTTCGATACAGCAGCTATCACTGGCAACGGTTGAGCGTCAAACCTGGAATTACCGGGGAATGGCAGGTTAATGGGCGATCGCTGATTAAAGATTTTGAAGATATCGTCAAGTTGGATTTGCGCTACCAGGCTCACTGGTATCCCCTCTACGATTTAGTTCTTATCTTTAGAACCATTTATGTCCTCGTTGCTAAAGTTGGCGCTTGCTAGTAGTCCTTAGCTCAATGCTTCGGAGAGATAGTCTGCTGCGGCTTCTACGAGGGCGATCGCATTTTCATACACCATCCGGGTGGGACCTAAGACGCCCACACTCCCAACCGGCACTGACCGTTTGCAATAGGGAGATGAAATGAGTGTACAGGTTCGAATGGGTTCCAGGAGATTTTCAGAGCCAATCCGGATGGTGACACGCTTACCCAGCTGCTCAACAGGTGACGGTTCAAAAATGAGCGGCAAGAGTTGGTCTTGCTCATCTTCCAAAAGATGCATGATGGTTTGTACCTGATGCACTTCGGAGAACTCGGGTTGGCGCATGACTTCAGATAAACCACTGGTCATGATTTGAGTTGAAGCGGGAGCTTGAGAGCGCCGGGCCAGTTCTGCCAAAACGGAACGGAGAAAGTCTCCGTAGCGCTGGAATTCTCGATCCAGTTCACCCCAGTCAAGGGTTGCCAGTTCTGCGATCGCGCGTCCTCGCAGTTGACTATTCAAGAAGTTGGACAAAATTTGCAGTTCGCGTTCCAGTAATTCAACATCAGGTTCGGGTTCGTTCTCGGTTTTGGGCAACTCCATCAGTGCTGACTGCGTTTCGTAGGAGTCCGTGACAAAAATCAGCATCACCCGTCCTGGATCAACCTGGACAAGCTGAATGTGGCGCAACTGAACCGTGTACGTTTGGGGCATGGTGATCAATGCAATGTAGCCACTTACGGTTGCCAAAATATGCGCCGCGCCCCGCAGCAGGGTTTCCAGGTTGCGGTCTGCATGATTGAGGCGATCGCACAACAGTTGCTCAATCTGAAGCGTAAACTCGCTGGAGGGTGTAATTAACTGATCAACATAAATTCGATAGCCAGAGTCAGACGGAATTCGTCCGGCTGATGGATGAGGCTGATATAGAAGTCCGACTTTTCCAGTACCCCCATCGCACTCCGAATCGTGGCAGAGCTGACGCTGAGGTTGTATTCCTTAACCAATGCTTCTGAACCAACAGGCTCTGCCGTTGCAATGTAGTGGCGCACGGTTGCCCAAAGAACCTGCTGCTGGCGATTAGTAAGGTGAATTTGAAGGGTCATTGGGGATGCGGGAGATGTAATCGAAGGGTTGAATCAGAGGACAAACGGCGATCGTAAATCTAGTCGCTTTAAGTGAAGGTCGTATAGCCGCCTCAGGAGTTCCCATAATCCTGAACTATTCAGCCAGGGTTCATTCACTATATAAGGTTGATAGTGCAGTTGTGTCATGCTGAACTAGTACCGGGGTATGGATGGATCAACAACGGCTGAGTAGGCGTCAATGCCACCAGCAACATTTCTCACGTTGCTAAAGCCCTGACTGATCAACCATTGACACATTTGGGCAGAACGCATCCCGTGATGGCACATCACCACAATTTCGTGGTCTGAGTTCAGTTGATCGTGGATATCGGCAGACCATTCGGCAAATTTGCTTAACGGTAGGTTCTGAAACCCTGCTAACTTTGCCATTTCAAGTTCCTGGGGTTCTCGCACATCCACAAACTGGCGATCGCGGCGGTCTTCTGCCAACAGTCGCCCCAACTCTTCTACACTAATTTCCGGAGTCGATGAGCCGTACATCTTGATTTAGTTCAAAGGATATGAGGTTAGATTAGCAGAAAGGAGCTAGGGGCTTTCATCTCATTCCTTCCCCTCTTTACCGGGTTGAGTTTTCTGGTGTTGCATGAATTGCTTGAGGGCAATGCGGCGATTTTCCATGAAGCGACTCCAGAAGCCAGGAATTAACCCGTCCATTGTCTGAGCGATCGCCCAGGCCTCCAGCGCTATCAGGTTATAGAGAGAGCGATCGGAGCGGCGCAGCGTTTCAATCCACTGATCAAGGTTCATATTCGAGACTGATTCACCCGCTTCTTGATCTGAAGCAGCATCCGGTTCATCCGGTGTTGATTTAGGCATGGAAATTAGTGTTAAGTTTGCTGAACCTGGCGAAAATTTGTGGCATCCCTTTCATCATTCATACCTGTAGGTGACACAGTCCTGAAATAATTGAGGACGGATCGGTAGTTCTAAACCGAAACGGATTTTAGGGTGGCTGAGGATAACCGTCCACTGCTGCTCGTCTTGATTCTGGCAGAACTATCGATGGTTCGTTGTTGCTCGTCTGCAGGCGATGTCTGTCCATGAAGCTGCGTTCGTTTTTTTATGGTTTGATCGCTGTCGTTGCGGTGCTCCTGCTCATTGGTGGTGGTGGCGTCTACTGGATTTTGGCTCAAAGCCCATTGAACCTGCTCAAAGGTGGGCAGGACAGGACTCCAAGTGCTGCTATTTTTGTGCCCAAACAGGCTCCAGCAATGATATCGCTGTTGGTCAATCCAGATCGGTTGGAAGCCTTTCGACAGGTGGCAACTCGCCCAGGAGAACGGCGACGCGCACGAGCAGAATTAGCACGGGTAAAGCAGAGCCTGTTGGCAAATACCGGGCTGGAGTATGAACGGGATGTGCAGCCCTGGCTGGGAGATGAGTTAACGCTGGCGATTACAAGTCTGGATATCGATCGCGATCGCGCAAACGGTAACCAACCAGGGTATTTGCTGGCGATCGCCACCCAAGATCCTGAGCGATCGCGCGAGTTTCTGCAGGTGTTTTGGCAAAAGCAAGCGATCGCGGGTGCTGATCTTGTCTTTGAGCAATACCAGGGCGTCAAGCTCATCTATTCGGAAGACAAGGTGAGGGGAGCGGAGAGCGGAGAGCGGAGTCAGAAGAAACCGTCTAGCCCCACTTCCTCCCTCGCCAGCGCTGTTGTGGGCGACCAATTTGTCCTGTTCGCGAATCACCCCAAAGTGTTGCGGGATGCCATTACTAACGTTCAGGCGGCTGAGTTGAATCTGAGTACCGCTAGCTTCTACCAGCAAGCCCTCGAAACCCTAACCCAACCGCGCATTGGGCTGACCTTCGTAAGTCTGCCCCAACTGGCGGGTTGGTTGGAGAACTCGGTGACTCCGGACAAACAGGCAAAATCTCCCAAAGACACGTTGCAAAGTCCAACGGTTCAGGCGATCGCGAGCCAGTACCAAACGATGGCAATCGCCTTAGAACTCGACCGTCAGGGGTTGATGGCGGATACGGCGGTGCTCAGTGGCGATCGCAAAGAGACTTCGATTTCCCCCTCCCTGTCCAAACCCGTGGCAGCCCTGCAGTACATTCCGGCAAGCAGTCCATTCTCAGCCTCTGGGATTAATCTCGATCGGGCGTGGAGCGGTCTTGCAAATGGACTCAAGGGCTATGACACCGTCTCCAAACTGATCAACCAACCGCTCCAAGATTTGCAAACTCGCTGGAAGATTAACCTGTCTAAGGACATTTTTAGCTGGGTGAACGGGGAATATGCGCTAGGGCTAGTGCCGCAGACAGGCAAGCGTGAGGAGAGCGGTGTCAGGAGTCAACTGTGGAGAAAAGCGAGCGCGTTACCCGCTAACGATTGGGTTTTTGTTGCCCAACGATCGCACACAGATGCTAGCAAGCAGGCGATCGCAGAGTTGGATGAGATTGCCCGCCAGCAAGGTCTGACGCTGGGCACATTGACCCTGGGTGACCAGACTGTATCTGCCTGGACTCGGCTGCAGCCAGGCAGCAAAATCCCTCTCAGACGTTGCAAGCCGAGGTACAAGGGGTGCACACAACGGTTGGCAATTACGAAATCTTTGCCACGTCTGTGGCGGCAATGGAGGCAGCCCTGAACGCTGTTGAAAACTCGTTGGCCGACAGCGATCGCTTCCAGCAGGCGATCGCCCCGTTCACCCAGCAGAACAACGGTTACCTGTATCTCGACTGGAGCCAAAGCCGACCCATCTTGGAGCGCCAGCTTCCGGTGTTAAAGGTGATTGAACTGACAGGAAAGCCGCTGTTCAGCCACTTGCAGTCCTTAACCGCCAGCAGCTACGGCAGTCAATCAGGCATCCAGCGCGGTGCAATTTTCGTGAAATTGAACTGAGGAGAGTGGATGGTAAAGCAATACCCCAGAGAGACATTTGCTCTGTAACTTAAAGCGGGAAAAATTTAACCTCAAGATCGGCTGAAATCCTTGTGGGCTGGAAATGCTGTTCTATGAGGCTTCCCGCCTTAAAAATATACTCCTTTCTCAAACTACTACAACTCAAAAGCGCGATCGTTGATCTGGTTA
>JAAUSG010000172.1 GCA_012034055.1 Leptolyngbyaceae cyanobacterium RU_5_1 | reverse complement strand
CCCTCGCATCGTCAAATCTCCGGTTCAAGTCATGGGGTACGACTTTGAACCAGAAATGATGCTGGTTCCTTGCATTTATCTGGTTCACCAGCGAGCAGACCTGTATCCAGAACCCCAGCAGTTCAAGCCAGAGCGATTTTTAGAACGGCAGTTCTCGCCCTACGAATTCCTGCCCTTCGGCGGCAGCAATCGGCGCTGCATCGGAGCCGCCTTTGCCCTGTATGAGATGAAATTGGCATTGGCAACCATCCTGATGCAGTGCGAGTTGGCGATCGCCGAAACCAAACCGGTTCGACCCATGCGTCGCGGCGTCACCACCGCTCCCAAAGGCGGCGTGCGTATGGTGATGACCGGTCGAAGAGCTGTTGCAGAATCAGCAGGGCCGCTGGCCGCCTCGGTCTAAACTTTCCAGATCCCCGACTTCTACATCGAATTGGTCAGCAGCTTGAAATAACTTCAAAGAAGTCGGGGATATTGCCAAGGTCTGGGGATCTGAGCTGTCTGTTCAAATCTACAATCTAAAATCGGCAATCTAAAATCCAAAATTCAAAATCCCCAGCTATGGCAACCATCAACGACAACTATCTCAAACTGAAAGCAGGCTATTTGTTTCCCGAAATTGCACGGCGAGTGAATGCCTTTGCCGAAGCAAACCCCAATGCACCGATCATTCGGCTGGGAATTGGGGATGTGACCGAACCGTTACCAGAAGCCTGCCGGACGGCGATGATCCAGGCGGTACAAGACATGGGCGATCGCGCCCAGTTCAAAGGGTACGGGCCCGAACAGGGTTACGCCTGGCTGCGCGAGAAGATTGCCCAGCATGATTTTCAGTCACGAGGCTGCGCGATCGATGCTGCTGAAATCTTTGTCTCCGATGGCTCCAAGTGTGACACGGGCAATATCCTCGACATCTTTGGCGATGACAACGCGATCGCGGTCACCGATCCGGTCTATCCGGTCTACGTAGACACGAACGTGATGGCTGGACACACGGGCCATGCCAGCGACACCGGCGAGTATGGTGGCTTGGTGTATCTGCCGATTACGGCCGAAAACAACTTCACTGCCCAGATTCCCACCCAGAAAGTCGATTTAATCTACCTGTGCTTTCCCAACAATCCCACCGGAGCCACCGCCAGCAAAGACCACCTGCAAGCCTGGGTAGACTACGCCAAGTCCAACGGCTCCATTATTTTCTTTGATGCTGCCTATGAAGCATTCATCACCGATCCAGCCATTCCCCACTCCATTTATGAGATTGACGGAGCACCGGAGTGCGCGATCGAGTTCCGCTCCTTCTCCAAAAATGCAGGCTTCACCGGAACGCGCTGCGCCTTCACCGTCGTGCCCAAAGCGTTGACTGCCAAAGCCGCCGATGGTTCCAAGGTGAAACTCTGGCAGCTCTGGAATCGCCGCCAATCTACCAAGTTCAATGGCGTCTCCTACATCGTGCAGCGCGGAGCCGAAGCCGTCTACAGCGAAGCTGGACAACCCCAAATCAAAGCGCTCGTTCGTTTCTACATGGACAATGCCCGCATTATCCGTGAGCAACTGATCGCCGCCGGACTGTCGGTTTATGGCGGCGTGAACGCACCCTACGTCTGGGTGAAAACGCCCAGTGGGCTGTCCAGTTGGGACTTCTTCGACAAGCTATTGCAGGGTTGCCATGTCGTCGGCACACCCGGCTCCGGCTTTGGCAGCGCCGGAGAAGGTTATTTCCGCATTTCGGCGTTCAACAGTCGGGAAAATGTAGAAGAGGCCATGCAGCGGATTACGAAAAGGTTTTGAGCCTGCCAGATCCCCGACTTCTGAATCGGTTTGAGTCAAACTCTCAAGGTTTTAACAAAGAAGTCGGGGATCTAATCAAGCAGTCCTTGAAATAGCTTGATACCATCTGTGCCACCCAAGAGCGGGTCGGAGGCCCGTTCGGGGTGGGGCATCATGCCGAGGACATTGCCCTGGGAATTGCAAATTCCAGCGATGTTGTGCAACGAACCATTGGGGTTCCCGTCTGTATCGAGAGATCCGCTTGGAGTGCAGTAGCGGAACAGAATTTGGCCGTTTGCTTCCAATTCGGTTAACGTCTTGGCATCGGCATAGTAGCTGCCTTCGCCATGCGCGATCGGCAGGGTAATCACTTCATCCGGTTGATAGCTCTGAGTCCAGGGCAGGTCGGTGCGCTCCACTTTCAACGGAATGCGATCGCAGATGAAATGCAAATCCCGATTCTTGACCAGCGCCCCAGGCAACAATCCCGCTTCCGTCAACACCTGAAACCCGTTGCAAATGCCGAGCACATATTTGCCTTGCTTGGCGTGTTCAATCACCGCTTGCATCGCCGGAGAGAAGCGAGCGATCGCGCCACAGCGCAGGTAGTCGCCATAACTAAACCCACCCGGAACAATCACCACATCCAGATCGGAAAGGTCACTGTCTTCATGCCACACCATCCGAGTCGATTGATGCAGCAGATCACGAGTCACATAAGCAACATCGCGATCGCAGTTCGACCCTGGAAATACAACGACACCGAACTTGATAAACTGTGGCAAGACGTTTCCCCTTGAGTTAGACAGTTTTCTCAAAAAAGATACCCGGCCGTAGGGGCAGGTTTTGCAGTTAATCTATCGATGAAACACTTTAAGCTTGGCTAAACCTGCCCCCTACAGATATTTTGTTTGCTGGCAATCGGTTTAGCAACTGATTTCAAAATTTGCACTGCATCACCAGTTCATCCTCATCCATCTCACCGGTGTAGGTAAAACCGATCTTTTCATAAAACGCTCCAGGACTGCCCTCGCCAGGAACGCAGCTTGTCGATAACGCCGTTGCTCCAGGGCGTGTTTTAACATGTTCGATCATCAATTCCAACGCCCGTCGTCCAAACCCACACCGTTGAAACCGAGCATCAATCATGAATCGCCACAGGAAATAAGACGAATTAGCCGGATCATCTTCCAGCATCACAAACCCGACGGGCGTTTCATCCGCATAAATAGCTCGAAACCAGGCAACCTCTGGATAAAAATGGGCTTGAGCAATAGACACAGCATTGGAAGCAACGAAATTTTCTTGCGCGGGAGTTACTTTGAGATTGCAGATGCTCCTAAGGTTTTCTCTCGTGATCTCCCGTAGCGTAACGATTGCACCCGATGACATGGTTGGATCTCCTCAGTTTAATCGCAAATCAGATACTGGTTGGCAACATAGCCCTCAGTGCCATTTGGTGCAACAATCCTGCTCCAATAGCCTTCGTGGGCAATGAACGAGACAACGGTGCCGCTGCGTAGATTGCCAATTACGCCGGATTTCAGGCTGGCTTGAGACCGAATATTGACGCGATCGCCGTCCAGCGTTTTCACCCACATCGACCCCGCTGGTAAATCGCTGCCAACGGGCAACTGCGTCAAATAGCGAACCGTAACCCAGCCGGTCACGCCCTTTGCGGCGCTGATTTCGGCCCATTGACCGGAGCGATCGTACACATTGACCACAACCTCAGTGCCATTGGGCAGGTTGCCAACCACCTCGGCAGTCATAGTGGGATTGGCCCGCAGATTCAGTGAATCGCCATCGCGAGTTTGTACCGTGTAGAAACTGGAAAGACACTGATTGCGTGCGACCAGGACGCCTTTATGCGGCATATCTGCTGCGTTACGGTTCTTTACCTGAATGGGCATCAGCTCTGAACCCACACCAGCCAGGGCGATCGCGGGTGCAATGCAGGTTGATACTCCAGACAGAAGGACAGTTTCAAGGGTTAAAACGAGTGATTGTTTCATAGAATGGTGTGCGATCGAGAAACTCCAACGTCCTGGTGCCCAAATGGGCACCTTTTTATTCATCCAATTCATGATCAAAACTACGGCTCTAGCAACCTTCATTCCTTAAAAATCATCGGACACACGCTATTGATTGGCGCGAAGCTCATGGTTCTAGCCATAATCAAGACCCAAGCTATCACGGGTCAATACGCCACCAAAGCGGTAATTGTCGAGAAAATTGGCTTGCTGAGAGCGGAGGAAATCCTGGACATGGATTTACAGGCAGAATTGGTCGTCCTCAGTGCCTGAGCTTGCCCACGACTTGCCCGGTCAAGCTAAAAGCGCGGGCTTCCGTAATCTGCACCTGAACCAGTTGCCCTTTGAGCTGAGTAATATTCCCAGGGAAAAAGGTGAGACGGTTGCTGCGAGTTCGTCCCATGACTTGTGTTGGGTCTTTCTCGTTGCGGTCTTCTACCAGGACTTCTTCAACCCGGCCCAGGTAGCGCTGGGAACGTTGGGCGGCTTTGGTGGCGACAAGGTGATTGAGGCGTTGCAGGCGATCGCTCTTCATGGCTTCGCTGACCTGGTTTTCCCACAGAGCAGCGGGTGTGCCGGGACGGGGAGAATAGGCGGCGGTATTGAGCTGGTCAAACCCAATTTCTCCGACGAGCGTGAGCGTGTTTTCAAATTGCGCCTCGGTTTCTCCAGGGAACCCCGCGATCGCATCGGCACTAATCGCGGCATCGGGGACGTAGGAGCGCACGGTTTCAATCAGGCGGCGGTAGCGTTCCTGGGTGTAGCCGCGTCCCATTGCCTTAAGGATTTCGTTATCGCCCGACTGAAACGGGATATGAAAATGTTCACAGACTTTGGGCAGTTCGGCACAGGCGCGGATCAAACGTTCAGTAAAGTAACGAGGATGGCTCGTTGCAAACCGAATCCGCTCAATTCCTGGAACGTCATGGACATAGTAGAGTAAATCCGTTAGCGTGTGTTGATGGCGACCTTCAGGAGTCACTCCCGGCAAGTCTCGCCCGTAGGCGTCGATATTTTGTCCCAACAGAGTTATTTCCTTATACCCCTGCTGCCCTAACGCTTCCATCTCGGATCGAATTGCTTCTGGAGTGCGAGATTGTTCCACCCCGCGCACATTGGGCACGACACAGTAGGTACAGCGCTCGTTGCAGCCATAAATTACGTTCACCCAGGCAGTCACAGTGCTGTCTCGTCGCGGCTTGGTGATGTCCTCCATGATGTGAACTGGCTCGGTGGCGACGACCTGATTCCCGTCCAGGACTTGCTCCAACAAATCACGGAGGCGATTGGCGTGCTGAGGTCCCATGACCAGATCCAGCTCTGGCACGCGGCGCAACAGCTTCTCTCCTTCCTGTTGAGCAACGCATCCAGCCACGACTAACGTCAAGCCCGGTTGCTCCTGCTTCCGCTTTGCCTGCCTGCCCAGATAGGAGTAGACCTTTTGTTCGGCATTGTCGCGAATTGTGCAGGTGTTGTAGAGAATCAGATCAGCGTCGTCGGGTTCATCTGCCCATGCAAAGCCCATCTCCTCCAAGATCCCAGCCATGCGCTCAGAATCGGCTTTGTTCATTTGGCAGCCGAAGGTGGTGATGTGATACCGATGGGAAGGTGTAGACATGGGTTGCTGAAAATTTGCCTATCGAGCTTCTAATTATAGAAGTTAGTAAGTCGGTGGACATCGTTAAGCCGCAGATTTAACTAAAGAGGTGCCAGGTGTCAGGAAAATTCCTGGTTCTGGCACCTAATTCCCTCAAAGACTTTGCGTTTTTTTTATTGAGTCACTTTCATATTAGAAGCCAGAAGTCTTGTGGGAAAGCAAAACGTGGCTAGCTTTCTAGCGGTCATATGTTTCCTTATGAAAACGTTATGCCAGTGATTATGAAGTTAAATGTATGGGGCGGAGGACGAGTCCGGTAGAATCAGAGATGGTTTTGAGCGGTTGCGTAGCGTGGGCAACGCTATTCTTTCAGAAATGGGAGAACGTCCAGGCGATCGCGCTCTTTAGGCAAGTGCCTCTGGGCTAGACGCTGAATCTTGCTACGTATCGTCGATTTTCAGCAGGAAAGCGGTAAAGTGATACAGATGGATATGTGAAGTGTCCGTTACGTTTTATCCCTTCCCAACCTTACTGTCCTAATGCCGAGTGATCGGCTGCATTCTTGAGGAGAGAGTAGATTTATGCCACAGCTTGAGGCTAGTGTAGCAATCAACTTTCATAGCGAGGCTTACCGAGACGCTTACAGCCGAATTAACGCGATCGTCATTGAGGGCGAGCATGAGGCAAATGAAAACTACATCAGGCTGGCTGAGCTACTTCCTGAACGCAAGGAGCAGCTACTCGGTCTGGCAAAAATGGAACGTCGCCATCAGAAGGGGTTTGAAGCTTGTGGACGCAACCTCAGTGTTACGCCTGACTCGGAGTTTGCTCGCCAGTTCTTTTCACGCCTACATCAGAATTTTCAAGACGCCGCTGCCCAAGGCAAGATTGCAACCTGTCAGCTGATTCAAGCCCTGGTGATTGAATGTTTTGCGATCGCGGCTTACAACATCTATATTCCGGTTGCCGATGACTTTGCCCGCAAAATTACGGAAGGGGTGGTGAAAGATGAATACACTCACCTTAACTTCGGTGAGGAATGGCTGAAAGAGAACTATGAAGCCTCTAAAGCTGAACTCGAAGCCGCAAATCGCCAAAATCTACCCATAGTCTGGCAGATGCTGAACCAGGTTGAGGACGATGCTCATGTCCTGGGTATGGATAAGGATGCGCTCGTTGAGGATTTCATGATTCAGTACGGCGAGGCACTGAGCCATATCGGTTTCAGCAACCGAGATGTGATGCGTCTCTCGGCGATGGGGTTGGCGGCAGCGTAGTTGAGATCCCTTTAGTTATTTGGTCACCTACAACGCACACTTCTTTGTAGCCTCGTATACTACCCTTAACGAGCGATGCCTATATTTCTTGTGTCAGCCTTATTGCGTTCAACTCAGGTCTAAAACAAATCATTCATGTTTGGTCTTATTGGTCACCTTACTAGCCTGGAACATGCCCAATCTGTTGCCAAGGAATTAGGCTATCCAGAATATGCCGATCAGGGGTTGGATTTTTGGTGCAGTGCCCCACCACAAATCGTGGATGACATCACAGTTACTAGTGTGACAGGGCAAAAAATTTGGGGTAAGTACGTTGAGTCCTGTTTCCTGCCAGAAATGTTGGCAACCCGTCGAATTAAGGCCGCGACTCGCAAGATCATCAATGCGATGGCCCATGCCCAGAAGCATGGCATCAATATCACAGCGCTGGGTGGCTTTTCCTCGATTATTTTTGAGAATTTCAATCTGAATCAAATTCAGCAGGTTCGTAACGTCACGCTAGAGTTTGAGCGCTTTACAACGGGCAACACCCATACCGCTTACATCATTTGTCGTCAGGTTGAGCAAGCATCCGCCAAACTTGGAATTGAGCTATCAAAGGCTGCGATCGCGGTTTGTGGAGCCACCGGGGACATTGGCAGCGCAATTTGTCGCTGGCTCAGCGATCGTACTGATGTGGCGGATCTCTACCTGATCGCTCGGAATCAAGAACGATTGCAAGAATTGCAAGCAGAGCTGGGTCGCGGCAAGATGATGGGACTTGAAGAGGCATTGCCTCAAGCAGACATTGTGGTTTGGGTTGCCAGTATGCCAAAAGGGGTGGAAATTGATCCACTCGTATTGAAGCAACCCTGTCTGCTGATTGATGGCGGGTATCCGAAGAACTTAGCAACTCAAATTCAGTGTTCGGGTGTTCATGTCCTGAATGGCGGAATCGTTGAACATTCCCTCGATATTGACTGGAAAATTATGCGGATTGTCAATATGGATGTTCCAGCCCGGCAACTATTTGCTTGCTTTGCTGAGTCGATGCTGCTGGAGTTTGAGAACTGGTACACCAATTTTTCGTGGGGACGCAATCGAATCACCGTGGAAAAGATGGATCAGATTGGACAAGTATCGGTTAAGCACGGATTTAGACCACTGTTGGTGTGATGTGAGGGGTTCGGAATTAGGGGCTAGGGACTAGTTAGGGTTAACAGGTTCAAATCGTTCCTCTTTGTGAAACGATAGAGCGTTAGGGAACGGTAAGATTCCAGTAGAGATCTTTTCTGGGTTCAGTTCCTGGTTGCCCTGACCTATTTAAATTGTTTGTTCCTGCAAATTTTTTGGTGAGGTAGGGGCAGATTTTGCTAGAGACCTTAGAGGGGCAGGTTTTGCCAAAGCTCTCAGGTTGAGATACACAGATTGTTTACTAAACCTGCCCCTACAGCGATCGTCCATCATTAGAAAATTTACAGGTGGAATTGTCTCCTTTTATCCTTCATCCCTCATCCTTCCTTCTTACGAGAATAATCTTGCCTATCAACACCCCTAGTCCCTAATCCCTGATTCCTCATCATGGCAACGACTGAACGTAAACCCATTCTTCTCGATTTTGAAAAACCCCTGGCAGAATTAGAGGCGCGGATTGTGCAAATTCGCGAACTTGCAGAGGAGAATGACGTCGATGTGTCTGATCAGATCTGCCAGCTAGAGGCAAAAGCGGTGCAGCTTCGCCAGGAAATTTTTAGTGGACTGTCGCCGTTGCAGCGGCTCCAGGTTGCTCGACATCCTCGCCGTCCGAGCACGTTGGACTACATCCAAGCGATCGGGGATGAGTGGATGGAGCTACACGGCGATCGCGGCGGTTCTGACGATCTAGCCCTCGTGGCAGGCGTTGCTCGATTGGCAGGGCGACCAGTGGTCATGCTAGGACATCAAAAAGGGCGAGACACAAAAGACAACATGACTCGCAACTTTGGCATGGCGTCTCCTGGAGGCTATCGCAAGGTGATGCGGTTGATGGATCATGCCAATCGGTTTGGGATGCCGATTTTGACCTTCATCGACACGCCGGGTGCCTATCCAGGGATTGAAGCGGAACGGTTAGGGCAGGGTGAGGCGATCGCCTATAACCTGCGAGAAATGTTCCGATTAGATGTACCCATTATCAACACCGTCATTGGTGAAGGCGGATCGGGGGGTGCTTTGGGAATTGGAGTGGGCGATCGCCTGCTGATGTTTGAACATTCGGTCTACTACGTCGCCTCTCCTGAAGCCTGCGCCGCAATCCTGTGGCGAGATGCGGCCAAAGCTCCCCAAGCCGCAGAAGCGCTCAAAATTACAGCCACCGATCTCAAGCAGCTTGGTGTTGTAGACGAAGTGTTGCCTGAACCGATTGGCGCTGCCCATGCCGATCCGATAACGGCGGCCGAAACGCTGAAAATCTCTATTGTTAAGCATTTGGATGATCTGAGTCGGCTCACCAGTCAACAGCGACAAGAGTTGCGGTATCAAAAGTTCCGTGCGATCGGCGTGTTTACCGAAATTCCGGCATAGCTTGTCACGCTTAAACTCAAGAACATCAGCTCAAGAATGAACCTGAATGCTATAATCATTTAAGTTACATTTGTTTACAATCTTCGTTGATCGCTGATGCCTGAAGCCTCTTTACTCTCTTCTGTCCCTGATAAGGAAATTTTTGCAAAAGATTCTACCCCTGTAAGGACGTTCGCGCTGCGTGTCCTTTGGACTTACGGCTGTTCGTCCCTACCAAGATCTTTGGTAATCTCTTTCTCAGAAATCGCCTATTTATCCTGCCCTCAGGGGTCTATGATTCTGAGCCCGTTTCGAGGCAATGTCTGCAGTAGAGATCGCAAGTGTTTAAATCAGATTTAAGGTCGAGAGCGTATAAAACAGCAAGAACCATTAGCCCCGACTCCCGAAGACTTTTCTAAACCAGTTGAATCCAGGTTGAACTTGATTTTCGGAAGTCTCTAGACCTTGTCAGGCAACTGTTTGTAGTGCTGACTGAAGTCAGCCCACTCAAGTGGATGTTACAAACTAAGGATTTTTACCTGAGGCGGTATAAGACTAATAGTTTGCAAGCCTGTTAAAGTTTTTATCTAGTTTTAATCTTCAGCTTCATCTAGTTTTGTAAACTGACTTGAAGCTGAAACAGTGTTTGGAATTGTGAAAACGATTGGCATTTGGCTCCAGAACAATCAGTATTTTCATGACGACTCAGATAGAACGACGTGCTCTGATTACAGGAGCAAGCAGCGGAATTGGTAGGGCTACAGCTCTGGCATTTGCCCACTCTGGCATCCATGTCGCGTTGGTTAGCCGTAACCAGACTAAGTTACAGGAGGTTGCCAATGCAGCAGCTGATTGTGGTGTGAACGCACAGGCGTATGCCACAGACTTATCAGATGTTCATCGAGTCAGAGACACCATTGGGGCGATCGCCCATGACTTTGGGCCCATCGACATTCTGGTTAACAATGCGGGTATCGGTTACACCGGTACGCTTCGGGATACCCCCCTTACAGATTGGCAACGGGTGCTTGACCTCAACCTGACCAGCGTTTTCCAGTGCATCCAGGCGGTTTTACCCGGTATGCGCCAGCGGCAGCAGGGAACCATCATCAATGTTGTTTCCATCGCTGGTCACCAAATTTTTCCTGATTGGGGAGCCTACTGTGTCAGCAAGTTTGGTGTGGTTGCCCTCTCCAAGACCCTTGCGGCCGAGGAACGCGCTCACGGCATTCGGGTCACTTCAATTTCTCCAGGTTCGGTAAACACCTCCATTTGGGACACCGATACCGTTCATGCTGATTTTGAGCGATCGCGGATGTTGACTCCCGATCTGGTTGCCCAGTCCATACTCTATGCTGCGCTGCTACCGGAGCAAGCCGTGGTTGAGGAATTGATCCTGATGTCAAACGCTGGCACGTTTTGATTTTTTCGTTTAGTCAAGCACACCTGAGTGTGCCCTGACCCGATTAATTTTGTCCACACTATGTCATTACATGTTGACTTGACTATGACTATTGCTTCTTCCAACGGTTTCAACAACAGCTCTTCGTCCCTGTCTACTGAGAGTGTTAAAACTGTGCAGCCTCGTCCCGATCGCAATACCTTAAATGGCGCACAGCAACCCAAGCTACACAAGCCTTCTGAGGATGAGCAAGATCAGATGGTAGATGCTGTGAGAGCACTTTTGCTGGGTGTTGGAGAAGACCCAGAGCGGGAGGGCTTGTTGAAGACCCCAAAGCGAGTCGCAGAGGCAATGCGGTTCCTGACCAACGGTTATCATCAATCCCTGGAGGAAATTGTCAACGGAGCCATTTTTGACGAAGGGCATAACGAAATGGTTCTGGTGCGCGATATTGACGTATTCAGCCTCTGCGAACATCACATGTTACCGTTTATGGGCAAAGTTCACGTTGCCTACATTCCCAACCAGAAAGTCGTCGGACTGAGCAAACTAGCCCGCATCGTCGAAATGTATTCCCGTCGCTTGCAGGTTCAAGAGCGTCTCACCCGCCAGGTTGCTGAAGCTGTTCAGTCAGTTCTGGAACCGCAGGGGGTTGCCGTTGTGATGGAAGCCACTCACATGTGCATGGTGATGCGCGGTGTGCAAAAGCCTGGTTCCTGGACCGTGACCAGCGCAATGGTTGGTGTTTTCCAGGAAGACCAGCGCACCCGCGAAGAGTTTCTGAACCTGATCCGCCACAAGCCAGCTTTTTAGCCAGATCAGAAGTCAGATTTCTGTCGTGGAATTTCTGAAATTTTCTCAACTCAACAAAAAGAAATCCGACTTCTGAAGCTCTTACCTCAGTTCCTCACAAACCAGTTGCACTAGTTTTTCGGCAGCTCCGGGTTGTCCGCGAACAGTTTGAAGCTGAGCACGCATCTGCTGCAGCTTTTCCGGGTGGTCAAGCAGGTCAATCATCGTTGCGGCCACTTCCTGTGGCTGTAGTTCACCGACTAACTCGGGTACGATCTCTCGTCTGGCCCAAATATTGGGCCAGGCCAATAGTCCCACCCGTCTTAGCGCAAGCCAGTTAATCATCTTGGCAAAGCTCGATCCGATTCCGGGTAGGTTTACGAGTAGACCCGGTACCCCATCCCAGGCTCGCATAATGTCCAGTTGTTGGGTTGGTAGTACGACAATCATCGGAACTGCCAACGCTCCCAGTTCTGCTGTGTTTGCCCCAATCGTGGTCAGGCAAAGATCGCACTGAGAGAGCATGGCGTAGGCTGGGAATTCAGTCCACAACGTGACTTGCATCCCTGAAGGAGTTGTGAGAACCGGTAATTGTCCTTTGGAATTTTCTGGACTCACTAACTCAGCTGACATCCAGCCAAATCGTTGAATCGCTGGATTTTGCTGGGGGTCAGCAAATGTCGCTAAAGCCAATAACTCCAGTGTTGGTGCAACCGGAAGCACGAACTGGGCATCGGGACGCGCTGTATGGATATGTTCCGCGATCGCCAACATCAACGGCACACCCAGTGTAAGCTTCATTGGTTTGGAACCGGGTAGAATTCCGATCAGGGGAGCGGAAGTAAGAGAATTTTGAATTTTGAATTTTGAATTTTTGAATTATTTTTGTTTCCTCAGCTTCCTCCCCTCTCCCCCTCCTC
>JAAUSG010000014.1 GCA_012034055.1 Leptolyngbyaceae cyanobacterium RU_5_1 | reverse complement strand
AGAGTCTCGCTCTGCCCAACGTGGATAGTGATATCAATCCAGAAACGGTAAGGGCTAACTCGGTGAATACTGGCACCGTCAGGGCTACTCCGAGAATCCCCGCTCCTTTAGGACGGGGAGTGTCAAAAGCTTAATTTCTCTCGGATTATGGCTTCTTGATCGCGAAAGCCTACTAGCACTGCAGTTCCATCCTTCACAAACAGTGGACGTTTGAGCAGCATGGCATCCCTGGCAAATGCTTCAGCCCATTGCTCATCAGCCCAGCCATCTTTTTCAGCACCTAAGGCCCGGCAGGATTGACCAGAGGTGTTGCGCATGGGTTTGGAACCAAGTACGTTTACCCAATCCTGAATCATTGCTTTGGCGGGTGGATTTTCCTTCGTGTTGATGAACTCGTATTCGATACCATTATTTGCGAGCCATGCAAAAGCCTTTTTGCAGGTGCCACAATTGGGAATTCCATAGACTTGAATCGACATAGTGGTTGTTCTAGGTAAGTGCAAGTACGAAAACTTCCGAAAACGCTTGACTTCAATCCCTTTCCTAAATTTCTTCAAGGCAACTCTTGACAGGTGTGCTCAACACCTAACTTGTCACTCATTTACTTACCCAAGGTAGGGACGGCATCTATAACGTCCCTACGGACGAAACCATTACAGTATCTTCTCTAGCCCATAGACGAGCAACTTCAGTTGAAGGACTTTGCGAATCGCTAGCAACACACCAGGCATGTAGCAAGCGCGATCGCTGGTGTCGTGTCGCAGCGTATAAATCTGACCCGGAGAGCCAAACATCACCTCCTGGTGGGCAATCAGTCCAGGAAGACGAACACTGTGGATCCGGATGCCCTCGCCGGCCACGCTGCCCCTGGCTCCGGGGAGTTTTTCGGTTTCTTCCACTCCGGTTGGATTAAAGGATTTGCCCATTTCAGCCAGCATTTGAGCGGTTTGCAGGGCAGTGCCGCTGGGAGCGTCAGCTTTCTGGTTGTGGTGTAATTCGATGATTTCAACGTGGTCGAAGTACTGGGAAGCCTGGATTGCCGCTTGTTGCAGCAGCACCATGCCGATCGCAAAATTGGGGACGATCAGACAGCCCATGCTGGCTTTATCGGCAAACTCTGCCAAATCTTGAATTTGGTCTGGGCTAAGGCCGGTGGTGCCCACGACGGGGCGGACTCCGTAAGCGATCGCAGACCGGACACTATCATAGATCGAGTCCGGGTGGGTGAAGTCCACCATTACCGCTGGCTGCTTCTCCTGAGAGACGAACGCCAGCATCGGCTGAAAATCATTCGTAATCGGAATTTCTAGCGTTCCACAGCCAGCCAGTTCACCCACATCTTTGCCAAAATGATCCGGGTTGCGATCCACCGCTCCCATCAGGGTCATATCTGCGGCTTGAGCAACTGCCTTCACCACCTCACGACCCATTTTGCCTGCTGCACCATTGATCAACACTGGGATGGGGTCTACCATAGCTCACTCCGTAAATGGGTAGATGGGTGGATGAGTCGCTTAAAAAAAGTGACGAGAGACTAATCTGCAATCTGCAATCTAAAATCCCTTCACCCTCCATATTGCCAGCCCGTGCTTTCCAGTAGCAAAGGATTGCCCTCGCGGTGAACCCCAGACGCGATCACTTCACCAACAAATACTGTGTGGTCGCCTTGTTCAACCGAGCCAACAACTCGACACTCGACGTAGCCAAGCGAATCAGAAATAATCGGGCAGCCAGTTTCGCCCAGGTAGAATTCCACCGCTTCAAACTTGTTACCGACTCGGCGCTGTGGCTTGAAAAAGGTTTGGGCCAGCTCTTTCTGTCCGGCTTCCAAAAAGCTGAGCGCAAACACGCCGCTGGCTTTAATCATGGCATGGGATTTGGAGTCTTGCTTAACACAATTCACCACGAGTGGGGGCGTGAAGGAGGCTTGCATTACCCAGCTTACCGTGAAGCCATTCACCTCATCCCCATCCTTGACCCCACAGACATACAGCCCGTGGGGAATCTTGCGCAGCATCGTTTTTTTGGCTTGTTCGTCGAGCACGATTCCCGTTACCTGATTGAGAATTACACCGTTAAGTGTACCAATTAGGAGCGAAAAGCAATGTCCATTCAGAAGGACGCTACTATCAATTGACTGCCCAAAATCATCTGTTTTGGGGGAATGCGATCAACACTCGTGATGCGCGGCTCATGATTGAACCCAAAGGTGATTGTTGGGAAACTCTCATCACGATTACCATCACCCAAAAGGCATGACTCACGGTTGCAACAAGATTGAAACACATTTAGGAGTACCTTCAGCACTGCGATCGCAATGAAGGAACCTAAAGCTCATGAAATTAAGCAGCGATCGGGTGAATCCGAAGTAAGGATGTATAGCATACATTTTTTGAATCGGTATAACGTTGGATAGCACGCCATGAATCAAGCCAAGAAAACCGTCTTTCTACTCGCCCTCTGTCAAGCCCTTGCCATGACTGGCAGTATCGTTTTGTTTACTACTGCCGCGCTGATCGGCTCGACACTCGCCACGGACAAATCGCTGGCTACGTTACCGCTGGCCCTCTTGCAATTGACAACGATGCTGACCACCATTCCAGCCGCATTCATCTTGAAACGGTGGGGACGTAAGCTCGGTTTCATGGCGGGGGTGGTGGTGGGACTGGGCAGCGCGGGGTTGGGAACGTATGCGATCGCGGCAGGCAGCTTTGTCCTGTTCAATGTTGCCACGCTGCTGTACGGCATCTTCAATGGGTTTGTAGGCTACTACCGATTTGCGGCAGCCGATGTGGCAACCGAAGCCTTCCGTTCTCGCGCCATTTCCTTTGTGATTGCTGGCGGCATTCTGGCGGCATTGGTCGGACCACAACTCGCCACCTGGACGAAAGACTGGTTGCCTGCTACCTTTGCGGGGGGATTTGTCGCGATCGCCCTGCTGCAAATCCTCACCCTGCTACTCCTCAGTTGGGTTGATCTGCCACCCTTATCACCACCACAACAACAGGAGCGTGGACGCAGGTTAGGCGCGATCGTGCAACAACCTGTGTTCATCGTGTCCGTGTTAGGCAGCATGATGGGTTATGGCGTTATGGTGCTCTTGATGACCGCAACCCCGTTGGCGATGGTCGCCGTTCACCATCCCTTTCACACGGCTGCTTCAGTGATCCAGTGGCATGTATTAGGCATGTTTACCCCGTCCCTGTTTACCGGCTATTTGATTGCTCGATTTGGTGTACTGACCATGATCCTGACGGGCATCTGCCTGAATGGGCTGTGTATCGCCATCAATCTGGCAGGGACGAATGCCCCTCACTTTCTTGGAGCGCTGTTGTTGTTGGGGATTGGCTGGAATTTTATGTTTATTGGCTCCACCACGTTGCTGACTAAAGCGTATACACCAATGGAACAGACTAAAACTCAGGCAACTCACGACTTTCTCATGTTCAGCTTTGTAGCGTTCAACACGTTCCTATCCGGTCGGTTGTTAAACGATTGGGGCTGGAACGGTGTTAACTATACAGGACTTGCCCTGATTGGGGTGGCGCTAGTTGCAGTAGGGTATTTGCGACAACAAATGGGAAAGATTTCTGTGGTCAATAGTTGTTCTAAAGGTTCATGATGATGACAAGTCAAATCCTATATATGCTGATTGATCCAAAAGGAGCAGGAAAAACTTATATTGGCACATTGGTCAGCCCTGGTTGTACTAGTTAAGGCGTAATCCCAATCTGGAAAGACGATGCATCCAGATATAATCTTCGCCTTCGGGCGAGCATTTGCTTTGGATTAATCCGTTGGAATAGTGGAGGTTCTCGCCGGATAAGTCGTTGTGATATCCAGATGAGGTCCATTCCCCAAAGGGATCATTGACAAAGAAGCCAGTCTGGTCGTATCCGCGAACGACAATGATGTGACCAAAGCTGGTGAAATAGCCGTGGATGATGCAGGGGTAACCGGATGCGATCGCGCGTCGTAAGTCCGATAACCTCGCCCGTGACGTGTACTCATCCTTAAGTCCGTATACCGTCGCTGCTTTAGCAAGATCCAAAGGCTCCCAGCGACTCAACTTGCTGTTTTCCATATAACGATACAGTTCATCTTCGAGCTGTCCAACCCCGGTTCTCCCCTTGATTTGGAAATACGCCATTACCATTGCAAAGCTGGTGACGTTACAGGCACCTCTGGGATTCAATGCATTATCAAGCTGGCTTTTATAGGGCACATTCAGCACTTTCGAGAGCGGCAATCCACCTGCAGAAGGCGACGGCTCTGACGTAATGGCAACGACTTGACCCTTATCATTAATCAGTTGCACATGAGGAATGTAGACATACCAGGTATTTCGAGGTGGCTCACCTAAAAATTCACCCAGCAGTGCGACCTTGAGGTGATTTCGATCCACAGGCTTCCACGAGTGGATATTGAAAACCTTGCCTGCTTGAACGGGTACTTTATCTGCCTGGGGCAGTCTTGAGGAATCTTCTGTAGACTGCTTAAATGTGGTACCCAGAATCAGCTTGAGTTTCATTCGGTTCTTTCCTATCTTTAAACCCAGTGCGTTCAAGTCTAGCAGCGAATTATACCTTGATTAAGGTATAATTTATTTAACCGGAATCTTGACGCCATCTGGGAGAATTGTCACACTCTCGTAGGCAAACCCAAAACTGGTGTCTTCGCCATATTTGACTTCTTCTTCCGACTCGATCGCGGACGCCCGACCCGCTGGTGTATCGATAACCCGATTCAGCACTAGATTGACTGAGTTGCTTTTTTGTGGCTTCACTCGCTCAAGCCAAACTGAATAGCCATCAGTCGGAAACGTACATTTTCCAGTGACGTATAGGGTTGGCTGCTGCCCAGGAATACGTTCAGTCCAGGCTAGCCAATCTGAGCACTTACCCTGCTCGGTTTTGACTTCTGATACAGCAACCTGGACGACAGACAGAGTGGCCGCAAACACCAGAGATACAGAGAAAAAAGAATGCATTAATGATTTGAGTTTCATCCGAACCTCATTATTAAGTAAATCGAAACCCCGTTCCAACCACTACATCTGCCCGGTGATCTAAAAAGAAGCACCGATAGGTAGAACTATTGCTGGTAAGCCTGCATTAAGCTGTGCAAGAACTGCCCGCAGGGTGACACAGCACTCCCTATGAAGGAGGTCAATATGTTGAAACGCTTCTAGCCAGTGGATCGGTTCTTGTTTTGCTGTTTGCAAGCACTCTATCTGCTTCAGCTCAGACTCCAGAATCCAAACCTCAAGCGCAATAACCTCAAACGCAACAGGCACCTAAGCCTTAAGGTTCTCAGACACAACAGCAAACACCCCAGGCACAAAAGGTCAACTCGCAGGAGTTACAGCAATTTGCCAGCATTCACAAAAGCGATCGAGCAGTCAGGGATGAGCATAGAGCGATTTAGAGAACTTTATCAGGCACAGCGATCGCCGAACGCCCAACCCTCCTTAGAGGATGTTTTAAAAGTCCTACTGTTTGTAGCAAAGCGTGCAAGATCCCCCTTTTCTTTTATGCCCGAAGGGCTTTAAGCCCCCTTAAGAAGGGGGGCGTTGAGCCAATTTCCCCCCTTATTAAGGGGGGCTAGGGGGGATCGCTGAGTGCTTAACATCACAGACCATACCTTTTCAAACATCCTCTTACAAGCAACACAAAAGGAGCAAGCATCTTTTAACCAGGTATCCTCTCAAATTCAGTCAATTGAGCGTGAAACCCAATCTCAACAGGAGCAAGCAATTCGGTCTGGAGGGCTAGAACCAAGCCATTTAGCCAAATTCTGGTGGCTCTGCGCCCTCAACCATTCGCGTAAGTCTCGTCCTATTTATTGCCAAACAAAAACTTTAGCTTCAAACTCTCCTAAATCAGTCATTAAGCTGTTCTCTCCAGCTTCTACATCGTAGTTACCCGTCCATTCATGCCATGTGCCATCGACTGGAAAGTCGGGGACAGTGTAACCTGCCAGGAACTGATCTGAGAAGTTTGCGATGACAACGACTCGTGAACCTTCATCATTCCAGCGAGTATACGCCAGCACCTTCGTTTCCGGGTTTTCGTGGAAGAACTTAATGTTTTCTGTGTGCAGGGCAGGGTTTGTTTTACGCAGGGCAATCAAGCCTTTGTAGTACTCAAACAAGCTGTGGTTCAGGTCATTATCAAGCAATGTCCAATCAATTTTGGATGGGTCAATGGTTTTGGATTTGTATTCACCAAATTCCTCTCCCATCCAAATCAACGGCACTCCCATTGCGGTCATCACCAGCGCTGCGCCTAACTTCGTGCGCCGGAATGCGTCCTCGTTGAAGATGTCGCGATCGCCCATTTCAGCCAACACATGATTGTGATCATGATTGGTTAAATAATTGACCACGTTTGTCACACCCATAAAGCCCTGACGTTTTGCATCCAACACATCCTTCAATCGTTCCAGGTCAAACGTATCTCCCGCGATATGTTCCAAAATGCAGTGATAAAAACTGTCATGCCAACACCCATCCATTGGTCCATCAACGTTGGTAATGCTGGTTGTTTCCGGAATGTGTTCGGCAATGTTGTAAAACGGTTTCATCCCAGCCGTATGCTTCGCTTCTTGCACAATCCAGTGCATGAAATCGTAATTCGCAATTTGTCGAGCCGCATCATACCGGATGCCATCCAGGTGATACTCCTGCACCCAATAGCGGACTGTGTCTCCAATAAACCGACGGGCTGGATAGGTTTCTAAGTTTTCGTCATAGTGCTCATAATTAAACTCTGGTCCCCAATTGTTATCGGGATCACGAGGCTCATGGTGGTACCAGTAGTCGTGGTCAATTTGGGTCAGCGGACAGGATGCTTCCGAGTGATTATAAATTCCATCCATCAGAATGCGAATGCCGCGACTGTGGCACTCGTCAATTAACCGCTTCAAGTCTGCGGTACTGCCGTAGCTTGACTCAGTTGCAAAGAAGTGGCGGGGATTGTAGCCCCAGCTATAGCTTCCTGGATACTCTTTAACGGGCATTAGCTCGATCGCGTTAATTCCCAGTTCGCAAAGATAGTCTAACTTTTCACTCACATGCTTATATTGACCGCGCGCATGGGGATCATCTTCACCTCCTGAAAAATCGGCCACATGCAACTCGTAAATTACCAGCTCATGATCGGCTGGTAACGGTTTGTCGTCGTGTTGCCAAACATAGGTGTCAACAATTTGCTGTCCATCCTTAATTCGAGCAATTCCGTTTTCCTCAGTACTAAACCCATCAATATCTGTGGCATAGGGATCTGTGACATCTACCCACTGGTCAGGCTCAAAAAACCAGGATTTTGATTGCACTCGAAATTTATATTGGTAAACGCCGTCTTCCAACTCTACAGTTGCACGGAAATACCCATCCTTCCCCTTTTGCATTGGAATTTCGTTCCAGTCAGAAAAGGTTCCAATTAAAGCGACTCCTTTGTTGTATGGAGCAAATAGCTTAAATTCAATCGGACTTGCCATAAAACTCCTTAAGTAGGTTTTGTGCTGTTGCAGAATAATGGCATTTTCCAGTCTTCAGACGATTTAAAGCATCTAGCTAAGGATATAGTGCTTTAGGCTGAGATTGCTTCACACCCCATCCGAAAAGATGCAGAAAACCAATTTGACCGTAGTCAACGAAACATCAAGGAATGGTAAAAATCTCATTCTTCAAGATGACTAACTTACGGATCCAGGCTTACCCTCGGATAGAGATTATGCTGGTTCAATCAGGCTAGCCTTAGTTGGCAATGGTTGTTTGACAACGATAGAGGTTTGGGAGCACGAATGGAGTGATGGAAACCGTTAGAGTCGAAGCAATTAGAGTTGAAGCAACACTGAGCACAGTTCCAGTCCAAACTGATCCAAGAAATTCAGTTGGGATGCGGTCGAATCAGTCTGTTATTTCTACTGAGGCGTCCCTACTTCTGATTCCTATCTGCTTTGCAATTGTTTGGGCGATCGTCACGTCTTTAGACCGAGAACTGCCGAAATTCATGCAGAAAAGGGTATCTCTCAAACAACCCTTGGGAATTCCCTGTCGAAGCTGCCAGTTTTTCAGCAGCAACGCTTACCTTAAGTGTGCAGTCCACCCAACAACAGCCTTAACCGATGAAGCCGTCAGTTGCTCCGACTACAGCCCTTGTCAAGTTGAACTAAACCGATGAACAGTAGACCTCTTGCAAATTAGCTCCCCTCTTGCCAAAAGGTGCCAAAGATGAAAAAACGTCAGGACAAAACCATTTACCAAGGTAAGTCTTTACTGAATCGATCTATCACCTACCAGTCTTGTTATGATGGTTGAGCTAGATTCAAGCGGATGTGGCGGAATTGGTAGACGCGCTAGATTTAGGTTCTAGTTTCGCAAGAAGTGAAGGTTCAAGTCCTTTCATCCGCATTTAGGAGGGGCTAGAAATTAGGGGCTAGGGCTTCGTCATGAGTGCGAAAAAGATGACGGTTGATGTCAGAACATTTTTTCAGGCGACGAACCCAAGCCGGACATTGGTTACGGGCAATCCAGAGGATCACAAGGTTTATATTGATTTTTCGTCGGTTCGGGGCGGCAAGATTATCCAGGAGCTGAAGGATAACATCACGTTCTTTTCGCCGGATGCTCCAACCTGTGTGTTGTTTACGGGGCATATTGGCTGTGGCAAATCGACGGAGTTGCTGCGGTTGAAGGCAGAACTGGAGCAGGAGGGGTTTCACGTCGTCTATTTTGAGTCCAGTGAAGACCTGGAAATGGCAGATGTGGATATTGGGGATGTGTTGCTGGCGATCGCGAAACGGGTCAGTGAGAGCCTGGAGAAAGCCAAAGTCAGCCCTCAAGCAAAAGGGTTTCGGGCGTTGTTGGACAGTACGATGAAAGTGCTGATGACGGAAATTGATCTGAAGGCGAAAGCCAAATTGCCGGGATTGGAAGCAGAGTTGAGCAGCAGCGGTGAGATGTCGCTATCGGCAGGAATTGCCGAGTTGACGGTGGTGGCGAAGAATGACCAGACCTTGCGGGAGCGGCTCAACCAGTATCTGGGACCCCAGAAGAACAAGCTGCTGGATGCGATTAATCAAGAACTGCTGGAACCCGCGATCGCACAACTCAAGCGACTGGGCAAAAAAGGGCTGGTGGTCATTGTCGATAATCTGGACCGGGTGGACAATCGGGCAAAGTCCTTCGGGCGGCCTCAGCAGGAGTATCTGTTTATCGACCAGAGCGAATGTTTGACCCGGTTAAGCTGTCATTTAGTTTATACAATGCCGCTGGCGCTCAAATTTTCCAGCGAGTACGGCAACTTGACCCAGCGCTACGAAGAACCCAAGGTGCTGCCAATGGTGCCCATCCAGTTCCAGGATGGCAGCACCTGTGAGGACGGCATGGCCCTATTGCGTCAGATGGTGTTGGCACGGGCATTTCCCGATCTGGATGCCGATCAGCGGTTGGAGAAGATTCATGAGGTATTTGACCAGCCGGAGGCTCTGGATCGCCTGTGCTGCGCTAGCGGGGGACACGTCCGTGACCTACTGCGGATGTTGAACGATTGGATCAAAAAGGGCAGGCAGTTGCCGCTGAAATCCGAAACCCTGGAAGAGGTGATCCGGTCTCGTCGCAATGAGATGGTGATGCCGGTGTCGGATCAGGAGTGGGAGTTGTTGCGTCAGGTCCGGCG
Source organism: Leptolyngbyaceae cyanobacterium RU_5_1 (assembly GCA_012034055.1). Taxonomy (GTDB): domain Bacteria; phylum Cyanobacteriota; class Cyanobacteriia; order Leptolyngbyales; family Leptolyngbyaceae; genus JAAUSG01. The sequence goes on along the minus strand of JAAUSG010000014.1, from coordinate 33,738 downwards.
ACGCAAGAAAGTGAGCGGCGATCAGGGCTACCAGACATTGATTCGCAGTCGGTTGGTGTTTGAGTATCGCGATCGCGGCGAATCCTGGTTTGACGTGACTCCAATTCTGGCAGAAGCGCGAGAATTGAAGAATGAGGAATGAGTGGATTACCAACAGAAGCAGTATTCACAATGACACCTCCCTCTTGACGTAGCATTGCAGGAAGTTAAACGTCTGTAGGGACGTTATATATAACGTCCCTACAGACGAAAACAACATTTTGGGGCCACGTCCGTTCATATTTTATTGATAGAAACACACCTGTTATGTTCGTTCCCATAACGGTGTTCCATTCATCTAACAATCACACCGCCACCCAAGAGCGTTTCACCTTCATACCAGACGGCTGCTTGGCCTGGGGTAATGCTGGACTGGGGCTGGTCGAATACTATCCGCACTTGTGCATCGTCGAGCGGAATCACCGTTGCCGGAACTGCAGCGGCCCGATAGCGGATTTGCACATCAGCTCGGATCGGAGCAGAGGGCGCGGTCATTGAAACCCAATTCACTCGTTGAACTGTGCATTCGGACGCAAGGGTGTCGGCGCGATCGCCCACAACTACCCGATTCTGCACCGCATCCAGTGCGACGACATAGAGTGGCTCACTGTGGGCAATTCCCAATCCTTTGCGCTGTCCAATTGTGTAGTGATGGACGCCTTCGTGGTAGCCCAGCACCGTGCCGGTCTGATCCACAATTTCGCCCTGCTGCGGTGGAATGTATTTGTCTAGAAACGCCCGCATGGAGCCATTGGCCTCTACCAGGCAAAGATCCTGACTTTCGGGCTTACTGGCCGTATGTAACCCAAACTCCGCTGCAATTCGACGAGTTTCTGTTTTAGGGGATTCACCCAGTGGAAATAGGACGTGAGCCAGGACATGCTGGGGCAGATCGTAGAGAAAATAGGATTGATCCTTGGAGCGGTCTACGGCACGAAGGAGCTGATAGCGTCCGGTGGCTTCGTCATATCGAATACGAGCATAGTGTCCAGTAGCAACGCGATCGCAACCCAATTCCTGATTGGCGTAGTGCAGCATCGGCCCAAACTTCACGGCTTTATTGCACTGGGAACAGGGCAGCGGGGTAATCCCGTCACTATAACCACTCACCAGATAATCCACAATGTTCTTCTCAAACACCTCGCGGCTGTCCACAATGTGATGGGGAATGCCCAACTGGTCACACAACTGTGCGGCATCCACCATGCCTTCCGAGCAGCACTGCCCCTTCCCCTTCATCAGCCATAAGGTTAAACCCACGACCTCATACCCTTGCTGATGTAGGATTGCCGCAGCGGTTGAACTATCGACTCCACCAGAGAGTCCCACTACAACTTTGTTCATGGACGAAATGTTTAAACGTTTGAGATAGAAACATTTCTAGGCTAACACTTGGAGTGAAGGGGTGAAGGGGTGAAGGGATGAAGGGATGAAGGGATGAAGAGGTGAAGGGATGCAGGCAATCTGCTGCATAAGCGGCGGGAGTGGGTCGTAGGAGATGAACAGAGGGCTATCACAATTCTGGAAATAGTGTGGAAAGATGCAATTCAAGGAACCATGCTAAAAGCTTTTAGCTAGCCATAATGTTGGGGTGTCTAAGGAGCGCTTAAAGTGGGCAGGTTGGTCGTTTTGAAACTGGGACGGGGAAATGTTGAGCAGGGATGTCCTGTTACGCTTCAAATTGGCGAGGATAATGCTCCATCTGCGATCGAGATTACGGGTGAGCTTCCCCCAGATTCAGACATCCCACAACACTACAACCGCTGGCAAACCATCTATCGCAGTTTGGACTTTCCAGGTCGCCCAGTTGGGTTACCCAAGGCAGTCAGTCCTCAAGTAACAGTTGAAGACTGTGATGTAGCGGCACGGCAACTGCGCGATCGCTTTAATGAGTGGCTGGATGCGCGATCGTTTCGCCGCATTCGAGAGAAGTGGCTAGAACAGTTAGAGCCTACCGATGTCATCCGGGCTGTTATTCAATCTGACGATCCGCAATTGCGGCGGCTGCCCTGGCATCTTTGGGACTTGATGGAACGATACCCGAAAGCCGAAATTGCATTGAGTCCCCTCGACTTTAGTCAGCAACCTGGACGGACCTCAACCCCTAGTTCAACGGTTCGTATCCTGGCAATTTTGGGAAACAGCAAGGGAATTGACATCCAGAAAGATCGGGCTGTTCTAGAGCAACTCTCCGATGCTGATGTCACTTTTTTAGTGGAACCAGAGCGCCAAGATCTCAGTGACCAGCTCTGGGAGCAAAGTTGGGAGATCTTGTTCTTTGCCGGACACAGCGCCAGTCAAGGGGCTGATGAGGCAGGGCTGATCCATCTCAATCAAACTGAGAGTCTCACCATTAGCCAGTTAAAACATGCGCTGGAAAAGGCGGTAGAACGGGGGTTGAAACTGGCCATCTTCAACTCTTGCGATGGGTTGGGGTTGGCGCGAGAGCTGGCGTATTTGCAGATTCCGCAGTTGATTGTGATGCGAGAACCCGTGCCCGATCGCGTCGCTCAAGAATTTTGAAATACTTCCTGTCCGCCTATTCCCAGGCAGAAGTCCCGCTATATTTGGCGGTTAAGGAGGCACGCCAACGGCTGCAAGGGCTAGAAGGACAATTCCCCTGTGCCACCTGGCTGCCCGTCATTTGCCAGCATCCAGCAGAAACTCCGCCCACCTGGCAAGAACTAAAGCGCCCATTCCCCCTATCCCCCTCATCCTCCCCATCCTCCCCACCTCCTGCACCAAAACTAAAGCTGCTTTGGGTGCTTCTAGTTAGCATAGTTGTCACTGGCTTACTCGCAGGAGTGCGCTATCTGGGAGTTCTACACCGGTTCGAGCTGCAGGCATTTGATCAGCTCATCCAGTTGCGTCCCAAAGAACCGCAAGATACCCGCCTGCTGGTGATTGAGGTGACCGAGAAAGATGTCAACGACCAGAATCAACAAGACTCCAAAAAGCCACGCGACATTTCGTTATCAAACCGATCGCTCTCCCATCTGCTGGAAAAACTGAAACGCCTCCAGCCTGCGGTGATTGGATTAGATATTTATCGGAGAGATCCCGTTGGAGAGCAATTTCCAACACTCGCTACCGAACTGAAACAGAGCGATCACCTGGTTGCTGTTTGCCAGAGAGATAACCCAAATTCCGGGGATCTTGGCATGAAGCCTCCGCCCGAAATCCCTGCTGATCAAGCTCTTAACCGGCTCGGCTTCAGCGACACAGTTCCCGATCAAGATGGGATTGTGCGTCGCCACTTGCTGACCATGGAGCCGTCATCCATCTGCCCCGCTGACTACTCACTGAGTGTTTCCCTGGCGCTGCACTACTTGCAAACCAAAGGAATTACCCTGCAGTTCACACCCGAGGGGAACTGGCAGCTTGGCCGTACACTGATTAAAGCGATCGAGTTTCCCATTGGAGGATATTTCAACATTGATGGACGAGGATACCAGATCTTGTTGAACTACCGTTCGCCCGAAAACTACAGTTCCTCTAGCACCCCTGACGAAATTGCCCCTCGGATCAGCTTAGGAAAAGCACTCGCCGACGGACTCACGATTGATAATGTGAAAAACCGGATTGTAATCATCGGCACGACCGCAAGCAGCTTTAAGGACTATTCTTCGACCCCCTACCGCAGCGAACAGGGTTCAGCTCAAGAGATTCCAGGCGTGATGTTGCAAGCTCAGATGACCAGTCAACTGATCAGTGCCGTCTTAGATGGTCGTCCTCTACTATGGGCAATGCCCTTCTGGGCAGAGGTGATCTGGATGGGCGGGTGGTCTATTGTGGGTGGACTGCTGGTGTTCTACCTGCGCCGATTTCCCTATTTAAGTTTGGCCAGTGGGATGGCGATCGCGATCCTGTATAGCATCTGCCTGGGTTTACTGGTTCAATTTGGCGGTTGGGTTCCGCTTGTGCCTGCTGCCCTATCCCAACTTGCCAGCAGTAGCAGTGTTGTTGCTTACCGTGTCCTGTTGGCTCGACGGCAATCATTGAGTACGGTTCCTCAGGAGTAAAACCCCCATGAAAGCGTTTCGATTGTTTACCTCTGTGTCTCTGGCGATCGCGATCGTCCTCACGGGAAACATCAGTGTTGCCAGACAGACACAGAGCAACCCCAAGCCGTCTCCCCTCACCCTTGCAGCACGGGGAGGGTTTCCCAAACCACCCAATCGACGCGCACCCGGTATTCGTTCATCGGCGGCTTCGCGGGGCTGTTTGACGTTAGCAAAAGCGACACGGGATGACTTATTGGATAATCTTGCCGCGTTAGTGCCTGAGTACAAAGAGAAATCGTCTACTCAAGAGGTAACCAGTGTTTGGGGACTAACAACCGCTGAACGCCCAACCTTTTGGTTCTATATTCCCTACACCAACCAATCGATTGATTCAGTTGAATTTACGTTACAGGATGAACAGGAACAGGATCTATACAAGACGACGGTCACACCCCCTCAAACGCCTGGGATCGTAAGCATCCAGCTACCTGCCAATGGTGCTGCTCTGCAGACGGGCAAACTGCACCACTGGTATTTGAAAGTCAAAGGCAAAGCTGACTGCTTCTCTAACTCTGCTAAAGTTCCCAATACTGGTTTGTCAAGCAGTGACTCATTCAACCTGCTGCCGCTTGTGTTCGTGGAAGGTTGGGTAGAACGAGTCAATCCAAAGCCTGCCCTGATCGATCGCCTCAAGCAAGTCTCTCCTCAACAGCAGACAGCGCTCTACATTGAAAACGGTTTTGGTACGATGCCATCACCTCTTTGGCAGAACAGCGGCTCACAAACTCAACCGATTCAGCGGTTCTGGCTGAATGGAACGCGCTCCTGAAATCCGTGGGTCTTGAGCAGCTTGCTGCCCAACCACTGGTGAAGTGCTGCAGTGCAAAGTAAACGTTTCCTTGTGCCAGTCGGCGGATTAGCACATAACCTATTGATTACAAAAGCAGCAATCCCATAAGCTCTCATCTGGCAAGAGCAAGGTTTAGCATTTTGCAAGCTTCATCATCTCTTCAAATCAGGGAATTCTACTACTGCAAAATGCAATTGTTGAATGACTATAATGTCAGCTCTTTTGACTAAAACCTCGGAGGTTTAAGTTACTATCGTTCGGCACAATGCTTGATTCTGGGTTAAACCTCCGAGGTTTGCGTAAGTCCTGGGTGCATCTGTAGGGCTGGTTTTGAGCAGTCGATAGTACGGTGCCAACATCGATTTTGACAAGCAAATTCATCAACGTTCATTCGATCCGTTTCAGTGAGCGAAATATCCGGCAGCGGATGAAATCAACTGTTGCTGAAGAGCCTGATTCAGCAATTGATTTCATCCATCTGAATCGGTTGCTTATTTCACCTTGAACTTGGGTTCATCTCATGTCGGCATTGCAGAGCTGTATGTTGCAGAGCCTGCATTCAGTTGCTGTGGAATTTGAGTGTGTTTAAACCTTGTCCACGTCCAGACCTGGAGTTTTTCTGAAGGGAAAGCTACAGATTTCGAGCTGAACGTGGTTTAGGCGCTTACCAGCTAATCATCTGATGGAGGATGGATTTTTATGGTGATCAACCCCTTCGTGAACAGTCCCGAATTCCCAAGAGCGGTGACGCTGACAACCGATCCCGCATCCTTCAGCCGCGCGATCGCCCCTGACCCACTCAATCCATCTGACCGTTTCACCAGCCTCAGCAGTGCTGATTCGTTTTCCAATGGAGCGTCCTCAAGATCACCATCTATCTCGCCTGCGGCGTCCGTTCAAACGGCTGCCGCTGGTTCAGCCCTATCCATCGATGATCCAACGCTGACTGAGGGAAACAGCGGTATTAGCAACCTCACGTTCACGGTTTCCCTGTCCACCTCCAGCACACAAACCGTAACCGTGAATTATGCGACGGCGGATGGTACGGCTACGGTGGGCAGTGATTACACAGCGGCAAGCGGCACTTTGACCTTCAACCCGGGCGAAACTCGCAAAACGATCGCCGTCCCGATTATGGGCGATCTGATTTCGGAAAACACGGAGACCCTCTTCGTGAACTTGAACGCTCCGACGAATGCAACCCTGGTGATCGCGCAGGGGAAAGGAGTCATCCGCGAGAGCGACCCCACTAATCCCACTTACTTCACCGACGTTAGGTTTGGGGCGCACTCCCACTGGCTGCAGCCCTGGCGTGCTTACAGCGAAACGGTGCCTGCCACCACACTCCTGAATGGGGTGGGAATGGTGCTGGATCTGAACTATAACAACACGATTGATCCCAACTTAGTGATTCAGATGCTGGCCAAACATGGCATTCGTAATGCACGCATCGAAATTGGCTGGGCAAACCTCAACTACGACGATGAAACCAAACTCAGCAATCCCACCCGACTGCGTGCCATTCTGGAGGCTTGCAAACAGTGGGGCGTTCGTCCTCTGATTCTGCTCAATGCGCACCAGGGAGTGCCAACCCCACTGCGCATGTTCAGTCGCACCGTAGCAGAAGCTGCCCCTGCCGGTTCCACCACCCTGCGCTTAAACGATACCAGGGGTTTAGTGCTGGGTCGGAGCGGTCTGAGTAACCTGTCTGGCTATTGGGCCGCCGAGGCATTAATTACGGCCATCAACGGCAACACGGTCACCCTCTCGAAACCGCTGCCCAAGGCGATCGCGGCTGGCAGTAACGTGCCAATGGCAACCCTGAAATATCGCCCCTTTTCAGTCCCAGGCAGCGCCGACAACACCGAAACGATCGCAGGCTGGCAGCGCTACGTCGGCACGATCGCGAACTTTGTTACCGACGCTTTGGGAACGGCCAACCATGCAGATAAAGGGTTTGACATGGAGATTTGGAACGAGTTAACCTTTGGCACTCAGTTCCTTTCTATTAACAACTACTACGACCCCGATCCCTACACCTACGACCAGCGCAGCATCTGGGGTGAGTTAGTCAACGCAACAGCGAATTACGCCACGACCCACCCGACTCAATTTTCAGGCGTTCAATTCGGCAACGGCTTTGCTAACACTATCCCCTGGCCAGCTTCCTCCTCCACACCGGAGCGCATCACCGCGCTCAACAAACATCCCTATGCGGGTCGCAAAACCTTTCCCAAAGACGAACGAGTCAGCACCAAACTGAATGCGTTGGGCGATCCAACCACTTTTATCCCCAACTACTCTGCGCTGTTCCCGGAGTATTACGGCACTGCCTTGCAAACCGAAACCCTGATTCGGGATGCCGGCCCCCTCACCAGCTACATCGCCAAAGACGCCCACGGACGCTACGCACGCAAGATTGGCGATCGCGTCGTGCCAACCGAAGTCTGGGTGACAGAAGTGGGCATTCCCCCCAACTCAAACGGCATTACCGACCGTGAGGCGGCGTTGGAACTCAAAGCAAAAACCACGGCCCGCTACTACACCTTCTACCTCAACAAAGGCGTCACTAAACTGCAGTTATTCTCGGCAGCCAGAGGCGATTTGTCCTTCGGCATGGTGCAGGATAATTTCCTCAACTACACCGCCTCAAACAGCACCTACCCCACCGACGATCGCCCCTACGTCTCTCCGGCTCTGCAAGTGACTGGACGCATCACCGCCAAAATGCAAGAGCAACTGGATCCCAACCTGAAAACCACACGCCCTGTTAACCTGGAGTGGATTATGGACACCCATAACCACACCCAGTTCAAAGGCGACGGTACGGGTACGGAAGCCAATCCTGACCTGTATAACCGAGACGTGTTTGCCTTCCTCCCGTATCAGGTCAACAGCAAGCGGTTCGTGATTCCCTACTACGTGATGACGCGCGATGTCACCCAGGATTTACCTCCCGAACAATACACCCTGAAAGTTTCAGGACTGAATGGAAATGCAAAATCAGTCGAAGTGTACGACCCGCTGGGCGATCGCACCATTCCCGTAACCATCGATCGGCGGCGTGAAAACTCTATGGAACTAACGGTAACCGCCACAGACTACCCCTATTTGCTGATCATCAACGAGTAAGTCGATCGGGGTGTCATTGGTCATTGGTCATTTACGCAATGTGCGACTTTTCTAAAACGCCTGCAAAGACTGCCCTCACCTAGCCCTCTCCCACTGGGAGAGGGCAACGGAAATGTCCGAAAGCCCTTCTCCTTGGGGAGAAGGGTTGGGATGAGGCGAAGGAGTTGAACCTTGACAAATACTAGTGTACCAGTTAGTGACTCTGAGGCTTTGCAGCCTCGTGAGAACCCTCGCTACATCCCGCGGCTAAAGCACGATGGGTTTTGCGGGTTCTCAGGCTCTCCCACTTCTATAAGGCGTTGGCAGTCTAATAAGGGTGGCTAAACGTATGCCGTGGACTACTATCAAAGAGCATTATTTTCAAGGATCCATGGATACTGCTGTTGCGGTTCGCCGCATTTCAGTTCAGGACTATCACCGGATGGCGGACGCTGGCATCTTTCATCCTAGTGAGCGCATTGAATTACTGAGTGGGCAAATAATCCAAATGACAGCCCAAGGAACCGCTCATAGCGCTGCAATCACCCGTGCTGAACGATCGCTGAGAAACCAATTGGGCGATCGCGCCTTGATCCGACTGCAAGATCCAGTGCAACTTGATGACTACTCGGAACCAGAACCCGATATTGCAGTTGTGAATCCCGACCCGTTGTTTTACGACGATCACCATCCGACTGCAACCGAAGTGTTTTTACTGATTGAAGTTGCAGATACAAGCCTGACCTACGATCGCGAAATCAAAGCCCCCGCTTACGCAAAGTCTGGAATTCAGGAGTATTGGGTGTTGGATGTCAATGCTCGCAGGCTGCACGTGTATCGGTCGCCGAGTGCCAGTGGATATCAAAGCGAAACCATCTTGACCGAAGAGTTGACGATTTCGCTGCTGGCATTTCCAGATTGTGCGATCGTAGTTAAAGAAGTGCTGCGATCGATATCCTGAGCAATTGCGATCGCGTTCATTCAGTTCACCAAATTTTGGTCATTTGCAGAACGAATCCAGGTAGTGTTGGATCGCCGCTCACAGATTCAGGATCAGCCAAAATTTCGGGTTCTTGGTTGGGACGGTAAATGTAAACCTGGCGATTCGTGCGATCGATCAACCAGCCCAACGACGCCCCATTGTCGAGATACTCCTGCATCTTGTTTTGCAGTGTCGTGAGGAGATCGCTGGAAGATCGCAACTCAATCACAAAATCTGGACAAATGGGGGCAAAGGACGCTTTTTGGGCTTCCGTCAAGGCATTCCAGCGTTCCAGTTTAATCCAGGCTGCATCTGGAGAACGGGTTGCCCCATTCGGCAGCGTAAAGCCCGAACTGGAGTCAAATCCAAGCCCTGTGCCATCCTGCTCTGCCCAGCCTCCAAGCTTTACAGCAATATTGAAATTGCGGTTGCCTGTATCTGAAAAGGCTGGTGGCATGATGATCACTTCTCCACTGGCAGTGCGTTCGATGCGCAGATCGCGATTCGCAAGGCAGAATTCGTAGAACTGGTCATTCGTCATCTGTGCGATCGCAGGCAACTCGACCGTCAGAGGAGTACTTTCAGTTTGAATCAGCAGGGTTGTCATGGTTATGGTACTGGCTGGGAGTGCTCCTGGGACTGCAAAGTATGGCTCACCCCAGATTGTCTCAATTCTAGTTGGCTTCACCCCAGCAGCGATCGCATTCTATGTAGCGTAAGAGTCTCAAAAATCCATCTTGGTGTTATTGTCACAACAGAATTTGCCAGGAGTGCGCATCGATGAAACGAGAACCTTCGACTGATTTTTTTGCCAACCTGTTGCTGCCGCTGGCGCTGATTGGCGGACTCGTGCTACTGCTGAGTTTAAACACTGGACAGACTGAAACCGAGAGAGTCCTCAGCAGCCCCCTGGAGTTGTGGATTAAACCAGTCGTTGGCTACTTGTCCGCCGGAGCAGAAATCGCCGCCGCGATCGTGATTGGCAGCGCCGTCGTTCGTGCCCTGGTTGTCTATTTGTACCGCTTTCTGTCCCACTCACGGCAACATCGCGATGCTACTGAGTCGGTTCGCTTGCAACTGGGACGGGCGCTAACGCTGGGACTGGAGTTCACGGTTGCCAGTGACATTTTGCGTACAACCGTGGCTCCCACTCGTCAGGATATTCTGAATCTGGGCGCGATCGTTCTACTAAGAACGTTGTTGAACTACTTCCTGGAGCGCGAGATTCAGCAAGGCGAACAGAATCGTCTAACCAGGAGGACGAATGAGCCGGAGACATTTCAGCCTAAAGAACCGTATTAGTGAAGAGATGCTGCGTCCGGCTGAGTAGGCGCGCCCCTCACCCACTCTCATTCCCGACTACCATAGACGCAGACAAATTCTCCACTCTCTTCTTGCAATACAGGAGAACACGAAATGACAGCCTTTCGAGTTGCAGATATGACGGTTGAGGAACTCAAAACGTTGATTGAAAAACGGTGGATGAGCGGCTACAAAAACTACAACCGTCCACTAATCATGGACGTTCCGTTCAAGAGATTTTGGCTTCAATCGCTCGTCATCGTTGGACACCGCCACCTGAAACTCCAACGCTCAGCCAAATGATTATTGAGGAGCGGGAGCAGTGGCGGAAAGGTATGTAGTGGATGCCAGTGTACGTAGACGATCGCCAATCTCAAGCTGCGATCGCGAGTGGTGCAATTCTCAAACGCATTACGGATTTTTCTCGTTGATCAGGTGTTGTGAAGCTCGCTCTCCAACTCTCCAGCAGCACCTGTTCAGAATTCATATCCATTCATAAACCGAAACTATTCTCCTGTAGCTATAGTAGTGTCCAACCAGGCGCGATCGCAGGTGAGCTGATGTAGGTGAGAAGTGCGATCGCCCCTCACCCGTTCTTCATTCCCGATTACCATAGATTCAACCGCCCCTTCTGCTGGCTTGAAAGAAAAATTTGGACAGTAGGTTGTATTGATGGAGCTGCTGATATATGGATGCCACACCAGTAATTACGCTTGATTCGCTAACAGGAATCTCGATCGCGGAATTCCTGAGTAGAGTCCTCCAAGAAGGAACTTTAACGGTTCAGCTTCCCAATGGCGAGTCCGTGATCATCCAACCCAAACCAACATTGAAGCCGCTTCCTGTGTTAAACGGATTTGTGCCGGAGGGCTGGAAGGACGCAATTTACCCATGAGCACAACAGATTGGGTATTTCTAGATGCAGGACTGTTTATTGGTGCTCTTATGAGTGGCGATCCGCGTCACCTTGAAGCTGGCTCAATTGTGGAATCTGCTCGAAGAGGTGATTTTGTGGCATGTACGTCGGTAGGAGTGTTAGCTGAAGTGTATGCTGCATTGACTTGGGTAGGTGCTCAACCGCCTCAAACACCAGAAGTTGCAAGTTACGCTGTGAGATTGCTGATAGAAAACCCATCCGCAATTCGAGTCCTGGAAACGGGAGCGGATGCTGGTAGCAAAATGTTAGAACTTGCTGCAAATCACCAGCTAACTGCTCGCCGGATTCATGATGCAAGACACGCTGCAACAGCTTTAGTTGCTGGCGTTCGCCAAGTTTATACGTATGACATTGTGGATTGGCAAGTCTTTCAACCCGATGGAATTGTAATCACAGGCCCAAAATCTATGATTTCAAGCAACAAGTAACAACGATTTTGCTCCTTCTTCACCTTTCATCCTTTATTCTTCATCTTTCATCCTTTCCTCTCACATGGACCAAGCAGAACTGCTCAAAATAATCGAGGAAGCGGCTCGAACAAAGCAAACTAGCCTAAGCCTTTCCGGTCATCAATTGAGTAGTCTGCCACCTGAAATTGGGCAACTCACCAATTTGACCGAGCTGTTCCTCTCTGTCAATCGATTGAGCAGTTTGCCACCTGAGATTGGACAACTTACTAATCTGACAACTCTATCTCTTGTTAACAATAAACTGAGCAGTTTGCCGCCTGAGATTGGACAACTTATCAACCTGAGAGAGCTAAGCCTTCATTACAATGACTTAAATAGTTTGCCACCAGAAATTGGACAGCTCACCAACCTGAGAGAGCTAGACTTCTTTGCCAATCCGCTCAACAACTTACTATCTTTTGCTCCTGAAGTTAAAATTCAAGGCACGAGAGCGCTTCTTACCTATCTGCTCGAACAACTGTACGCAGGTACAAAACAGTGGATTTCTAAACTTCTGGTGGTGGGAGAAGGGGGGGTGGGCAAAACATCGCTACTGCGGGCGTTGAATGGACAACCGTTTGATGAACAGGAATCGACTACGCATGGGATTGAAATTATTAGCCTGAAACTGGCTCATCCGAAAGAAGCGGATGTCACCATGCAGCTCAATACCTGGGATTTCGGCGGACAGGAGATTTACCACGCAACGCATCAGTTCTTTCTTACCAACCGTTCCCTGTTTCTGTTGGCATGGAATGCTCGTCTGGGATGGGAGCAGGGCAAACTGATTTACTGGCTAAAAACGATTCGCGCGAATGCTCCCGATTCGCCAATTCTTCTGGTTGCCACCCACATTGATGAGCGTGATGCCAATCTGCCCTTGAGCGATCTGCAAGAGCAGTTTCCGCAAGTCATTGGCCAATGGGAGATTAGCAATAAGACCAATCAAGGGGTTGGAGACCTGCGTCAGGCAATTACGACTGCGGCGGCCAATTTGCCATTGATGGGTGAATCCTGGCCAACTACCTGGCTTAAGTTTGCAGAAGCGGTGCGGGTATCCAAAACTCGCTATGTCTTGCCGCAGCGGTTTTGGCAAATTATGACTCAATGCGAGGTTAAATCCGATAGTCACCGGATTCTGGCAACCTGGCTGCACGAATTGGGGGACATCCTCTTTTTTCAAGACAACGATGACCTCAACGATCTTGTCATCCTCAAACCGCAGTGGGTGACGGAGTACATCAGCAAAGTATTGGAAGCGGAGGAAGTCATCCAACGCAATGGCATTTTTACCCGCATCTGCATGGAGCAACTCTGGCATGACCTGGATGCTCCGATGCGTGACCATTTCTTGCGCCTGATGGAGCGCTTTGACCTTTCCTACCGCACTTTGGAGAACAAAGACATCAGCCTGGTTGTGGAACGATTACCCTTTGAGCCGCCCGACTACGAAGCGCTTTGGGATGCCAAACGGCAGGAAGCTAACTGCAAGGAAATCTCGATGAAGTTCCAGCTTAGTGAGGTGCTGCCTGGGATTCCAACCTGGTTCATTGCCCGCCAGCATCGCTTCACTATTGAGGTTGGAGAGCGACGCGGCATCCACTGGCGAACCGGGGTGCTGTTTCAAGACCGGGAGCAGAAACACCTGGCACTGACAAAAGTCGGACGGGACGATCGCACCAATGCAAAATACCTGCAGCTCACCGTGCGCGGCCCCATGCCCCACAGCTTCTTTGATTTGCTCAAAGAGGGTATTGAACTCACCCTGCGCCGCTATCCCGGACTGCAAATCACCCGCCTGATCCCCTGCCCCGACCCGAATCAGGAACGCTGCCTGCACGAATTCGACTACGCCAATCTGGTGAAACGTCTGGAACGCACACCGCCCAAAGAAGAAATTGAATGCCCTAACTGTCTGGAAAACATTTCGGCCGCCAAACTGCTGTTCGGACTGCATTGGACCACGCAAGATGCGGTGCTGGCTCGCCTCGATCGCATTCAGGAGGGTCAATCCGAACTGCGCGAACTGGTGCAAAGTCAGTTTCTGCGCCAGTTTCGCCAGCAGCAGAAATACCTGGAATCCTACTGTCCGAATGTGTTTGTCCTGCGTCCCGACGATCGCAGACCCTGGCAAAAAGATATCGGTCTACAGCGCATCAACCTGCAACTCTACTGCCAGATGCCCGGCTGTATGCACCCGACAATTGACCCGGATAAACCGAAGAAACCGTGTGGACTCTACGCGATCGACGAGCCGCAGCAGTGGCTGCAAACCATAACTCCCTACTACCGCCGTATGGTTGGTGTCCTGAAATTTGCCACCCCTCTGATCGGTCCCTGGTTGGGCATCATGGAAGCGAAGGACTATCAAGAAATTTTCAAGAGTGACATTGACTTTGCCAAAGAGCTAGTCAACAAACTTCCCGACAGCAAAGGTTTTCCAGATTTGGACTATGCCGAAGCGCTGCCAGGGTCGGAGCGCCGATTGGAACACCTGGATGGGTCAGCGTTGCGATCCCTGCGACAATTTCTCGATCGCAAAGATACCATCAGCACTGGGGCGGACTGAAACGCCTGCTCACACCCGAAGGCGATTACCTCTGGCTCTGCAACCATCACGCTAAGGAATTCAATCCATAACGAAACACGTCAAGAAGTCGGATTTCTATCGTAGAAGCATCGCGATCTCGTTCATTCCACATAAAGAAATCCGACTTCTAAGAGTTAGCGGCGACGGCCAAGGCTACGCGAACGGGACGAACTACCGAAACCACTGGGAGAGCGTTTTTGATAGTTGCTGCCGGAGTTGGAGCGGCGCAGGGTATTGGAGCCATAGCCCGAACCCGTGGCGCGATCGCCCGATCGCTGATTGCTGCCAAAGCGGTTTTGTCCAGTAGAGCGGAACGTTTGCCGATTGCGGACTTCAGCCGGTGGTGCATTGTATCGCTGGCGATAGCTGCCAACTGCTTGGTCATAGGTGCGGCCATAGCCACCATAGCCAGTTAGCACGCCCCCTGGCTGATACACAGGCGGTACATAGTACTGGGGTCTAAACAGTAAGCTACCCAACGCTTGACCTGCCAAGGCTCCCGCAAACGGAGTCCAGAAACTAGATTCCTGACGCACCACAACTGTTTCTTGCTGTCCAGTTTGGGGATTGGTCTGGGTTTCTGCAACGTTATGGACGTATTCAATCTTGAAATCTTCTGTCAAATACAACGATAGCTGACCGTTTTCAACTTTCAGGTAGCTCTTCTGCCCTTTGGCAACGTCCTCGTTGGTTAGCCGCGCCATCTGCAGGTTTGCCGTTCGATAGGTCGGAGAGTCACCTGGCTTTGTATTGAGCAGCATCAGGCTGTACTCACCATTGGCATCGTTATAGGTTGCCTGCTGCACAGGGTACTGGCCATCCGATAAACGATTTTGAGGCGACCGCACATTCGCAGCCTCCTGAGAATTGGACGATCTAGCGGAATTACCAGTCGAGGGGGCATTACCGCAAGATACAGTGGTTACAGCAAGGGTCAAAACCATTGCATAGATTAATAGTTGGCGAAGCATGTTCATGGTGGGTGTGCGACATTCTCAAAGTAACAACTTACAGAGGAATCAATTCTGGAAAGTTCTGGATTAACTGGTCGGACGTTAGTTCGTCACCTAACTGGGCTGGAGAGAAGTGAACCTGAACGGCGCGCAAGCGATCCTGGTAGTGCAAATTGATCAGCGCCTTCAACCCTGTTTTGAGCGCACTGACATTTGCGAGGTCAGTCTCTAGCTCTGGCATCTCACCTTCGCAGGCAACGGTCAGCATGACAATCAGGTTCTGGGTGATCGGCACAGAGAGGAAATCATCAGGATTTTCAGCGCCAACCAGCTGAGTGCCACTCCGGTAGCGCTGGGCAGAGTCAGTAAACAACTCTTCTACCAAGTCGCCCGCTTCCCCCTCGTTCCAAAACACGTTGCCTTCGTTGGCAGCCGACTGCCAGTAGAGGTCATATTGCAATAGACTCTGGCAAATTTCAACCAGTCCTTCGCCAACGGCTTGTAAGTCTCCCTCGTTCTCTACTGCCTGCCGTGCAGTACTGTTCAGCACTCCCAGCAAGGGGGCAACTTCATTTCCTGCCAGATGAATGAATAAGCGACAGACAACAAACCGCGTCTTGCCGCTGACTTTATTAAAGCGATCGCGCCACGAACTCATCCGCTACTGCCTCCCAAGGGTGACCATCGAGTCACGCTATCTAGAAATCATACTTCCACTCTAGAGCAGCCCTGCGAGAACCGTCAGAGAGATCCTTGTATATTCATTGGAGAGATTGCCGTACCTGCGAGAATAACGAAGAGCAACCAGTGAACGGCAAAAGACAGTTTGATATGAACAGGACGTCGCAAATGACGAAAGATCATGGGTTTAGGCTAGTAATCGGTGATTGGACATTTAGTCAATCACCGATTACCAATCACTGATTACCCTACAGTTTAAGGCTGGCTGGGAACCGTAACTCCGGAGCCTGTTAGCGTCACTACACCATTTTCAACCGTTAAGTTAGTTGCATTCCCCGCGTTACCTCCGGTTAACAGTTGCGGCAACGATGATGGTGTGAACGGAAGTGGATTGACGGCTCTTCTAACCTCTAGCGGCAATTCCAGGACGACAAGGCTACCTGCTTGTCCAACCCGCACCAGCTTTTCACCCGGCACCTCGGTTACATTAACGGTTCCGCCCGACAGAGTCCCTGTGTTGAGCACAGCGCCACCCAACAGAACAAGGCTCTTACCTTGCCCAACCGCCAAATTTCCAGAATTTACAATAGCACCCGGTTGAGACATCGTGAATGCAAAGTGGGTGGGTGTACCAACGAGTGCAGCGTAGTTGTTAGAACCAACGGCATTAAACCATTGACTGGGTAATCCGGTAATGCTAGGACGAAAGCCGATTCCATTGGCAGTGGTGGCAACGAATGAACCGGGTACATTCAGGCTGGCATTGTCACCAAAGACAATACCGGCTGGATTCATCAGGTACAGATTGCTGTTGCCACCCGTAACCTGAATCAGTCCTTTAATCACTGACGGATCGCCACCTGTGACTCGTCCCAGAACGTTTTGAATTGCAGGATTGGAGACAAAGTTGGCGGTTTGTCCGTCGTTGAGTCCAAATTTTTGAAAACTATGAAACAGATTAGAGCCAGCTTGAGTTCCACCTGTGATGTTAGTGGTGTTGCCAACTTGATTGATAACTGTGCCAGTGCCATCTGCAGCCGGATTAATCTGAGCATTGGCAGAGTTTATGAATGCGGCTGTCAAAAAAAGCGTTAGAGCAGGAAGAGTAGCATGATTCAAAATTGCTTTCATTGCTTGCAGGAGTAAAACTCGGAGGTATGTCGCGTGCATGTGCAGCAGATAACCCTGGAACTTGACTCTAGACGATGGTTTGCAGGCTGTCCACATTTCTCTAATTAAACGGAAATACTATTCGTTCATCACCGCCTGTACCCTGAAACTTAGCCACTATGAAAGTTCTGTAAAGCTTGTTTTTCAGCACATCTAGCGTCGTTGATCACTGTAATTACACGTAAATGCTAAACGATGGGGTTGCCTATAGCGATTTTCGAGTACTACTTTCTACCTACCATCTACAAACTCCTATTCCGGAATCCTGGAATTCGATCCTGTATGAGATTTTCAAAGTTAAGAAAGATGTACTATACTAAGCGTAGTCGTTATGAGTTTAGCTAAGGTATGACAACTTCAACCGTAGAGAACTTAGTGATTATTGGCTCTGGTCCGGCTGGGTTTACCGCAGCGATTTATGCCGCTCGTGCTAACCTCAAGCCCTTTGTGTTTGAAGGGTTTCAAGCGGGTGGACTACCGGGTGGACAACTCATGACAACCACAGAGGTTGAAAACTTCCCTGGCTTCCCTGAAGGGATTCAAGGATCCGAACTCATGGATCAGATGAAATCACAGGCCGTTCGCTGGGGGGCTGAGTTGGCAACCGAAGATGTGGAATCGGTGGATTTCAGCGAGCGTCCGTTCGTGATTCGTTCCAGCGATCGCGAAGTTCTTGCTCACAGTGTGGTGATTGCGACCGGAGCAACGGCAAAACGGTTGGGATTACCCTGTGAGAACCAGTTCTGGAGTCGGGGAATCTCGGCCTGTGCCATTTGCGATGGTGCGACTCCGATTTTCCGTGCCGCTGAACTGGCCGTCGTTGGCGGCGGTGATTCTGCGGCAGAAGAAGCCGTTTACTTAACAAAATATGGCTCCCATGTTCATCTGTTGGTGCGCAGTGAAACGATGCGGGCCAGCAAAGCCATGCAGGATCGGGTGTTGAACAATTCCAAAATCACGGTTCATTGGAATACAGACCTGCTGGATGTATTTGGCGAGGCAGACCACATGCAGGGCGTCCAGATCCGCAACAGACAAACGGGTGATCAGAGTGAATTGCATGTGCGCGGGTTGTTCTACGCGATCGGGCACACGCCCAATACCTCCCTCTTCAAAGGGCAGCTAGAACTAGACGAGGTTGGCTATGTTGTAACGAAACCTGGTTCAGTGGAAACCAGCATCGAAGGGGTGTATGCCGCAGGTGATGTGCAGGACCATGAGTATCGTCAGGCGATCACGGCGGCGGGAACAGGCTGTATGGCCGCGATGCTGGCGGAGCGTTGGCTGTCGTCGAATGGGTTAATTCAGGAATTTCACCAAACGAAAGAAGCAGAAACCCGTCCGGCAGAAACTCCTGCGAAGCAAACCGAGGAAGAACAGGCAACTGAGTTTGATGGGTCCAGGACACGCCATGCAGGCAGCTATGCGTTGCGGAAGCTGTATCACGAGAGCGATCGCCCGATCCTCGTCCTCTACACTTCACCCCAATGTGGTCCTTGTCACACTCTTAAACCGATTTTGAGCAAAGTGGTGGATGAGTACGATGGCAAAGTTCATTACATCAACATCAACATTGAACAGGATCCTGAAATCGCTGAAGCCGCTGGTGTGGTTGGCACCCCCACCCTGCAAGTGTTCAAGCTCAAAGATAAAGTGGGCGAACTGAAGGGTGTGAAGCAGAAGAGCCAATATCGAGAGGTGATTGAGGCGAATCTGTAATACCGATTTTAGATTTTGGATTGACGATTTTAGATTGAAAGTTGCCTATGGTTAGGCGCTTTCAGCCTAATCATTTGTAGCAGACACAAATCGAATTGGTATAAGGAGGTTGTTGGTTGTTAGCAGGGCCTGTCAATTTTTTTGTCAATTCTGAAGAGGAGGTTGCAGGCAATACCCATTAACCATCCGCTTCATCCGCTATCCTATCCGTTGCCCTTCTCGTGCCAACACAATCGTCACTGGCCCATCATTCTCAATCGACACTTGCATCATGGCACCAAATTTGCCAGTTTCCACGCGCAGACCGCTAGAGCGCAGTTTTTCGACAAATTGCTCGTAAAAGCTCTCGGCCGTTTCGGGGGCAGCGGCGCGATCGAACGAGGGACGACGACCTTTGCGGCAATCTCCATAGAGGGTGAACTGACTAATCACAAGCAGTTCACCCTCTATTTCTTGTACCGATTTGTCAAATCGTCCGCGCTCTCCATCCGGGAATAGCCGTAACTCCAAACACTTGCGAGCCATCCAATCCAGTTCAGCTTCGGTATCGGTGTCGGAAATGCCAACGAACAGATTCAATCCCCGACCGATTTTGCCAACAATTTGCCCATCGACTGACACCTGAGACGATTTGACTCGTTGAACCACTACCCGCATCGCGATCGCACATCCTCACCGATACTCCAGACCTGATGCTAACAGCAGAATGAACCGCTCACCCGAATATCCTTCACTTCATCTCATTGAACGGTTTACGATAAAGCAGTAAATTTTTTCATTCAACCAAAAGAACGCATCCCATGATCAAAGCCTCTACATTCACCTCAGGAGTGACATCGCTTTTCCTAATGCCAGTTGCGATTGCGATCGCAACCCCTGCTAGCCCGACCCATCAATCCCAAAGCGTCCAAATTGCTCAAACTCCTGCTGGCTACTGCACGGTCAGGGTTGCAGCACTGAATATCCGCGCAAGACCGGGTGGCAGAGTGATTGGCAGTTTGAAAAACGGCGATCGCGTTGCCCTGGGCGTCACAGACGGAAGCGAGGGGCCAAGATGGACCAGAATTATTCGTCCGCTTGAGGGATACGTTTGGAAGGCGTACCTATCGCGCTGTCAGTACAAACCGTAACCCTGACTGGTTATCAGAATTTGGGATGGAAGCGAGGATGCAGCAGGCGTTCAACGGGTTTGCCATCCCAAAGATGGTGATCAACAATCTCAATCACATCCTCCGGCTTCACGCGACAATACCAGGTCTCGTCCGGCAAAACGCGCACAGTCGGCCCAACGCTGCACTGTCCCTGGCACTCGCTGGCCACTACTTCCACACCAGCAACAGGATTTGCTCGAAAAGCTGACAATACTGCCTCTGAGCCACTGGACTGACAATTCACATACTGACAAACAAGAACTTGCCGACTAGATTCCACGAAGCGACCCTAATGTTGCGTTCCTATTTTAGCGAGAGGGAGGGGGTAGGGAGATGAGAGGGACACGGAGACGCGGGGACGCGGAGATACGGAGAGTTGCCAATCTGCAATCTAAAATCCGCAATCTGCAATCTAAAATCTACAATCCCTTTACTTCCCAAACCCCTTGCCACTATTTGCAGAAGACATGCTCAGGCAGTGTTCAATCTGCGATCGCAACACCTCATGCTCTAACCCTTGACCAATCAGGACAAGCTGATTTTTGGGGGTGCCTTTCCACTCGTCGTCATCCAGGGAGAAGCGCTTGCCGCTCAGGTGGAAGATGTGGCGTTTGGGGCTTTCCGCGAACCAGAGAATGCCTTTGGCGCGGAAAACGCTTTCGGGAAGTTGGTTGTCGAGAAAGTACTGGAATTTCTTGATGTCAAAGGGGCGATCGCTTTGAAACGAAAGCGACGTAAATCCATCATTTTCCAAGTGATTGGAGTGATGGTGATGGTGCTCGTGGTCATGATCATGCACACACTGTCCATGCTCGTGGTCGCAAGCGAAGTGGTCATGGTGATCATGCTCGTGGTCATGTCCGTGATCATGCTCATGCTCATGGTCATGCTCGTGATGGTCATGCTCATCCCCTGACCCTTCAGGGTTAAAGTATTTATCCGTCTCAAATAGCCCGACGCTCAAAATCACGGGCAGCGGCACCTGTCCCTTTACTGTGCGCAGAATCCGAGCGCCTTCCTTAATATCCCGAATCCGAGTTTCCAGGTCATTCAGATTCTCCTCGCTGACCAGATCGGCTTTATTGAGCAGGATAATGTCGCCATAGTTAATCTGGCTATACGCCGCCTGACTGTTGAATAAGTCCAGGCTGTAGTTTTCTGAATCCACCACGGTGACGATCGAATCCAGCCGGGTCATGTCGCGCAGTTCAGTGCCCAGAAAGGTGAGTGCTACGGGCAACGGATCGGCCAGCCCGGTTGTTTCGACCACCAGGTAGTCGATCGCGTCCTGCCGCTCCAGAATCTTGTAAACGGCTTCTACCAAATCATTGTTGATGGTGCAGCAAATACAGCCGTTGCTCAACTCCACCATATCCTGGCCCGTGGTGACAATCAGCTCATTATCAATGCCGATTTCGCCAAATTCGTTCACCAAAACAGCCGTTTTCAGTCCCTGCTGATTGGTCAAAATGTGATTCAGCAGAGTCGTTTTGCCGCTGCCCAGAAAACCGGTAATGATGGTAACGGGTAAGCCAACCTTGGGAGCGTCCATGACGGAAGCAGAGTCAGGAGTTACTGCAGATTGCATAGCGTTAGGGGTGCGAAACGTCAGAAAATAGTTGGAGGAAATCGGTAGTTAAGACAAGCCAATGTGCCAGTCAGCTAGCAGCCTGTCGGAGATCCCCCTAATCCCCCTTAATAAGGGGGACTTCCGGAGAGTTCCCCGCTTGTTAAGGGGGGTTAGGGGGGATCAAAGCCATTTCTCCGACAAGCTCCTAGCTACCGTTCTTTTATTATTGCCCATCTGCGATTGGATGAGTTCGTGCCATGTCCTTGATCATCTACAACACCCTTACCCGCCGCAAGGAACCGTTTGAGACCGTAGAACCGGGCAAGGTGCGGATGTATGTATGCGGCATTACTGCCTACAACTATTTTCATGTTGGCAATGCCAGAGTTTTTGTCTTCTTTGATGTAGTGCGACGCTACTTGATGTGGTGCGGATACCGGGTGCGGTACGTTCAGAACTTCACGGATATTGATGACAAAATCCTTAAGCGGGCAATGGACGAAGGCTCAACCATGCAAGAAGTCGCCGAGCGATTTATTGCGGCTTATTTTGAGGATGCCGATCGCCTCAACGTGCTACGTGCCGATTCTTACCCCAGAGCTACCCACACCATTGATGGGATTCAACGCCTGATCCACGAGTTAGAACAGCAGAATTATGCCTACGCCGCGGATGGAGATGTATATTATGCCGTGCGCCAGTTTGCAGAATATGGCAAACTCTCTGGGCGAAAGTTAGAGGAAATGCAAGCCGGAGCGAGCGGTCGGGTTGAGTTAGAAGACGATAACGACAAAAAGAGGAACCCCTTTGACTTCGCCCTATGGAAAGCGGCAAAACCTGGAGAACCTGCCTGGGAGTCTCCCTGGGGTGCCGGTAGACCAGGCTGGCACATTGAGTGCTCGGCAATGGTACGGCAGGAACTGGGGGATTCCGTTGATATTCACGCCGGTGGTGTAGACTTGACCTTTCCTCATCACGAAAACGAAATTGCCCAGAGCGAAGCCGTGATAGGCAAACCTCTGGCGCGATACTGGATGCACAATGGCTTCGTCAATATGGATGGCGAGAAGATGTCCAAGTCGATCGGGAACATCCGTCTCACCCATGATTTGCTGGTGACCTACGATCCGATGGCATTCCGGCTATTTCTCCTGCAAGCACACTATCGTAAACCCATCGACTTTACGGCTGAGGGACTGGATGCTGCCGAGAGTGGCTGGAGAACCTTGAAAGACGCACTGCAATACCATGCTCAGTTTGCAAAACTTCCTGGCTGGTCAATCGATGCATTGCCAGATCTGGAGTCTAGTTCCGTCGATCGCTTCAATCAGGCAATGGATGACGATTTTAATACTCCCATTGCGCTCTCAGTTCTGTTTGAACTGGCCAAAGATCTCCGTCGTGAGGGCAATCAGTTGATCCACCAGGGTAACTCTGACATGCCGATTGAGAAACTGCAGCAATCCTGGCAAACCCTAAAAAGCCTGGCAAACGTCTTAGGGTTGGAAATTCAACCAGCATCGGAGGAGGTTGCTTTAGAAGCTGCAAATGGCTTAACCGATGCGGAAATTGAAGTGCTGATCCAGCAACGTCAGGACGCTCGCAAGGCAAAGAACTTTGCGGAGGGCGATCGCATCCGCAACGAACTGCAAGAAAAAGGCATCACCTGATCGATCAGGCGGGTGGTGTAACGCGGTGGCATCGGAGTTAAGCAGGCATGCTTATTTTGAAATCAGCAGTGATTGATTAAGTGAGTAAAGAAAGTGTCCACACTTCCATTGGAGTGCCTGCCGCCTGCCAGTATTCCACTGCCGATCGCAAAATCTCTTCAGCCATTTGCCATTGCTCAGGGTCAGCCTTTGCAAAAATATCGGGTCGGTCATACACCAGAATATACTTCTGCGCAGGTCGCCAGGTTAAATCTGTAATGCATTCATCAAACGCGTTCCAGTTGGCACCGAAGTAGTCGGGAAAGTGCATTGCCGCAGCCGTTTCCCTTAAAAATCTTCCTTGCTGTGTATCTTTCGCCCATCAAGGTAAAAAATCTGGGTTCCCTGCAGGGACAACTCATCAAGCTTTTCAATCTCAAGATCGAGAGCAGATTTTTGCTGTAGCCATCCAGTCTTGCTCATCATGGTTGAGACTGCAATACCACCTCTTGGAAACTTTCGACTGAAGTCAAGCTTATTTGCCGCCGTAATAAAACGCAATTTCTTTCTCCTTTAGGGGCGCGAAATCAGCGTTAATCAGCATCTGGTTCAGTTCATCCTGGGGAATGTGCTTGGCTCCGATGCGGACAATCCGCGATCGCATCGTATTTGAGACTCCGCTGCGCTGGCGTCCAGCTTCCAATGCCATCACACTGGTGTAGAGGTCGAGCTTGGCGGGGGGAATTGGGGTGCCGTCAAAGTCAAGGCCACGGGCGATCGCCTCATCCACGGCATCCGCACCCAATGAACTTTGCGCAGAAGGGGTTGGATCAGAAGACATAGCAGAATAACTCAAACCGACGAGCGTATTGTATCAGGCGATGCTGACCAAAAATTTAGCTTAAAAATTCAAGAGAGCCAGAAGAAAGAGGTAGTACACTTGTAAAACCTCTGTGAGCAGAAGCGGGACAAGCATGGACGCAAGCCAATCATTTAGCCGAATCGACGAAAAGCTGGAGATGTTGATCGATCAAGTTGGACGATTAACCGAAGGATTGGTTGAAATCCGGCTGACAGCAGAACGAGCGATCGCAGCGGCCGAGCGACAGTCCGCAGTAGCAGAACAACAAGCGGCAGCGATTGAGCAACAGGCGGCAGTGGCCGAACGACAGGTTGCAGCGGCCGAACGACAGGCAGAAACGGTTGACCGATTGGCAAGGATTGTGGAAACGTTAGTTGAGCAGCGGACGGTTGCCTAGCTATGCCTCGCTTTCTTCATCTGGCAGACATTCACCTGGGGTTTGACCGCTACGACAGTAAGGAGCGCACTAAGGACTTCTTTCTGGCGTTGCAGGATGCTTTAGAACAGTACGCGATTCTTCCCCGCGTGGATTTTGTGCTGATCGCCGGAGACCTGTTTGAGCAGCGCAGTATTCAACCCAACATCTTGAACCAGGCCAAGCTGTGCCTGCAGAGTCTGCACGATGCTGGGATTCCGGTGATTGCGATCGAGGGCAACCACGACAACCGACCCTACGGCACCAAAACAAGCTGGCTGCGCTATTTAGCTGAATGGTATGACCTGATCTTGCTGGAACCGGGGGATACTGCTGCTGGTGAACCCACTTACCAACCGTGGGATTGGGAAAATAAGTGCGGTGGCTACATTGATTTAGAGTGCGGGGTGCGCGTGCTTGGCTCCCAGTGGTATGGAGCCTCCGCACCCAAAGCGATCGCCCAGCTTGCTGACGCCATCCAACAATTGCCACCTGGATCCGACCACACCGTGATGCTGTTCCACCACGGGCTGGAAGGGCAAATTGCCCGCTATCAAGGAGCCTTGCGCTATAGCGACCTGTTGCCGCTCAAGCAGGCGGGTGTGGATTATCTGGCTCTGGGCATATTCACAAGAGCTATGCGATCGCAGGGTGGGTTTTCAACCCCGGCTCGATCGAGGCAAATAGCGTTGAAGAGAGCCTCTATGAGCGGGGCGTGTATCTGGTTGAACTGGATCAGACGGGCATTCGAGCGGAATTGAAGCGGGATTATTATCAGCGTCCCGTAGTGCGCCTGAAGCTAACCGCACGGGGACAGGAAAGCATGGAGGAAGTAGCAGAAGGCGCGATCGCCCGGGTTCAAGACGCGATCGCATCTGGCAAACTCAACCCATCCCAGGCACCGATTGTAGAACTAAAAATTGAGGGTCAGGTGGGGTTCGATCGCCTGGAATTGGACACCCGTCAACTCCAGCAGCAGCTCCAACAGCTCAGCAATGCTCTGATTTTCCTACTCAAATACGATGTGGATTCCGTCGAATATGCCTCACCGCTTGCCGACGAAGCCAGCCGCCTCCAGGTTGAACAGGACGTATTCACCGACTTACTGGCGGCTCATAACACGTACAAAAAACAGGCCGCCGACCTGGCCCACGGCTTAATTAACCTTAAAGAAATGCAGTTTCAGGGCTGCTCAGATCACGAGCTGTATGAATTCGTCCAGAGTTTATTGGGGCAGTAGAGATGAACGGCCGTTCATCTCTACTTGCGAAAAGAGTCGCGATCGCTCTTAGAAGCGGGGTGCGGCGGTCTGACAAAACTTGCAATCAACAGACAGCCAATTCCGGCATTAATGAACACATCTGCCAGGTTGAAGACGGGAAACCGAATCAAGCGAAAATCTAAGAAATCTACCACTCTTCCTAAAATGAAGCGATCGATGCCATTCCCTAATGCCCCCGACAGGATGAATCCATAGCCGACCTGCTCCCAACGGCCGCTGAAGGCTGGTCCAAACCAGGCATAGAGCAGCAACCCAATACTTACTCCCAACGATAGCCAACGCAACCAGCCAACCCCATCATTGAAGAAGCTGAATGCAGCTCCAGTATTGACCACATAGGTGAAATGAAACACCCCCGGTATCAGCGGTAGCGTTTGGGGGGGAGTCGTCAGGGCAAAGGTGTAGACCACCAGAAACTTGGTCACCCGATCCAGCACTGAACCAATCAGCGCCGCAATCCAGAAGAAGCGATTTTTGGAAAACATCAGTAAAACAACAAGTGGCGCAGTGCGTAAGCAAGAATGGTGACAGCACAAACAACGGCAACCTGTCCTTGTAAGGGAGCCACTGAGTACTTTAGCAGGGATTCCAGAAGTTTTGCTTGCGTGACCCAACCCAACAGACGCAGTAATCCTAAGTAAAGAATTCCAGTTGCATGGATGCTCAACAATCCACAAAAGCAGCTAATTACGAGGGATTCTAATTTGGGCAGCGTTTTGAATGCCAAGTATCCACAAATCCAGGCACTGGGAACAAATCCCAACAAATAACCGAAGCTCGGTTCTTTGTAGTAGTCAAGCCCTCCTCCCCCCGCAAAAATTGGGAACCACGGTGTCAGTCCCAGCATGATGTAGGCAATCTGAGAGAGGGTTGCGGCATTTTTTCCACCGACACAGCCCACCAGCAGCCCCGCGCCAAACTGATATTTGATTCCCAGAGAATGGATTTGAATTGCCTGGTGTCCCCAGTCTCGACTCGGCACTGCGATCGAGGCTTCTAGAAACGTGCCACCAATCGTCAGCAGCAAGCCAATCAGCGCCCACAGCAGCTCAGTCGGAATAGCCATGATCGAACAGTCAAGCAGAAACAGGCAAATCTAGTAGACCTCGGCGTAAGTTCGATAACCATTGGGGTGGGCAGTGCTAACGTTACGTTGGCGTAGGGGCAGGTTTAGCAGAGGATTGAACGCTTAAACCAGAGGAAATCGGCAAAACCTGCCCTTACAGAAGATTGCGGTTTGATTCAATTCGCATTCCTTAACATCCCGATTTACGGTTTTAATCATGTCATACACACCTCGCAGTGGTATAACTTGGCAGAATGTATGCTGGAAAGACTGTCCGATTTAGCTCTCCTCTATGTAATCTCTATATGGATCCTTCATCCTACACTACTAACTACCAGCAATATCTCCAGAATACAAACCTTACCCTTGATCAGCTGACATCGGCTCGAATAACCGAAATGCTGGCACAGACCAACTGGGAGGAACCGCAATCCCCACTCGATTGCAACAATTGCGCCGTGATGGCGTTGATTGAAGCCGAGAACAGCGACGATCGCCCCACCCGTGAGATGTACCTGGAGGGTGCGATCGCGGCCCTTACCAGCGGTATGGAGCACCATCCACTCTGCGCCGCTCATCTAGCCGTGGTGCAAAGCTTGATTGGAGCTGAGGAAGCCAGCCAAACCGCATTTACGGTATTTACCACGGTGCTTCACCCCATCCACAGCGCATCAGCCGCGATCGCCCCCGGACTGGTTTACCTGCCTTCCGCCTGGCAACGCGATTTAGAATTCCCGTATCAACAACTGAACGAAATTCTGAACGCTGAAGACGGGTATCACCAATGCTTACTGCTCACCGGAGAGATTTTGCGGCGATCGCCCCTGGTGTTCTACAACCCCAGTGGACTGCGGTTTTTACAGCTAGCCGCTCAGCTATTTCCGCGATCGACGACGGTCAATCATCAACTGGGGATTTCCAGCTTAGTGAACGAGCAGTGGGAAGGGTTACTGTACCTGCACCGAGCCAATCAGCTCCTGCCCACTCACCCTACCGTCCTGCAAGCTCTTTACCTGGCGTACCGAGATTTGAATCAGGATGAGTTGGCAACCACCTGGCTGGATGCTGCCCAAGCCCTATGTCCACCGAATTCAAAGGCACCCCGATGGTATTGGGCAACACTGCCTGTAAGCAGTCCAATCACCTGCGTGCCCTTTGAGCATGACCTGCTGCTGGCCGTGAAACCCAGCTTTCGTAGCATCATCACCAGCGTGCTATTGGCGGCAGGAGACTGGTTTGAAACAGAAATGGAATTTTGGCGAGACCAGATTCAACCCGGCATGACCGTGATTGACGTGGGGGCGAATGTGGGCGTCTACACCTTCAGCGCCGCTCGTCGAGTCGGGGCAAGCGGGCGGGTGATTGCGATCGAACCGTTTTCCAAATGCATCGAGTGTTTGCAGGCAACCTGCCAGATGAATCAACTGGACTGGGTTACGGTGCGCTGGGGAGCGGCCAGCGATCGCAATGGCACTGCCCAGTTGGCCCTTTATGCCGCCAGCGAATTAAACCAGCTTGTGACAGACAAGTTAGACCCACCGCTGCCGCCTGGGGCCGTTGAGGAAGTCCCTTGTTTTACGCTGGATACCCTAATTGAACGTGAAAATCTGCAACAGGTTGATCTGCTCAAAATCGATGCGGAAGGGCATGAGCTGCAGGTATTAGCAGGGAGCGATCGTCTGCTCAGTCAATTTGCCCCCATAATCTTGTATGAGAACATCGCAGGCAGCCAGGGAACGAATCTCCCAGTTGCGAACGTTTTAATCACAAAAGGGTATCAACTCTTTCGCTATCAACCCTATCTAAAACAGTTGGTGCGCATCAAGTCCTTAGATGATTTACAGGGAAGCTTAAACATCATTGCTTTGCCTGAAAACAAAATTCCAACGACTCGTTCCTAAGAGAATGATCCGAAGCCATGCAGTACAGTCTAGATGATGTAGACGCACTGAATCTCCTGGTTGCTTTCCAATTAGCAGAAGGACAGTTTCAGGAGGCAGTAGTGAATCTAAACTATCTGATTGATCTCCAACCAGACCGTTCAGAACACTACAATCACTTTGGGATCTGTATGGCTGCAATTGGAGCAATTGAATGAGGCGATCGCGTGCTTCCAAACGGCTCTGCAACTGAATCGTTACGAAACACAATTTCTCGATCATCTGTTGCATCAACTGACTCAAGCAGAGCAGTTTGATGTCGTCATTGCGATCGCCATTCATGCCCTGCAAGTAAACCCGACCTGGGATCAGGGGTATTTGTACATTGGCAATGCCCTGCAGCAGCAAGGAACTGATCCAGATGCTGCAAAAGCTTGTCTCACTGGACTGTTACCAGAAAGGTTAATTCAGCAATATTGTCCAGATTTCTCATTTGTCTCTCTGTCGTCTTTATCATTGCCAGATAACCAGATCACCCACACAGCAATTTACTCAAGTGGAACCGTAGATCTGGCACCTCCCAAAACCGTTGATCAAACGGTTCATCCAGCCTTCTTGAATTGCCAGGTTAAAACGTTGCCAGCCTATGTGGTGTCTGTTACCAATGGACGAGTTTGGGCAGATGCTTATACTCGTGCAATTTTGACTTCAAACCACGCCTTCACTGCCGATGCTTCCACAGGAAACGCTGCCCTGATCGCTTCATCAGCCAAGTTACCCTTCCCAGTTCAATTTCAGGGAACACTTGCCTGCTTGACAATCCGGGATAGCCATAACTACTTTCACTGGATGTATGATTTGCTTCCCAAGCTTGAGCTGCTCGAAAAATGCAACATTGCAATCAGCGACATTGATGCATTTCTCGTCAACCATTGTTGCTATCCATTCCAACGAGAGCTATTAAATCTGCTGGGGATTTCAGATGAAAAGATTTTGGATCCTCTGATTTACCACGGCATCGCTGATCGCTTGATTGTTCCGATCTCCTCACCATCCTTTCATACTGGCAGAATTGCTAAACAAGCTTGTGAATTTTGAGGCGTAAACTATTGCCTATCAATGCTTCATCAGCATCTCAACCAACTCGTTTGTATATCAGTCGAAAGGAAGCAAGCTATCGTAAGATTCAAAACGAAGAAGAGGTTATTGCCTGTCTGCAACAGTTCGGATTTGAGCAAGTTTTGCTGGAAACATTAACAGTTAAAGAGCAAATTGCACTCTTCTCAACTGCGGAAGCGATCGTCGCTCCGCATGGGGCTGGATTGACAAATCTCGTGTTTTGCAAACCCGGAGCAAAGCTAATTGAGATCTTTCCACAAGACGAAGTTTTGGATTACTACTGGTTAATCAGTCAATATGTTGGAATTACTTATTATTATTTCCTAGCCGATTCTACAGAATCTTTTATCCAAAGATTAAGAAACCATCAACAGGTATCTAGATATACACTTACAACCAATATGATTATTCACATCGAAGCATTGTTGAGGACTCTAAGGTTTGCTAAGATTGGCTAACTTGTGAAGGAGAGAGGTTGTGTAATCCCTTGCTTGCCATAAAGGTGAATTTTAGAATTTGGATCTAAGTTTCGGTTGAAATTGCCAAAAACAGATTCTTGATGAGCTTCCTTATCCCTTTGGTTGTTAGATGGTAATGGATGGCAACAATATCGTGGTCATCTGTGAAATGAAATCCAGAGAATAGGGAGCCGCTTGTTAGGAAAAGCAGGAACCACGCGATCGCAATCCCCAGAAATACAGTTAAGTAACTGTGCGCTTGGACAAAGCTCAACAATTTAGATCTCGGCATTGCTAATGCTGC
This sequence comes from Leptolyngbyaceae cyanobacterium RU_5_1, assembly GCA_012034055.1. Taxonomy (GTDB): domain Bacteria; phylum Cyanobacteriota; class Cyanobacteriia; order Leptolyngbyales; family Leptolyngbyaceae; genus JAAUSG01. The sequence continues at coordinate 3,195 of JAAUSG010000014.1, read as the reverse complement.
ACCTATCGTGTTTCAAGGGAGTGATGACACATTTGTTGATAAGCATTCTCCATTTCTTTAGTAAATTGTTTGGCATTCCAAAGTGGAGAGGTTTGACGAGTGGCTTTGAGTGTCCAGTGAATTTGCTGCCGTAGGGACTCATCTTTGCCCAGGCGAACTCCCCACTCAACATATTCCTCATCAGTCCAGGCAATACCCTCTTTCACACCTACATTCATCAGCATCGTGTAACTGTTTCGGGCGGCAAATTGCTCTCCCACTCGTGTTACTAGCGGAATTCCCATCCACAGCGTTTCTAAAGTGGTCGTTGCACCGTTGTAAGGATAGGTGTCCAACACCACATCGGCGATTTGCAAATCTGCGCGGTGAATGGCTTCTGTGGCAGCTTCAGGTAAGAAACGGAGGCGATTTGGATTTACCCCTTCAGATTCGGCGATCGCCTCAAAGAATTGTTGGATGGATTGTTGGTCAGCCGGCCCTTTAATTAAAAAATAGCTGTTTGGGACTGCTTTGACGATTTTCATCTGTAATCGTGCCGTCTCTGCATGTCGTTTGTAGCCCTTTTGAGCACTGAGATAGACGATCGCGTCGGTTGGAATATCCAGTTGATCTCGCCGTAGGGATGGAACACCCACTTCAAAACCATCCACAGCGATGTAGGTATGGGGAAGTCGCCAAATGGTCTCTGAGTAGTAGTCTTGCGCCCAGTCCGGTAAAACGTAGGGGTCAGCAATAAAGTAATCTATGGCTGGAATACCAGAGGCATCCCAACCCAGCCAGCTAACTTGAATCGGAGCAGGTTTCAAAGCCAGGATGTGACAGCTCAGATCCAGGGTGAGGCTATCCAGGTCAACCAGAATATCGATTTCATCCTGGTAAATTCTTTCTGCCAGCACTCTACTGTCATTGGAGTGCTCAACACTGATTTTGAACGCCTGATCAACTTCATTGACATACCAATCCTGTAAAGGATCGTGCTGTCGATCGTTAATAAAATAACCGTAAACCTGGAAGCGATCGCGATCGCGATATTTCAGCAACCATCGTGCCAGCCAGCCAACCGAATGGCTTTTCATGCAGTGGGACAGATACCCAATTTTGAGCGGCTTTGTTGAGGAGTCGTTCCGATTTCGAGAGCGTTGGGCATGATTGTATTGCCCGGTATCTGCGCTGGCTTGATGTTCTAGATTCCTTTGACACAAAGCAGCCAATCGGTTTTGAAGTCGGCGATTTCGCTGCAAATCATCTCGAAAGTAGGGGAAAAAGTAGCTTGATGTGAAAAGACGGGTGGTCTGGACGGGATGGAGATTCGCTACATTCGTTTCAATCAACCTCAATAGAAGCTGTTCATGCTGATCTAAAGCGGTGAGAGCGTCTTGCCAGTAGCCACCCGCAGACATTAGCCCCCGCAGTACCAGATGGCTGGAAAAGACCTTTTCGGCTAAATCATCGACTAGGGCAAGGCGCGATCGGGCAATCTCAATTCCCCGGTCATACTCCCCAGCATCCTGATAAAAGCCTGCTAAATGTCCCAAGATCTCTGGATTGTTCTCATCTAGGCGCAGGTAAAGCTGCAGAAGCTCTATAGCCAGTTTGGGTTGGCGCTGCTCATGGGCAATCTTCATTGCGGCAGGCAACACCACCGCCATACATGCTTGTACATCCCGGATGTGCGGTAAACATGCTTCAGTCAACTCAAGAATGACTGGATCGGGAGCCAGCATTTCTAGAACCGCGTCCAGTGCCTGTAACAGCAATTCGTTATCAACAGCTAACTTCCCACTCGACTGAAGTTGCTGGATCACGCCCAACGCTTCCAGCTCCGCTGCTGTTAATTTTTCTAAATGACTTGAAAGGCAAACCAGGTGAAGCAGATTCTCAAGGTGCGCAGGAACAACTTCTCGGACATGCTGACGAATTACCCATGCCGTTTCTAGATCGGGCAACCCTCGTCGTCGCTCTGCCTCCGTTTGCAAAACTCCTACCAACTCAACCGTCCATTGCTCAATCTGCTCCGGCTCTCCATCTGTCATCGCGACGAACCAGGTTATTTGTGCCTCCACCTCCTCTCCCTGGAGCAGGAACAGTAACCCCAGATACCAGTAGTGAGACTTAACCTCCGGTTCTAGTTCAATCGCACATTCATAAAGGCTGACAGCTTTCCCATAGTTTCCTTGAAGCAATAACTCATAGGCTTGCGATTGCCCGTAGTCTGCCTGAGATGGAAGTGTGTCGTGGTTCATGAAAGTGTGTGGCTGAAGTGCAACCATCTCAAAGACCATAAACTGCAAAGTGGACAGAGTTCTCCCTGTCCACTTCTGGAAGTTCTTGACTCTGCCCAACTAATTGAGCAAAGTCACACCGCCTACTGATTATTGAAGAAACGCGTTAATTTTGAAGAGGCGCGTTAATTTCCTCGTAAGTATCTTTAGGACAATCTGGACCGTTTGGGTCTCCAAAGGTTGGCTTTTCAGCACCTTTTGCCCCATTAACAACTGGAGCTTTCAGAGCTTCACATAATACAACCAGTGTCGTTGCTTCTTGGGTATCTGTCAGCGTACCGATCTCTACTCCACCAATGTATGCTTTGTAGGCTTCTTGCCCACCATTCCCTGTTGGCTGTCCCTGGTTGGTTACGTTTTTTTCACCTTTTCCACCCCCTTCAACTTTAAAAATGTAGTTAGAGGTTTGAGTTTTAATGCCAAGACCTAACTTGCCAAATTCTTTATTGTCTCCTGCAGCAACAAACTGATTTTTTTCCAAGTAGTAGGCTTGTTGAGCGCGGTTCATAGAACCAACGTTAACTTTTGCTTCGGACTGTCTGGCTTTGTTTGCCTGGTTGAGGAAGGCGGGCAAGGCAATGGCTGCCAGAATACCAATAATAATGATCACGACAAGCAGTTCAATCAGGGTGAAGCCCTTATCGTCTTGCTTGCGCTGAATCAAATGATTCAGAAACTTAGCCTTAAATTCTGTCTTCATGCCAGGTTTCTCCTTAAAGGCGCGGGGTAACGTATGTGTCTAACTCATGGATGTAAGTTACCCATCTTTTTCGGATTTCATATCAGCTTCCAAAATTTTTTTGGAGATTGTACAGGAATTTTGTAGGATGCGTTAGGCGATAGCCGTAAGAGGATGTTTGAAAAGGTGTGGTCTGTAATGTTAAGCACTCAGCGATCCCCCTAGCCCCCTTAT
>JAAUSG010000171.1 GCA_012034055.1 Leptolyngbyaceae cyanobacterium RU_5_1 | reverse complement strand
CAGTTGGCGACCGAAGGGCAGTAAAGCCTTGGCGATTCTCAAAATCCTCGAACTTAATGGTCAATGGCAGCAAGCTTGGTTCTCTGCCCAAGCCGCATAAATATCAATGGAAAATTTACAGAAAGAATTTTTTGCAGAACAGTTGCTACAAAAAATTTAATTAAGGTGCGATCGACCCATGCAGCTCATTGAAGTTGTTAATCAGGTATTAGAAACTGGTGTGCTCCCAGTGGCGGTAGAGCGCAAGATGCAGAAACTGCTGCGAACTGAAGAGTTTGATGAAACTGAAATCGCTGCAGTTGATCGCTTAATTGATGCCCTCATGAGGGGAGCGATTCAATCCACTGCCTGAGCCTTTTGATTTGAGATTGTAGATTTGAGATTGTAGATTTGAAATCTCAGACTGAGACTCTGAATTCAGATCATCGCTACGATTGCCAGTCTCCCTAAAGGAAATGGTTCAATTCCAATCTAAAATCCAGAATCGCTTTTACCTGCGAATATCGTGCTGAATGGTTGCCAAATCGGTATAGCAGTCAGCTACATTAATCAAGCTATCGCTAGTCATGGAGTGCAAACTGACGACTTCAACACGAACTCCTTGATAGCTGAGACTATTCGCGACATAGGTCAGATCTCCATTGCCACTGAGCAGCACAACTGCATCGCAGTAGTTTGCCAGTGTCATCATATCGACAGCAATTTCGACCTCTAAATTTGCTTTTTTAGAGCCATCTTGAAAGTGGATTAACTCTTTAGCGATGACGCGGTAGCCATTACGACGCATCCAAAGCAGAAATCCTTGTTGTCGTTCGTTGGTGGGGTCTATGCCGGTGTAAAAGTAGGCTCGCACCAGCCGCCGTCCTTTTGTTAAGCAATTCAGTAACTTGACATAGTCAACTTCGAGGTTGAGGTGGGACGCCGCATAGAACAGGTTGGAACCATCGATGAAGATCACAACGCGATCGCGACTGGGGTCTATACGAGTATCCCGATTGGGAAACAGGGTGGGATTTGCGAACGCTCGCAGTTGGGGTTGCTCCGATACTGATTGATCAAACGGTAACTGTTCAGACAGTCGTCCAGACTCGGACAGATTCAGGAAATGGCTATTCCGTCGGGGTTTTGGAAGCGGCTGATTCATCATGCAAGTCCTCAAGCTGTCATTTCTATCAATTGGTGTGCTACATCCCCTGAACTGGAAGTAACACAATTATTGCGGGCCGTCCTGAATCAAGGCGATCGCTCACAGCAGTGGGCTTCAACCGAAAACTGGTTAATTCAGCATTGAGAACAGTGAGCCTTACAACTCATCTATTGACAAATAATAAAGTTAAGAATTTCTTTATTTTTTACAATACTTTCTTGCCATTTGAACGAGTGTTAAGGGGAAAGTATGCGAATCTTAACTCGTCGCAACACCAGGTTTAGGCTAATTAACACCATAAATAGCCATTTTCTCTAGGTTTCAAAGCTTCAAGTCTACTTTCCGAAGTTTAGTTTTTCCTACGAACTACTCTTCAAACTTAATATTTGCTTAATTCCTTAAACTTCTTAAAATCTTCAAACTCCAGTGAAATGATTTAACTTGAGAACGTTTTAGACTGATCTTCAGGTTCTGTCGGTTGTGATGATTTTGTTTTCCAAAGAAATGTTATCTTCCACTGTGTGTAGTGTGTGGAGTTGAACGTATGGTTTCATCCTTAGCTCGGACTCAAGAGTTTGATCCTTTAAGCACATCAGCAGTCAATCCATCATTAGAGTTGTCCCGGACTGGCTCTATTGGATTATCGAAAGGGTGTGAGCGAACCAAAGTTGAATCTTCAAACTCTGCTGGGGAGCCAAGAAAGGCGAACCCTAATTGGGGCGAACTGCCCTTGCCGGAAAGTCGATTATTTGGCACGGATGGGATTCGAGGGCGGGCTGGTGAATTGCTCAGTGCACCTCTAGCCTTACAGGTGGGGTTTTGGGCAGGGCAAGTTCTATTGGCAAATACCGCTAATTCTGGACCAGTGGTGATTGGTCAAGATTCTAGAAACTCCAGCAATATGCTAGCGATGGCGCTATCGGCTGGGCTGACAGCAGCCGGATTGGAAGTTTGGAACTTGGGGCTGTGTCCAACCCCGGGAGTTGCTCACTTGACGAGTACACTGGGCGCGATCGGGGGTGTGATGATTTCCGCCAGTCACAATCCCCCTGAAGATAACGGCATCAAGTTTTTTGGGTCAACTGGCAGCAAACTGGCTTTAGAACTGCAGGAGCAGATTGAAGCGGCTGTACGAGGCAATTGGAGTGGTTCGCAGGCGGCAGGGATTAACCATTGGGGACAGCACTACCACCGACCCGAACTGGTCAACCAATACCGAGACTCGATTCAAGCACCGTTGATAGCGGGTCAGCCCGGTCAACTGCCGCTGAAAGGATTGCGGGTCGTGCTGGATCTGGCTTGGGGGGCGGCTGTGCGGTTGGCTCCTCTAGTATTTCAAGCGTTGGGAGCAGACGTTATCTGTCTGCATAATCAGCCCGATGGCGATCGCATCAACGTCAACTGCGGCTCAACTGATCTAAAACCGCTGCAGACTGCTGTCAAAGAGTATGCCGCTGATCTGGGGTTTGCTTTTGATGGGGATGCTGACCGAGTGTTGGCCGTAGATACTCAAGGTCGCCCAGTGGATGGGGACTATATTCTCTATCTGTGGGGCACTGCACTCCGTCAGATGGATCAGTTGCCTGGAGATGCGATCGTGGCCACTGTCATGTCTAACCTGGGTTTTGAGCAGGCCTGGAAGCAACAAGGGGGTCAGTTAATTCGTGCCGCTGTGGGAGATCAATACGTCCACGCTGAGATGCTGCGGCATGGAGCTATGTTAGGCGGTGAACAGTCAGGGCATGTTCTCTGTCGCCATTACGGGGTGAGTGGCGATGGCTTGTTGACTGCCCTACACCTGGCAGCATTGGTGCAGCAGTCGGGCATTTCCCTCGCTGGACTGGTCGATCAAAGCTTTCAAACATTTCCACAGCGGCTGAAAAATGTGCGCGTGGACGATCGCACTCGTCGCCTCAAGTGGCAGGAGTGTGAGCCGTTGATGCAGGCGATCGCAGCAGCCCAGTCCGACATGGGAGATCAGGGACGGGTGCTGGTTCGTGCCTCTGGAACTGAACCCGTAATTCGAGTGATGGTCGAAGCGGCAACCGAGGAACTGGTCACTCACTGGACAGATACACTAGTCTCTGCGATTCAATGTCATCTAACGGTCTAGCAGCGGATCGAATGCACAAATTTTCTTGCTGTAAATTTTTCGGTGGTGCAGGGCAGGTTTTGCCAAAGATCTAGGCTGAGATACGCAGATTGTTTACTAAACCTGCCCCTACCCGGATCCTCCATCACCAGAAAATTTACAGGTGGAAACCTGTTGTCTTCCAAACCATCTTGCCTGTGGGATTTGTACACTGAAACAATCAGGACTCACGCAAAGGGACAGGGAACCATCATGGCTTACGTCTGCGAATTGGGCAACGGTCGGAGCATTTACCTGGACAATCAAGGCACCCAGACCATCGTTACCCTCACCAGTAGTGGACCGGGACAGCAGCAACAGGCAAGTAGCAGTGTCCAAACGGGGGACTGGAACTCACCTCCAGAAGTGTACCGAACATCTGAAGGTGCCGTTATCAAGCTGCAAACAGCACAGGGAACTCACTACGTCAGAGTTGAGGGCAGTAGCGTTAGGATAACGAGTGAATTTCCTGCTTCGAGCAGTTCCCAGCCGCTCCAAACGCAACAGGTTGCCAGCTCTTCTGCAGGTACAATGCCACCCATGCAACCGATGCAGCCAATGGAACCAATGACGATGGGGGATATGCAGATGAGCATGAACCCAATGCAGATGCGGATGGGCAACATGGAACTGCGAATGGGGTCACCCCCATCTATTGAAAAACCCTCCGTTGCACGGCAATTTTGCAATCAGTGTGGAGCCTCTGTGAAACCAGACGATCGCTTCTGTTCCAGTTGCGGGCATCGATTGAGTGACTAGGAGATTTCCAGGAAAGAAACTACCGAAAAATCTTGGCACATAAACCACGTTCAGCTCGGAATCTGTAGCTTTCCCTTCAGAAAAACTCCAGGTCTGGACGTGGACAAGGTTAGTTGCTCCATCGACATTAGCCAATTCGGTACGAACAGGATGAAACCCAGCTCAACCTACAAAATGTTCTCAATACTCCTGATTTGCGTCTGCGTTCCAGTGATAGAGTTGCTTGGCTGAGGCGACTCGTTTGAAGTTTTTGGGATTGTGGGGAAATCCGGCTTTAGAGAGTAGTTCTTCAATGGTGATGTAATCAGCGTCGGACATGGGTTCAAGTTGAGCGTCGGCACCGAGGGATTTGATCGTGCCGCGTACATAGATGACGGCTTCGTAGAGCGAATCTCCCAAGGCGTCTCCGGCATTACCACAGACGAGGATTCGTCCGGCTTGGGCCATGAATGCGGAAAAGCTGCCGACGTTGCCACCGATGACAATATCCGCACCTTTTAAGGAAATACCACAGCGTAAACTGGCATCGCCGTCGATAATTAGCAGTCCACCGTGGGCTGAGGCTCCGGCAGAAACGGAGGCAAAGCCGTGGACGTGAACGCGACCGGACATCATGTTTTCGGCAACTCCAGGACCAACGTTACCGTGAATTGTGACATTTGCCAGCTTGTTCATACCGGCGGTGTAGTAGCCTGCGTGACCCATGATGTTCACGTCAATGGATGCATCAAGTCCAACTGCAATGTTGTGTGCGCCATCGGGATTGAGAATGGAGATAGATTGTCCACCATTTTTGCTAACAGTGTGATGCAGAAAGTGATTTACATCGCGCAGGGGTGTTTGTGCCAGATCAACGGTTAGATGCTCCATACATACAGCTCCTCTGGTGCAGGTTCGTAAATGTGGGCATTTTTGACATCGGGCAGATGGGAGAGGGAGCGGAATTCGGAGGCGATCGCGACATACTCCTCGGTCTCCGCCACCACCGCTGGCTTACAGGCAAATGCATCCCGCACCAATGCCAGTTTGTCACTCGTGCCCATCAGCAAGGTGTAGAAGCCATCCAGCTCCTCAAATCCTTTTTGCAATGCGGTTTCCAGCTCATCCCCTTCTCGCATCCGCCATTCCAGAAATCGGCAGGCGGCTTCGGTGTCGTTGTCGGTTTCAAAGTGGATGCCGCGCGGTTCTAGCTGGCGACGAATTGAGTAGGGATTGGAAAGAGAGCCGTTATGAACTAAACAGAAGTCTCGCCTGCCGTGAAAGGATGGGCATGGGCGGGTGTGACGGCAGACTCGGTTGCCATCCGCGTGTGGGCAACGACGTGAGTGCCCTGGAGTGATCTGAAGTTGTAGCGACTAGCAATTTCGGACGGCGGGCCAGCGTCTTTGTAAAGGTCGATCGCGTGTCCGACAGAGAGAATATGGATTGTCGGATAATGTTGCTTCAGCCATTGCTTCACGATGTCAGATGGAAGATTAGCCGTCAATACGGCATGATTGCCGTTTGGTTTTATCTGAGTAGTTCCGTTCACACCAATTTCAAAATCTTTGGCTTGATCCCCCCTGCCCCCCTTATTAAGGGGGGTCCCGTAGGCAGGGGGATCTTGATTTGTAGCGTGTAAAAGGTGAAACGGTATTAGATGTGTTTGCAGTGCTTCAGTGAGTTTCATCCAATCAATTGCGGTGTTGCCGGAGTAGAGGCTGTATTTGCGATCGCCCTCTGCGACAGGTTCTGTAAACACGGCCAGTCCCGCTGAGTCTGGTCCCCGCTCTGCCATCCCAATTAGCATCGGCACCATCAATTCACCCAGCGATGCTCGTAGAGATGGATTTTTAACCAGTAATCCAATGATTCCGCACATAGCTCTTCAATTAGTAATTCAGGGTAAGACTTTCTCAAAGAAAAGGCACAAGGGATCAGGTTGATAGTCGCCAAACGGTGGGATTTGATAAAATCCACAGCGCTCAAAAAGCTTGAGCGCTTCAGGTTGATAAATGCCTGTTTTAAGACGCAGAGTGTGAATGTTGGTTTGTTCTGCAAATGCCTCGATCTCTTGCAGAAGTCGCCTGCCGACTCCTTGACCGCGCAAGGTTGGTCGCACATACATCCGTTTGACTTCGGCATAACCGGGATCCAGTCGTTTGATTGCTATACATCCAACCGGTTCACGCTCAAACTCGGCAAGAAAAACCGTTACAGATTTATCTTGTAAAACTGCAATGTCCAAATCATGATTGTTTTCAAGTAGATAGCGTGGATAGCGCTCCGCTAAGTAATTATCAAGTTCGGCAATCAGCTCTCGAATTGCAGAACTCGTTGGGTCAGTAGGAGTAATCACTAACGATGAATTCATAAGTTGCTCAAACTACTTGCTTTGCACCAACGACGCCACCACCCAGTTCTTCAGCGATTTCTAGGAGAGTGCGCCAGACATAATTGCCAAAGGTTCCGTCGCACCAGAGGCGATAGAACGGTAGTCCGGATCGTGCTCCTGGGATCACAATCATCGTAACGCCCATCATGGAGGTTAGGACAACAGGATTTTCGCTCAGGTTGAGTGCTTGAAAGTTGATGTTGCAGGTTTGCAGCAGGAGATCGTGGACAGTGGGGCCAAGGAGGGCGATCGCCAGATCCTGTCGCAATACTGGGTAAACCTTGGCGGGGGGATGTTGGCACTGTTCCGCGAGGCGAGGAGCGATCGCACTGTCTAAACCATCTTCAATTAGAAACTCGTTTAGCCCTAAGCGGGCGACTAAACCACTGCTGGACAGGGAACACCAGGTATTTGGGTGTGTTGGAACGGGAATGCCTTGATTCTCTAGCCATGCTGCTACGTTTGCGCCTTTGATGCCACAGCGAGTCAGAAATGACAAATCGGCAATTCCCAATTGGGTGATTTTCTCTGTATCATCGGAAGTCGTTACTACAGATGGCATCTGGTTAATTGTTTGCCATGTGGCATTGATCGTTTGGAGTTGACTGTGGATCGGGCTAATGCGCAGGGGTGTTTTCATACCGTCACCTCCTCACGGATGGTTTCTTGCTGACGCAGGTTTTCGGGATCGTAGAACGGTATTGGGCTGACCGTCGCGGTTACTAGAGATCCGTTGGACAGTCGAATAGAAAATGGTTTGCCGGTTACTGCCAAATCTGGTCTCAGATAGGCTAACCCAATGTGTTGCTGTAGAGATGGACTGAAGCCAATGCTGGTGATGCGTCCGGCGATTTCACCGCGATCGATGATCAGATGACATTCCTGTGGCGGTGTCGTGTTGAACGTTGCGTCTAGAATGAATCCAACTAGTATCTGTTTAGGTGATTGTTTAGAAATAACTTGTAGGCTGCGCTGACCGATAAAGAATGGCTTGTCCATCTTCACGGTCCAGTTTAAGTTGGCATCCAATGGTGTGGTTAATCCATCCGTATCCTGACCCACGATCATATGTCCTTTCTCTAATCGCAGCAGACGTTGGGCTTCCACGCCAAAGGGGTGGATACCAAAGGCTGCTCCGGCATCCATCAATGCATCCCACAGGGCAGGGGCAGACTCGGCAGGAACGTGAATTTCGTAGCTCCACTCACCGACGAAGCCAACGCGCATCACGATGGCGGGAATGCCAGCAATCTGTGCTTCCCGAACGGCGAGGTAGGGAAATGTAGAGTTGGACAAATCCAGATCGGTGAGTTGGCAGAGAACGTCGCGCGATCGCGGCCCAGCAAGATTCACGGCTGCCCGTGCGCCAGTCACATTCACCAGTCCACAGTCCAACTGCCAAATTGTGTTGAGCCGTGATAGTTCGCGGTAAGTATGGGTCGCGCCTGATGTCGTTGTTGTGAAGTAGAAATAATCGGGCGCTAATCGGGCAATCACACCGTCGTCGATGATGACTCCCGTTTCATCCAGCATCAATGCATAGCGAGTCATTCCCGATTTCATCCCTGCATATTTTCCGGTGTAAACTCGCTGCAAAAACTCCGCAGCATCGGTACCGCGTAATTCCAGTTTGCCAAGCGTTCCTACGTCAATCATGCCAACGCCTGTGCGAACCGTTTTGGCTTCTAACTGAATGCACTGTTCACGAGTTTTTTCAAGTTGAGCGTAGTATTCGGGTCGCTGCCATGTTTCCTGCCCAGCATGAATTTGGTCGTCCTAACGACAGCATGACGGCTATGCAGGGGCGTTTCTCGTTCTGGGGTGAAGCTGAGTCCTGCTAGATGCGATAGGGGGACGGGATGGAAAAAGGGACGAGCGGTTGTGGTGCCAATTTCGTCGGCAGTTTTGTGTTTGATTTGGGCGAGGATGCGCAGGGCGTTCATGTTGGCATGTTTACCCTGGCTGGGGCCCATGCCAACGGTGGTGTAGCGTTTTAGCAGCTCGATGTTGTCGAAGCCTTCTTGGGCGGCGTTGAGGAGGTCTTTGAGTTGCAGGTCTTCGTCGAAATCGACAAAATTTTTACCGGCTGGATGGTCAATGACTGGGAAGGGATGGGAGGGGGATTCCGAGCGGTTGGGGGCAGCCCCCAACCCCCCCGATCTGGGGGACGGCCCGCTGCCACCAGACCCCCTCCGAAGGAGATGATGGTGGGTGTTGAATGCTGTCAGAAGGTTGACTGTGGAAATCTTCTGGCGGTTTAGAGGTTGTATGCAGTCCTAAATAGTGAGCGGCGGCTTGTCCGGCGCGATCGCCGTCCAGGATTTTCTGATCAAACTCAAACACGCCGTTGACGCGACCGCAGGCAAATATGTCACTGGGCAAAGCGGCTGGCACAAATTGCTGGAGCTGGTTATCAAACTGCATTTGGGTGCCTGCCTGGTAGAGTAAATTTGCCGCAGGGGCCCAGCCGACGCTGATTACAATACCATCACAAGCAATGGTTTGGCAGAAGCCTGTTTGTGGGTTGCCATTGGCGTTGAGTGGGCAGAGGACGGCAGAGGAAATGCCATCGCCAGCGGGGTTGGGTCGGGCTGAGTAGATGCAGTAGTTGGAGTAAATGGGGATGTTGTGAGATCGCACGGCTTGCATCAGATCCCCCCAACCCCCCTTCACAAAGGGGGCTAAAGCGGAATTAACTCCCCCCTTATTAAGGGGGGGCAAGGGGGGGGATCGCTGCGCAAATCTACGATCGCCATCACGGTGACTCCATGTTGTGCCAAATCCAGTGCCGCACGATAACCATCACTGTTTGCGGTTAACACTACGGCTCGATGCATCGGTTTGACGGCATAGCGGTAAATCAGTCGCTGGGCAGCAGAGGCCAGCATTACACCAGGCAAATCGTTGTTGCGAAAGACGGCGGGTTGTTCGTAAGCGCCGCTAGCAAAAATGACTGCCTTGGTTCGCAGTTTGCTGAGGTAGTCTCGATGCACGAGGGGAATCCAGTGATCCGCATAGTACCCTGCGGTTTGTGTATTGGTGTAAGTGCGAATGTTTGGATGATGGCTAACGGCGTTGATTAATTCAGTCGTGCGTGTTGCTAAATCAGGTGCTCCACCGAGTTGATAGTGTCCTGAACCACCCAATTTTGCGTTTTCATCCACGATGACGACATCGGCTCCTGCGTTTGCGGCGGTTAGTGCAGCAGATAAACCCGATACTCCACCACCAATGACCAGCACATCACAGAAATCGTAGCGTTTGGGTGTGCGCAGGCGTGGTGTGGAAAGATCGACGCTGCCGAGTCCAGTCATGGTGCGAATCATGCGTTCCCAAAACGGAAATAGCATTTTGGTGTGAAAGGCTTTGTAGTAAAACCCAACCGGTAAGAACGATGAGAAAACGTTGAGGACGCTGGCACGATCGCTCATCACGCCACCAAAGGTATTCACGGCGGACAGTTCCATGCTGGGAGCGATCGCGGTCACGTCTGCTCGGACGTTTGGCACCGAACCGTTCTGCATTAAGGTGTTGATGTCATGGTTAGCAAGACTCAAAATTCCGCGTGGACGATGGTATTTGAAGCTGCGTCCCAATATGCGCTGACCCGATGCCCACAAGGCGCTGCTGATGATGTCTCCGGCATATCCCCAGAATGGTTGTCCTTCAAAGGTAAAGTGGATTTTTTGGGTGCGATCGATCCACTCGTTGGGAACTGGCGGGAGGCGTAACTCATGCGATCGCTCCTGGAAGAGGACTGTAATTGCAAAATCCAATGCTTGGGGGGCAGCCCCCCAAACCCCCCGATCTGGGGGACGGCCCGCTTCCCCCAGACCCCCTCCGAAGGGGTTGACGGATAATTGCAAAAATACTTGGATAGTTTTGCGATTTGGGGTTTGGAGTTTTTGCATCATGCACTGTGGATGATTCATGCTGCATCTCCGTTGTATAAGTAGGTTTGCAAGATCTCATCAGTTTGGGTATTTCGTTCAGCAATAAACCAGGTGTTACTGGGCGTATGGCACCACCATTCCCGCTTAATATCCGGAACACTATTGCGATTGAACACATAATCCGCCCAGGTTGCATCATTGACTGCATTTGGATCAAGCATCAAACGCACCTCACCCCAACAGACAAACTCCGAAACAGGTCTTGCACCATTCACAGGACATACCATGATTTCATGATTGATTTCTAGTCCCTTGAGTAGCTAATAATTTCATTGAAGTGTTCAACAACTGGAAAAGGAGCGTAGAAATGATGAAGAAGCTGCTTCCATTCCTGGTATTTGGACGAATTTCTAAAGCCAACTGTGTGGTCTTCCACAGTTCTCCACCTGGCTAGCAGCAAGTATTTTTCAGGTATTTCAATACAGCGATGGAGTTCATGCGAATAGTAACCATCCATTGATGAGATGAGAGCAGAGGCTTTTTTGAAAGCATTTTCAAACTCCTGCTCCATACCACTTTTCACATTCAACATCGCTACCTCAAGAACCATAGAGTGTTCCTCAATTAATGACCAACAGAAGCAGCTCCTTTTTCACCAACCAGTCGGTAGTTTGCAAAGCGAGACAATGAAAAGTCTTGAATCAATTCGTGATTGCGGTCATTGGCAACGGTATACGCCATCGTCTTACCGCAAACCGGTGTTGCCTTAAAGCCCCACGTTCCCCAGCCTGCATCCAGGTAAAACCCATCAATTGAGGTCTTGCCCATAATTGGGGCGAAATCGGGGGTCATGTCTGTCATGCCTGCCCACTGACGCACGACGTTGACGTGAGACAGAAAGGGAAATAAATCCAGCAGGTGGGATGCCAGTCCTTCGGCGAACTCCAGGGTCGATCGCGTTGAGTGCAGCTCATACGGGTCCAGTGAGGCACCCATCACCAGCTCTCCCCGTGCGGTTTGGCTCACATACACATGCAGGCTGCCCGAAACAATGATTGGATCAAGCCACGGTTTCATCGGTTCACTCACCATTGCCTGGAGCGGATGAATGGAGAGCGGCGATCGCAACCCCACCATCTGCAAAATCCGAGGCGTAAAACCAGCAACGGCACACAGCACTCGGGGTGTCGCGATCTCGCCACGATTCGTCTCTACACCCGTCACCCGACCCGCTTTGACCGTAATTCCCAGCACTTCGGTCTGCTGATGAATCTCGACCCCCTGCTGATCGGCTCCACGACCATAACCCCACGCCACTGCATCATGACGGGCAATGCTTCCCGGTGCATGATACAACGCTGCCAAAATCGGCGCATGTCCGCCACAGGAAAGGTCAATCTGCGGACAGGCTTGCTTTACCCCGTCGGCATCCACCAGTTCGCTGTGAATCCCATAGTGCTTGTTCACCTCTGCCCGCCAGCGCATCGTTCGCACCGCAGAATCCGTATGGGCCAACGTGAAATGCCCACGGGTGGAGTAGAACAGATTCAGGTCAAAATCCTGGGATAAGTCTTGCCATAGCCGTACCGACTGATCGTAGAACTTTACCCCTTCAGCCGTCAGGTAATTGGAGCGAATGATCGTCGTGTTGCGCCCTGTGTTGCCGCCGCCGATGTAACTTTTCTCCAGTACGGCAACGTTCGTCATTCCGTAGTCTCGTGCCAGGTAATAGGCGGCTGCCAGCCCATGCCCACCTCCGCCAACGATCACCGCATCATAACTGGATTTGAGGCGATTGCGATCGCGAAACATGCGAGGTTCGGGATACTTCCCTGATAATGCGAACCTCAGTAGACGAAACGGCATAGAAACTGTTTGTAAATGTTGTTTAAGCAGTTTTCGGCTTCCTCGTTCGGCGGTTGTTCGTTAATCGCCGCAGCATCAACCGAATCATGACGACATACACCATCGCTTCATGATTTTCAGGCAGGTTTCGTAGTCTCGCGTCAGTGCTCGTGCATTTTCCAGCCAGGTCCAAGTTCGTT
>JAAUSG010000170.1 GCA_012034055.1 Leptolyngbyaceae cyanobacterium RU_5_1 | reverse complement strand
TGGAAAGAACAACAAAAGGAAACAAAAATGAAAATAGAACTAATGGTCTGATGTATGCTTAAGAAAATGCATCGTTTTGACTAAAACTGACTTTTTAAGTGTCCAGTTTTAGGGATGCACTACAACCCCAAGCGCAGCAGTGCCCTCAGTCTGCTGGTCGCTTGGCGGATTAGTATGGAAGTGATGGAACAGGTCGATAGTGAAGAGAGGCGAATTCTGATGGCACTGTCTCAGGCATATCAAGAGTGGGAACAGCAAACCCGACGACAAGGACTGCAACAAGAAAGACAGTCCGCGATCGCCAGCTTAATGCGCCTCCGATTTGGGGCAGTGGATAGCGAGTTGCAAGCCATCATCCCAGCATTGATGAACCTGCCGACCGAGCAGTACACCCAGCTTTTATGGCAATTGTCGCGAGCAGAACTACTGCAACGCTTTCAAGCGTAACTATAGACCGTCACAAGCCATAGTAGAGGGGTAAGCGTTTTCCAAAACCATTTTTGGCCATCATGAGCAGCAACCTGCATGGGCTTTCCGTCACTAAACCCGTCTCTGCTTGGAACCGCCCCTTGAAGGCAAACTTTAAAGACTTGTTTAAGGCCTTGGGTAAGGCTGTGATTGACGGAGCACTGGGAAAGTGGGATAGCGTTGCAGGAGATGTGCTGGATGCTTCGGTCGCAGTGGGGTTGGGAGCCGATACTGGACAGGTGGCATGGCTGCTGATCTATCGCTCGTTTCAGCAGGCAATGGCGAAGTTAATTGAAGACAACCAGGAACTCATGGTCAAGCGCTCGATAACCATGAGGAAATTAGAAGACATCTGCGATCGCCTCGATCTGGCATTAGAAGAGATGGAACTGAGGATTGATTCCAGCCTCTTTTCGTCTCCGAAGCAATTGCCGATTGTGGCAGCGATGCAACCACCTTTTGCCCAGTGGCTAACAGGCTTTGTCCAGGATTCAGCACAAGCTCTGGCGATGAGTGCGCGGCTACCCGGCTATTTTGTGTTTGCATTGCACGAAGAGTGGCGGATTCGCGCCAAAGATTATGAGTGTCTCAAAACTCAACTGGATACCCCATTTACCAAAGCAACAGAGCGAGAACAGGCATGGTGGCGATATCTGGCATGGCTGCAACAGCAAATTGAGCAGCCAATGTTTTTGGAAGCCTTTGGGCTGAAGCAGGTGTATGTGCCGCTGAGAGCCTATTACATCCGTCAGCAGGCGAAATTCACTCCGGAAGACGTTGCTATCGCCCCCTGACTAACAGACCGGAGGAAAAACGGATTGTGGTTTCGTTGGCTGAAGCCCTACACACCTGGCTTGCCAACCCCGATCGCGACGATGCCATTCGCGTCATTTGTGGTGGTCCAGGTTGTGGCAAGTCGTCCTTTACCAGAATTCTGGCAGCCAAATTAGCCGAACAGGGACATCTCCCCGTTCTGGTTGTGCCGCTGCACCAATTAGAGTTGGAGGCAGATCTGGTGGAGGCGATCGCCACCTTAATCCGCACCGACCCGGATCGACTGCTGCCTCCCAATCCCCTGGAACCCAACCATGCCGAACCACGATTGCTGCTCATCTTCGATGGGTTAGATGAGCTGGCGATGCAGGGCAAGGTGGGCAACGAAGCCGCCCAGCAATTTGTGCGCGAAGTGCAGAAGTTAGTTAATCGCTTTAACCAGCGCACACCCCGATTGCAGGTATTGCTGAGTGGGCGCGACCTGTCCGTCCAAGCCAACAGCACTGAGTTTCGCCGCGAAGGGCAAATTCTGCACATTCTGCCTTATTTCGTGCCAGAAGACCAATGGGAGAGCTACGAGGATGACCAGAAGCTCCTTGCAGACGATCGCCGCCAGTTCTGGTGGAAACAGTATGGAACCGTCAGCGATCGGGGATATATAGGTCTGCCAACCGAATTGCAGCACGACAACCTCACAGAAATCACGGCGCAACCATTGCTGAATTACCTGGTAGCCCTCAGCTATAGACGAGAACACCTCAACTTTGCCGAAACCAGCAATCTGAATCAAATCTATGCTGACCTGCTGGATGCCATCTATGAGCGAGCCTGGGCAGGCTACCAGCATCCCACGCTGCAAAATGTCAGTCGGGAAAACTTTGGGCGAATTCTGGAGGAAATTGCGCTGTCCTCCTGGCATGGAGATGGACGCACAACCACCGTGCAAGACATTGAAAAACACTGTGACAGTAGCGGACTGAAGAAATTACTGGAAGTGTTTCAAGAGGGCGCTAAAACTGGAGTGACTCGGCTACTGACAGCCTTCTACTTTCGTCAAAGTGGGAGTCTGCGAGACGGTGACAAAACCTTTGAATTCACGCACAAGAGTTTTGGCGAATATCTCACAGCCCGCCGCATCATTCGCGGCATTGCCCGGATTGCAACTGAGCTAGACAGTCACCAGCAAGATTTAGATCGGGGCTGGGATGAACGCGATGCTCTGGCCCATTGGGCTGCCCTCTGTGGTGCCTCAGAAATGGATGTTTACCTGTTCAACTTCGTCTGCAACGAGATGCAGCTACATGACCCGGACCAAGTAGCGCGATGGCAACAAGTCCTGGCTCACTTGTTTGGGGTAATGCTGCGCCAGGGAATGCCAATGGAGCGGTTAACGCCCCGCCCAGATTACCACGAAGAAAACCGTCAAGCTCGCCATGCCGAAGAATCCCTGCTGGCAGTTTTGAATGCCTGTGCCCGTCATACAAACCAGCCTTCCAAAATTGAGCACCCCTCACCCGAAGCCTTTGGTGCCTGGTTAGTAAGAATACAGGGACAGCGCATGGGTGGAGAGAATGTTCTCGCCTTATCGTGCCTGGGATTCCTCAACCTGGAAAACTGCATCTTGATGGGTAGGGATTTGGATGGGGCGATTCTGGATAGGGCGATTCTGGATAGGGCGATTCTGGATAGGGCGATTCTGGATGGGGCGATTCTGGATGGGGCAGGTCTTGCTTATATCAGTTGGAATGCAGAAACGTCCTGGCGGAATGTGCAAGGATTAAAGACTGCCAAAAAATGTGCCAGTCGCATTGCAACAACAGCTTGGTCTGCAGCCATTCAAGAATGACAATCAGGCTGAGGGAGGTAGCAGGAAGGATGAAG
The DNA here is from genome assembly GCA_012034055.1 of Leptolyngbyaceae cyanobacterium RU_5_1. Lineage (GTDB taxonomy): Bacteria > Cyanobacteriota > Cyanobacteriia > Leptolyngbyales > Leptolyngbyaceae > JAAUSG01. The sequence continues at coordinate 9,263 of JAAUSG010000170.1, read as the reverse complement.
GATGAAGGATGGAGATGGAAGTAGAAAGCAAGAACATGAGTTAATTGACTCCTATGGGTGATAGTGGACATCGAACCAGTTGGCGCAACCCACTGCATCCTGGGTCTACCGGCCCGCCCTAAAGCTCTGTTCTGCCGTCACTTGCAGTTCAAGAAGGCGCACAGCGCGATCGCGCTCCCCAACGTCATCACCGGCTCCCTTGCCCACAGCAATGCCCATCGAAATCAACAACCTACTCAGACAACTTCTGAGCAATCAGCGTCATCAACCACGCCAACTCCCGATTACTCATCAAGCTGATCCGTTCCTGCAGACTGGTCTCAGACTGACGCCCATAAATTTCAGTAATTAACTCCTCCGGCAACTGCCCACGAATTCGGGCGATCTTCTCAATCCCATCCAGATCCGGAGCATTCTTTGCATTTTCCCAATTGTGAACCGTGGACTGACTAACCTCCAGCAGTTCCGAAAATTCACGCTGCGATCGCTTGCCTCTAGCTTGTTTGACAACCTCCGCATAGCGCTGCAACACCTTCTCATCCACAACAAACAATCCAGCAACGATCAACACACCCTGTTTTATCAGATTTTCAAGCATTTGGTGAATAGACACCTAACTAATTGATTATGTTATATCTCTGTAATCAGTTGATTACAGGTTCACAGTCAATGAAAAAATCAGAACGCGAAACCACTACCGTCCGCGTCCATCCCCGTCTTTGGCAAACCACCAAAATCCAGGCAGTCCGCGAAAAACGCGACGCCAGCGACATCATCGAGGACGCCCTCACCCTCTATCTCACCAACCTGGGACAGCAAGCTGGATGAGCAGGGTTTCAACGCTCCTACAAACGATCGCAGCCCGATATCAAGCAAGCTCTGGAGCAGTGCCAAAAGGGATGCGATTCCACTATGGAGAACCCAGTGAGATCGCCCCTGTAAGAGTACCTGAAGCGTCAAACCCCAGAACTATCAGGCGTGCATCATGAATATCGGCCGACAATCCAGCCAGGTATCGATAGGACGATGGCTACCAGACAACACCCTAGATTGGCTAATCAAGCCAAGCATTGAGCAGAAACCTGCGACCTTTGCGATAACGGCAAAACCGTGTGCAAATGTGCAGCGCAATCATCAGGTCATCTACCCCGCGAAAACTGAACCAACATCTTTCCTGAATGCGTCAGCCCATAAAAATAACCCCACTCTGTTGATGTAGAAGCGGGGTTAGAAAAGGTATCACAAAATCTAACTCCATACTATGACAAATACACAGAAGTTTCCCTCCGACGAGCGGGAACCCTTTGTCACAATTCCGGTTTCGCTACTTCAATACGTGAGGCAGCGCAAGCTTACCGGACTGCAATACGAGCTGTGGCTCTACCTCTACGAACTTGACCCCTACGGAAAGCGCTGGATAGACGTTCCCCCTCCAGAAGAAATCGCCATCGCCCTCCATTGCGACCACCGAACAGTCCAACGCGCCGCCGTGAAACTGCAAGACTGCGGCTTATTCGACTTCGAGATTAAAGCCTGGAGAACACGCAACACAACCGCTATAGGTAGTTTTCCACAAAATTCTACGGGCAAAGGGATCCAAATGCCGACAAACGGATCCAAAAATCCAACATTGGATCAAACGATCCAAACGCCGACAAATGGATCCCATTGCGGCCAAACAGATCCAAACGTCGATCCAGAACCCGCTCAGGGAGGCAGTTTCAAAAACGGCAATGTACCAAACAGATCTAATAGATCTTTTAAAACAACAAGAACAGAGACTCCCACCACCCACCCTGTTTTTGCAGAGCTAGACAGAGAGGAACTTGGTACAGGTAGCCAAGACCCCCTAGAGCAAGAAGTCTCAGCCCTCATGCAACTCGTGCAAGAAGCCGAAATCAGACCAAATGGAACAATTCAAGAAACAATTGTTTCCCTTGTCTTTCAGGAAGGTTCCGCCGCCGCCCGCCGAACTGTGGAAAACTCCATCAGCGCCGTTATCGAACAGCGCAACAAGGGGAACTGCAGAAACCCCGGAGGAATGCTGATTGCCGGATTGCGACGCGGTTTCACCGCCAATGCCGCCAAGCGCAAAGCACGAGAACGCCAGGAACCAAAACCAGAACCTCCCAACATTGCCCAAATTTCAATCGCAATCGACCACGCCCTCCTCAACGACGATCGCCCCTTCGCCCTCTGGAAACTACAAGAACTTTGGTCCGCAGGCTGGCACGACCAGCTCGAGGAACTACTGCTACTCAGAAAAGACTGGCAATTCCGCCTCACAACACAAGGAGTACAGGATGCCAATGCAACGTGACCTCTACCCCAACAACTGGGACGCGATCGCCCTCGCAGTGAAAGAGGAATCAGGCTGGAGCTGTGAATTTTGCGGTAGTTCCTGTATGCAGCCTGGGGAATCCTGGACCGACTTCCTGATCCGCATGAACTGGACGATCGCCCACTGCAAAGTTGCCAGACCCCGACAGTACATGCTCACCTGTGCTCACCTAAACCACATCCCACCCAACTGCGATCGCTCCAACCTCAAAGCACTCTGCAATCCCTGTCACTGCCGCTACGACCTCAAAGCAATGGCAACCAAACAACGGCTCAAACGCGAACGACTTGGACAACTCCGAATCAAGGGGGTATGACATGCAAAGCGTTAACTCAGTCCTGGCAGGCTTCCAAGAATCCCTCCTTCCCGAAGTCGAGCGCTTCTGGATCGAAAACCCAGACCCCAGACAGCTAGAGAAATGGAAATACGGCGACCCCTTTCAATGGAACGGAAAAACAGGAACCGTCGTTGGTGGAGTCATTGACCAGCCACATCTGAGATACTGCCAATTCGACGACGGACATTGGGACACACTTCCCATCCAGGAACTGGAACCGTATACCCCAGAACAACCCCCTCACCCCCAAACACAAACTCAGACTCCAAGTTCCCCAGCCCTACCCCACACTCCACACCCCACACCCCATTCCCCACCTCCCAACCGCCGCCACTCCAAAAAAGGCAACGCCACCCGGCTGGATCGAACAACGTACAGGCAACACCAAACGCCGAGTTCCTTGCACCAGCTTCTACTACTGCTGGTATGAAGTCGAAGCCCTCAGCGATGACGGATCACGGTGCGCAACTCGAAGGGTGAAACGCAAAGAGTACCTGCAAAACCATCTAATCAGCGGCGTTCGCCAAATGGTCAGTGATCGCCATCCCTACACCGAAATCCTGAAATTCATCCAGGCGCGATCGCACCCCACCAATCGCACCCAGCCATCCCATCCCATCTCCCTAGCACTCGCCCACTCCCCCTCATCTCCCTCATCCCCTCATCTCCCTCACTCCCTACTTCCCCTCAACAGGCTATGACCACCGAATATCCCTTCATCGACAAACACCAAGCCTGTGCCATCCTCAACTGCAGCGAATCCACCCTGCGTCGTCGCATGAAAACCGACCTGCACAAAGACATCCACTGGGTACAGCGCAACAAACACGAAGCCATAAAATTCAATCAGCGCCTGCTCGAAGACTACCTCGCCCACCTCGGCGACCCCAGCGCCCACCTGCCCGCCATCGAAGCCTACACCGCCTACCTGAAACGCAACCAACCCAAACGACGCGGCCGAGGAGTTGCATGACTAACGAAAACCTCAGATACCCACTCCACTATCCCCTGGGTTGGCAGCGCACCAAATTCCCACAACGCAGCCGCTTCAACCCAACCCGCGATCGCACCTTTGCCGAGTGCCGAGACGAACTCCTCCGGCAACTTAACCTCTTGGGTGCTAGCAAAGTCATCCTCTCCACAAACATCCCCCTCCGCAGCGACGGTCTCCCCTACGCAAGATTCAAAATCCCAGACGACAAAGGAGTTGCAGCCTACTTCTAACTCAACAACCAAGACATGGCACTTGCCTGCGATGCTTGGGACCGAGTAGAAGACAACATCTGGGCGATCGCAAAACACATCGATGCCCTACGAGGTCAGCAGCGCTGGGGAGTCGGCACCATCGAACAAGCCTTTCGCGGCTATCAGGCATACCTACCAGCACCCAAAGAAGACCGTCACGGAGAAGGTTGGTGGACCGCCCTTCACATCTCATCCACCGCCACCCCTCAAGAAGTCGAAGCCGCCTACCGCAAACTGGCAGCCTACTACCACCCAGACTCCCCCACAGGTAACGAGCAGATGATGGTGATCATCAACCAGGCAATCTCAGACGCCAGAAAAGAGTTCAAATCAAGCTAAAGTTCCGGCAGTTCCACCAACCCACGCACATTCCCTGCATAGTGCCGATACAGCGTCTCAACCGTGTGCCCCGTTAGCGACGCCACCACTGCAGGCGACAACCCCGCATCCAGCGCCCCCGACGTAAACGTATGCCGCATCGTGTACGGCTTCCGGTAATCAATCCTCAGTTCCTCTAACACCGACTTCCAGGCCCGATTCCGAAAATTGTGGTCATCAATATAGCCACCCCTGGCAGCCGGGAACACCAAATCATCCGACTTCGCATCCGGCGATCGCGCCCCCGCAACAACCCCTGCAACCGCGCCGTCAGCCGCAGAAACCGCGCCTCACTCGTCTTCGTCGGTCCCAGTTCCCCCCGGCTATACGCCTCCCCAATCCATATCACCCCACAATCCTCACTCACATGCCGCCAGCGCAGCGCACACAACTCACCTGGACGACAGCCCGCCGATAGCGCAAACTCCACAAAATCCGCATAGTAAGCGTAATAGTGACTCTGCCGAAACGCCGCCATAATCCGCTGCCGTTCCTCCTGCGTAAACGGATTCGGACGCTGCTTCGGCGGCACCCTCACCTGCCGCAACGCCTCAACCCACGGATTCTCACTCACCAGCTTCTTTTCGATCGCCCATGCCCACGCCGACTTCAAAAAACTCACCCGCTGCTTCAACGTAATCGGCTCCATCCGCTGCGCCAGCCAGTCCTTAAACTGCTCACACTTTTGCTCCGTCGCCGGTTCCTTCTTAAAAAACTGCCGCACATAGCTAAGCGTAAACGTGTACTTCTCCAGCGATCGCTTCCTCAGCGTCTTCGCCTTATACGCAATGTACTTCTCAAAAATCTCCGCCGCCGTCCCTGATCCCTTACGCTGATACGCCGCCCGGTACTTCTCCAGCGTCGGGTCAAACAACTCATTCACCATATCCCGCTCAATCTGCCTCGCCTTCAGCTCCGCGATCGCCCGATTCGCCTTCGTGTCTACCAATTCCAGCGCAAAAAAATATCGCTTCCCACCAAACGACCACACCAACCGCAGCCGCCCCTTCACCGCCCGAACAATCACTGTTCCCTTCTGCGCCTTCGTTTTAGCCATTGAGATCTCATCCAGACATTGGATCTCAATTGAATCTCAATCAGCGACCATATTTGAGCAAACTTGACCAAATTTGACGCTCCTTATTGAGAATGCGCCCCTCACGACCTCAACTCTTTAAAACTCGAAAACCGCCCCTAAAAGCGGTTTTCACCTATCGGAGCGGCGGGATTTGAACCCACGACCCCTACTACCCCAAGGTAAAAGCTGAGTACTCGGAATGGCTGTAAAATAAGCTCCATAGTTCTTTCCAATAATTGGTCTACCAAACTTCGGGCAATTACGTCTCATTAACCGTAAATCCTTTCAAGTCATCTGTACTGGAAATCACCTAAGTGTACTAGAAAAATCGACCGACGACGAGGAAGCAAAATTCTGGAGGACTGAAAACACTGGAGCTAGATTTTACGTGAAACGCTTATGAGCAGAGAGAGAAGGGAGATCGTCATTTCGATCTATGCCGTGACGAAGCAGGGGGAGCGATCGCGATCGCTGCTGCTCAGATTTATCTCACCCGGAGAGCAAGTCAGCCGAGAAGAATTGGTAGAAAGAAGCGGCTTAACCTACGACCAGGTGAGACGACAGACCAAGAATCTATTAATCGAGGGAGTATTGCGATCTGTTACAAACCGTCGTAAGCGGTACTATTCGCTGGCGAAACCAGTAGTTTCCCGGTAGTACACAGTACAGATTGGTCAGTACCCGTATCTGAGAATTCTGCGGGTACTTATGCATCAACTGATTCGATTATTCGTGTTCCTGTCCAAAGCTCTGAAGGTGGTGGGCTTTCTGATCCTGAAAATCTGTGAGCCACCCTCCCAACGCAGAGCAGTAAATCACGCTCCCATTATCAACCTGAAACCCAAACAGACTGCAGCCGTACAGGTTCACTCAACCGTACAGCTTGAACCCGTTGCACCTGTACTGCCATCCACAGCCGAGGAGCAATCTACCGCGATCGCGATTCACGACCTCACACCCCAGATTGAGATCCCCAAGCCTGAAATTTACGACCTGACACCTGAAATCCAACTTGCTAAACCTGCGATTGAACCAGTAGCGATCGCAGAAATTGACCGTGCCACTGAAGTGGATGCAGCCCTCAACGAGGCCTGGTCAACTGGGGTGACTACCTACACCGGGTTGATGGAGTACGTGAAGGAAAAAACTGGCAAGAGTTGCAGTCGCCGGATGATCTCGAACTGGAAAAAGCAGAACTTCAAGAACGTACCAGCGGTTTCATGATGCGCTCTTTGAGTAGGGCTGAACTTCATCACACCTATCGAGTGGTACATCTTATGAAACTGCTTAAGAAACTGGTTCGCTTGCTCATGCGGTGGTTGGGTAGAGCAAAGAGTAAGCCACGTCGAAGGGCACCTCGCTCTACCCCAGAACCATCGATTGAACCACCAGAACCCCAGCTAAAAACTCTCACAGTACAGCACCGCCCAAGCAGGAGGAGCAGTACAGTACAGCTCTTGCTGGATGAAGCCTGGGATTTGGGACATCGAACTTATCCAGACTTGATTGGCTATGTGTTCGATCGCACTGGGAAGAGCTGTAGCCGCAGTACTATTGCCGCCTGGAAGAAAAAACGAGACATCGTGGTGTAGACATGCCATTCATCCGCACCATCAAAAGGGGCAAGAAGACCTATCGGGCGATCGTCAAGAACTTCTGGGACAAGCGGACCAAGAAGCATCGACAGCGCATGGTCAAATGGCTAGGTCGCACAGGCGAAACCGTACAGCAAAATGACCTTGTGATCACCATGTCCTGTAGGTCAAGTGAAGAAAAATATTTGTTTGGGGTGCTAAATCGGCGAAGAAGCCTGCTGCTATTCGGTTCTGGGGGTGTGGGTAAGACGTTTTTAGCACAGCGGGTGTGTCTGTTGCTGACGGAGGCTGGGAAGAAGGTGTACTACTTTCCGTGGACAACACCGCAGGGGGAGTTCATTAAGGAGCTGTGCCGAGTACTGGAGATTGAAACGCAAAAGGGAAATGGTACACGGATTACTCAATCACAGTTGCTCAAGGAGATCGGTACAGTTCTGGTACAGCAAGATGCAGTCCTGATTATCGACAAAGCCCATAGCATCCCAGTACAGCTCAGAAACTACATTGAGGTGTGGTTGGAGCAGACGGCAGTGATTTTGTTAGTCGGTACACTTCCACCTAAGAAAGAGATGTACCTGAAGTTTCCTCGCTGGGAATTAAAACCACTTGACCAGGTTCAGTCCATCAAGTTAGTGAGTGCATCTGCGAGACACTACCGGGTGAAACTGTCTCAGCAACAACTGCGGGAGTTAGCAGTACGGGGAAATGGAAATCCACAGTTTCTGATTCGCTCGGTGATTGATTGGGATGTGAAGGGAGACGATGACCCAGACCAGGCGGAATGGATCGACCTGACACCGGCTGTGATGGTGGCACTGTGTGGAATCATCCTGCTGCGATTTATTGGACAAGGGATGAGCGATAAGAACCTGGTCGTCATCGGCGGCATGGCCGCGATCGCCCTCCGAGTTGCTTTCATCCTGCTATCTCGCATGAACAAGAAACACACAAGGATTGGTCAGCGATGATGGCACCCACCCACGCGATCTTCAGCATCAATGTCGTAGCCCTCACCCTCTGTACTTATGACATCAGGATGTTATTGATCTGCGCGATCGCTTCCCAACTCCCCGATGTCGATACCCCCAACTCCCATATCGGTCGCATCCTGTTTCCCATTTCCGCGATCGTTTCCCGATTAGGGCATCGCCAGATTACTCATTCCATATTGGGAACTGCGATCGCTTGGGTGTGTTTCCTGCCTCTTCTATGGGTCGGCTCGATGTGGTATTGGTCAGCGGCGATCGGATACTTCAGCGGTTGGCTGTTGGATGCTGCCAGTAAGACCGGAGTTCCCATCTTCTACCCCTCCCTCAAACGGGCAGTCTTCCCCCTCGACCCAACCTTCCGCTTGAAAACGGGCAGCATTACCGAACGGTTATTCCAATTACTGTTAGCCCTGATGCTGGCTCTCACCCTGGTGATGAATGTGGGAGGTGGTGCTCTGGTCGGTTTCTCCAATTGGTTAGGGTCCAGCGCTGGAGCGATCGATACCTACCATCGCTACGCGAATGATCGCGAAGTGTATGCCATCATTACCGGATTCCATCGGGCCACCCAGCAACCCGTAAACCAGGAACGGATGCAAATCATCGGGAGTGCCTCTGAATCTGATTTGATTGTGCAAGACAACCAGAGACACCGATACCGAGCCGGAACGGCCATGCAAGCCAACATCCGCACCACACGAGTGCAGGTCGAACTAGGCAGGCTGATCAAAGTATCCAACCAAACCATTCAAGTTCCTGAGATCGTGCCCCTCTCATCCCTGATTGAGGCAATTGGAAAAAACAGCTACGTCACTGGGGAACTACATACCGACGAGGGAACACTGTTATCCAGTCAGAGTGATCCCAGATACGACACCGCCATCAAAGTCGAACACATCAACGACAAAGAAGCCAGACTCACCCTCGAAAGCGCCACAGTTCCTGATCTGCAATCACTCCCCGACATCTGGATTCAAGGCTCAGTCGTAATTCGACGCATTAGTTAGAACGACGATCGCCGAAATCATTTACCCCACACCCCACACCCCATCTTCTAACCAGTTCCTATGCAGAAAAGCGTATTGCTATTGATACTTCTAATGGGTTGCTCAACGGGGAACTCAATCACCCATCCACCAGAGACCAACCCCACTCCAATCATTCTGTCCACACCAACAGGGGAGGATGGGCAGCCCCGACTGATTCCCCTACGAGTCACCCTCTCCATCCCAAAGACCTCAAGATCACTCAAGGCGATCGCATCTACAAAGGACAAATCTTGAGCGATCGCGAAGACGAA
>JAAUSG010000169.1 GCA_012034055.1 Leptolyngbyaceae cyanobacterium RU_5_1 | reverse complement strand
TGGACAGACGGTGATACTGCCTGTGGAGGACGGTTGCTTGGGAACCCCGATGAAGCAGGAAACCTCAAGAGCGATCTTGGGAAGCCAGCGCTCTACCCGCTTCGGGTGAGCGTCTGGAGGATGTCACTGAGTGCGAACTCATTTTCAGTACAGAGGAATCATTATGAAACGACGGAATTTGCTTCTGGGTGCAGGCGGAACCTTAATCGGGCTAGTCACAGCTCAGAAGGGATGGGAGGGCATTGCTCAATCCACTTCACCTTGGCTGAACGATTATCCATTTAAGCTGGGGGTTGCCTCTGGAGATCCTCGCTCGGATAGCGTGGTGATATGGACGCGATTGGTTGCGAATCCACTCAGCGATCGCCCCTTCTCTCGCACCCCAGTTCCCGTCCAATGGCAAGTCGCAACCGATGAGCAGATGCGTCAGGTGGTGGCCCGTGGCACCACCTTGGCAACACCGGAATTTGCCCATGCAGTGCATGTTGTTGTGAATGGATTAAGCCCCGATCGCTGGTATTGGTATCAATTCAAAGTGGGGAATTCAGCCAACAGTGAAATCAGTCCTGAAGGGCGAACCAAAACCGCACCCACCAGGCAATCTCCCCTGACTCCCATCAAGTTTGCCTTTGCCTCGTGCCAGAATTATGAACATGGTTACTTCAATGCCTACCGCCACATGGCAGAAGAAGACCTGGATTTTGTGTTGCATCTGGGCGACTACATTTATGAAGGTGCAGGGATTCCCTTGCCCAATCTGACACGAATACACAATGGGGCTGAACCCACTGATTTATCAGGTTATCGGCGGCGCTATGCTCAATACAAACTCGATCCAGATTTGCAAGCAGCCCACCGTGTCTTTCCCTTCATTTGCACCTGGGATGATCACGAAGTTGACAACGATTATGCTAATGCCCAATCCCAAGACTTTGACTCGATTACGAACTTCCTGCAGCGGCGGGCAGCCGCATACCAAGCCTATTACGAGCATTTGCCGCTGCGTCCAGAATCCAAACCTACGGGATCAGCCTTACAACTCTATCGCCGCTTTCAATTGGGTGCGCTACTCCAGATGCATGTCTTAGATACTCGCCAGTATCGGGATGATCAGCCTTGTGCCAACGGAAAAGGTGGCGGGCAAATTGTGACGAACTGCCAGGAACGATTAGATCCGCCGCGATCGCTGTTGGGAACTCAACAGGAACACTGGCTATTGCATGGACTCACTACGTCCAAAGCCCGTTGGAATGTGATTGCACAGCAGTATCTCGTGGCAGAGTTACGGCAGGCGGTAGATACTCAGGAGAGCTTTTGGAGTGATGGCTGGGATGGCTATGCGGCGACTCGTCAGCGATTGCTGAATACCCTGGCAGAGCGAAAGCCTGCCAATCCGATTTTTCTGGGCGGTGATATTCATTCTTTTTGGGTGACGGATCTCAAATCTGATTTTCGCAACCCCGCCTCACCCATTCTTGCCAGTGAATTTGTTGGGACCTCAATCAGTTCCAATGGCATTCCCGACGATCGCGTCTCCGCTGTGTTACCCAATAATCCCCACATCAAGTTTTTTGAAAGTCGGCTGCGAGGCTATGTGCGTTGTACGATCACGCGCGATCGCTGGTTGAGTGAGTTGCGTGCGGTGGATACCGTGAAGCAGAAACAAAGTTCGATTCGCACCCTGGCTGCCTTCGTAGTCGAAGCTGGAAAGCCAGGAGCACAGAGGTCTTTGTGATGATTGGGCTACTCACAGATTGCTTCCTTAAACCAGAATAATAACGGTTATGCAGTTGCTGTTTCAAAGGAAATTCTGAGATTTATGGTAAGTAAGTGGCTTTATTTAAATTGAAGATACCGTAGGTAGGTTGGGTTTCCTGCGTCAACCCAACACCCGCTGCTGTAAATTTTCCGGTGACGTAGGGGCGGGTTTTGTCAAAGGTCTCGCTAAGATCCCCAGATTGTCTACCAAACCCGCCCCTACAGAGGCCATCCATCACCAAAAAAATTACAGGTGGAGATCTTTCAGTCATTAGTGTAAGTCCTGCTAGAGTAAAGAAAGATGAACCGATTTGATGCGATTGACTCATGACATCATTGGGTAACCTGCGCGATCTCTATCAACAAGTTATTCTGGAGCGTTATAAAAAACCCCGCTACCGAGGTCAGGCAGAGCCTGTCCATCGTTATCAGAAGGGGCACAATCCTTCCTGTGGAGACACCATTGAGTTAACGCTGAATCTGAATGAAGTGGGCGATCGCATCGAAGAGGTCAGGTTTGAAGGAGAGGGATGTGCGATCGCGATGGCATCGGCAGACTTGATGGCAGAAGCGTTGACGGGTCGGAACGTGAACGAAGCGCTTGAGATGGTGCAGCGCTTTCAAGATATGATGAAAGGTGGAGTTGAATTTCCCTCCGAATTCCGTAAGCTCAACGTGATGCAGGGAGTTTCCAAATTCCCGGTTCGAATTAAGTGTGCAACCCTGACCTGGCATACGTTGAAGGCAGCCCTGGAATCATCCAGCAGCGCTCCACCGAATGGGTTTGTCAGCAATGAATAGGTAAGGATTTAGCCTCGTCCATCCATTGCCACCACAATCACCGTAATGTTGTCTCGTCCGCCGCGATCTTTGGCAGCATTGACCAGAGCCGTTGCGGCTTTCTCGCAGGCGCGAATCGATTTCAGGTGAGACGCAATCAGATGGTCTGACAGTTCTTCAGTCAGTCCATCGCTGCACAGCAAGAGGCGATCGCCTGACTGCACCTGAATCGGTTGAATATCAATCTGACGTAAGTCATCTCGACCCAGACATTGGGCCAGTACGTGCCGCCATGGATGTACCCTGGCCTGGTCTGGTGTAATTTCTCCTGTTCTTATTGCCAGAGCAACCCAGGTATGATCCTCAGTGATTTGCTCCAGTTTGGCACCCCGCAAACGGTACAAGCGAGAATCGCCAACGTGAGCGCACCAAAGCTGTTCATTCCTGAACATCACGGCAACCGCCGTTGTGCCCATGTCTGAGCGTTCAGGATGCTGCCGCTGGTCTTTCAAAATTGCCTGATTTGCCTCCAGAAAGGCTTGCTCTAAGATAATTTCGGACGAGTCCATGAAGTCCCAGTGAATATCTAAGTATTCTCGAATCGCCTCTGTCGCAATCCGACTGGCTTCTTGACCACCCGCATGTCCACCCATGCCATCTGCAACAATAAAAAATCGTCCCTCCGCATCTACATAATAGTCATCTTGATTGACTGTACGGAGAAGACCAACATCTGTTATCCCCTTAAACAAGCGTTTCATAGACAGGCTGCCAAATCGTTAGCAGTAGACGCACTAAGGCATTCGATCCGCTCGATCGATCCGAATCAGCAGACGGATCAGGATGAACCCAGTAATCCCTGCTGCTATAGCTGCCAGCAGTGCGATCCACTTAAAGCCACTGACCAATAAAATCGTAGCTGACAGGATAAAGGTACAAACCAATAGTGTATAGTTTGTACCCATATTCACACCACTCAGGCGGCGTAAGGTGCGATCCGTTTCAGTGGATCTGACGCGAACCCGGATATCACCCCGCTCTAATTTCTCTAACGTATCTTCAATCCGACGAGGTAGGTTGAACGCAGTGCTACTGACTTGAGCAGCCTGACGGCCGAGTTCACCTAGAATACTACCCGTTTCCGACGTTTGATTTCCATTGGTCATAAGTTGAATTGCAAACGGTTTTGCAACCTCCATAAAGTTGAACTGAGGATCAAGACCTTTGCCAACGCCTTCGAGTGTAGAAAAGGCACGCATGACGAAGGTAAACGTTGCCGGAAAGCGGAACGGCTGGCCGTAAGCAATTTCGTATAAATCGTCGCTGATTTCGCTGACCGATTGGTTCTCAAAGGGTTTGTCCATGAAATTATCCAGCATGAACTGGATTGACCGACGCACCGGCCCCATATCATTCGTGGGTGATAGCGCTCCCAAGTCCGTCAGTGAAGCAATCACCTGATCGGCATTTTTTTGAGCAATGCCGAAAAACGTTTGCATCAGCTTTTCGCGGGTGACAGCTTTGACCTGCCCCATCATGCCGAAGTCGTAGAATATCAAAGACCCATCGGGGCTGACCGCAATATTGCCAGGATGGGGATCAGCGTGGAAAAAGCCATTATTGAGAAGTTGATGAAGATAGGCTTTTGCCCCTAGTTGAGCCAGTTGGCGACGATCCAGTCCGGCTGCTTCTAATGCTTCATAATGGCTAATTTTGATTCCGGGTAGATATTGCAGCGTCAAAACTCTGGGGGAGGTATATCGCCAGTAAACGCGCGGAACATGCACCCAATTCTCGCTGCGAAAGTTACGACGGAAGGTGTCAGCATTCTGACCTTCATTGAGATAGTCAATCTCTTCGTAGAGGATTTTGCAGCATTCTTCGTAAATGCCGATCCAATCTCGTCCTGGTCCCCATTCCGGGTGATTTTGAAAGTAGCGGGCGACGCCTCTCAGGATTGCCAGGTCGATTTTAAACAGCTTCACTAACCCAGGACGCTGAACTTTGATGACAACCTCATCACCGGAGTGGAGTTGTGCTCGATGCACCTGTCCCAGGCTGGCGGCGGCGATCGGAATTGGGTCGAAGTTGCGGTAGAGTTCCTGGATCGGTTTGCTGAGATCCTGCTCAATAATTGCTCTGGTTTGTTCATAGCTAAAGGCAGGAACTTTATCTTGGAGCTTGGACAGCTCATCAATGTATTCAGTTGGGAACAGATCGGCACGAGTTGAGAAAAGCTGCCCTGCCTTAATAAAGGTTGGTCCCAGGTCTAACAATGTATCTCGAATCCAGACTGCCTGTACCTTTCGTCGCTGCTTTCGTTTTTCCTCAGTCATGCCACCAGGGTAGCTCCAGGGCTTGTTGTAGAGCCACTGAGAAAACAACAACATGAACATAAACGCCCAAATATCGATAAAGCGACGTTGCCGAGAGTAGTGTTCACGGTTCCAACGATAGGCTTTGTCGTTATAGGATTTTGCTCTGGTTGCTTTTGCCCGTCGCCTGGCGATCAACGCTGGGGTTAAGGAAGCCATGCCGGAGACCATCGCCTCACCACTAAAGAATCGCTCCAGCCACCGACTGTCCTCCTCAGACAAATAGTCTTGCTCCTGAGTCGCGATCGGATCTGAATGCATTGGGTCTGAAGCGTTGCTTAAGTCAACCTCAAGATGCGCCTGCTCCTGATTAGCATCATGGTTATCCGGATCAATTTCACCTGAAGAGATATCTAAGCCAGTCCCTACAACCTCCGGTTTAGCACCATTAGCTGTTGAGCGAAAGGAACTGGGGTTAAATGAGTTAACCCTGGTATCTACAACCTTGCCAGGCTGATTGCCATTCCGCGTTTTGCCATTGCCCAGAGCAGCATCACCCAAAGCACCATTATCTGGAGCATCTGAACCTTCAGAGTGCATGTCGCCGTTCGCTCCAGGCGGTGTGGGTTGCCTGGGCCTATCAGAATCGTGAGGTAAAACAGACACTCGAATTCCTGTTCTGTATGCGTCAATGTATTGATGCTATCAAAGGTTCATGTAACAGCGCTAGGACGCGCGACTGCGATACTGCTTCAACTCCGATCGCAAGCGAGCAATCTCAGCTCGGAGTTCATCAATGACCGCCTGCAAATCTGCAGCCTGAAACTCTGAGTGGACGGTAGTTACAGTCGTCTGCCCCTGAGCGGCTTCTTCTTCCCGATTTGCCCGTTCAATAACGCGATCGGTAAACTGACGCAAGCGCTCTCGCTGCTCTGCATCAAACTTACCGAACTCACTCAGTGCGTCAGTCAAAGCACTTTCTGCCTGTTCATAGAGTGTTTCTGCCAGTGCTCTACCCACAAAAAAAGCGTGAACAATCGGGTTACTCATAGAAAACGTTTGTATGCTTCGCCTGAATTATAACGCGCCTATTTAAACTGCCCTTGAATCCAAAGGAGGAGGAAGGGTAAAGATTAAGTGAATGGTGGGTAAAAGGGTTAATGGGCGGATGAGGGCTACTGAATTCCTCCAGCCGCATCCTGCTTTGGAGCGGAGAGGTTGGCTGGAGGTGGAAGTTCAGCAGGAGGAGTTGAGGGAGGAGGAGAAAGTTCCAGGTTTTGGTTGGCAGGTTCTGGTGCAACTGCACTGGGTACGGGACTGGGAGCGATCGGGGCTGGGGGGGGCTACGGAATCGGGGGAAGGGGTGACCTCTACTGCAGACGGCTGAGGGGACGGTTTGGATTCTGATCGCACGGTTTGAGGAGGACGGGGATAGCTGCAGCTTCTGGCTCAACGACTCGGGGGGCAGGTTCTTGTCTGATGTTCGGTTCTGGCAGTTGAACGGGATCTGGAGAGGGTGAGATCGGGGTAGCCGTACTGGACCAATCTTTAACGGGAGGGAACGCTTGCTCGGTGTGAAAGAGGGAAGATCCCGGTCCAGTGCTGCCAGCCGCTAACCGGAGCAATAATCCTGCTCCTAAACCCAGGAAAGCGCGATCGCGGATACCGTAACAAGCGTTTTGAAAAATGGATGCTTGAGGGAAGGGGTAGAAATGGACTGTTTGCGGGTAGATTGCACGACCACTGGCTGCTTAACGTTTGAGGACGGTGAGGGAAGGGGCGACGAAACTGTTTTACCGTTCAAAGACGAATTGGATTCAGGCAAAACGGATTTAGAATTCCCGTTTGCAGAGGCTTGAGGCAAGGCATGACTGGGGGAACTGCCCAGGTTCGCTGGTAGCAACACCTGATCCGCCGCTAATAAGGATAACCACGTTGCAACGGTTTGCGGACGAGATTTTGGATTCAGTTCCAGCCCTTTCAGGATTGCAGACGCGATCGCTAAATTGAGATCCGGACAAAATTGCTGGGGGAGAAGGAGGGGAGAACGGTGACGCAGGGGTGCAGCAACTGGAGCGTGCCCAGTGAGCAGGAAGTAAAGGGTACCTGCCAGGGAATAAACATCGGTGGTTGGGGTTGGCGACAGTTGGGGCTGGTACTGCTCGATCGCGGCATAATTACCGGCTGGAGGATGGGCAAATCCATCAGACCACCCTAGAACAGCCGGGTGGGTAATTCCAAAATTGACGAGTACAACACTCTCTGAGCCTGACAAACAAATAATATTTTTCGGCGTCACATCTCGATGAATTAAACCATGCTGATGAATTTCGTCCAGGGCTGAACCAACTTGCTTGATATACCGAACGGCTTGCTCTTCAGATCGCGGGCCACTCGTTTGCACAATGTCTAGCAGCGTTTGGCCAACCGTGTAGTCCATCACTGCAAACGGCAAGTCAGCTTCTTCAAAGGAATCGACCAGGCGAACCAAGCCTGGATGCTGACACTGTGCAAATCGACTCACCTGCTCGGTAAATCGTTGCTTCAACTGAGTGAAATCTACCTTGACTTGCGGGTTCTGCTTGAGGGTTTTGAGAACAACGGGACGGTTTGACTGAACCTGCATTCCCTGCAAGGTAACGCTCAAAACACTTTGACCTAAAACATGGTTGATGACGTATTTACCGTTCTGCAACGGGGTGCCAGCCGTTAAATTCATGGAAGCATTCAGACATTAAGCCTCCCCATGCTAGCGCTTTGCAGGTCTTCCCTCAACGGGACTGTTTAAGCTTTACGCCGCCTGCGATCGCTCCAAATAGCAGTAGCCCCAGAATAGTTGAAGGTTCAGGAACGGCTGCATTCGATCCCCCATCGATCGGAAATTCAGGACTGGGGGATGGTTCTGGATCGATGATGCCTCCGTTCTCTGGAGTGGGCGAGGGGGTGGGCTGAGGCGTTGGATTGATAAAGCCACCACCACCCGCTTGGAAATTGGGGCGCTGCAGTAAGAAAAATCGATTCAGGGGAGTGGTGTCGGCAATCACGTAGTTAAACGTAACCGTATCTCCAGGCGCAACCACGCCCCCAGAGTAATTAACATAGTCCCGCACATCAATCACTTCATCCACGGCTCCAAATCGGTTGGAGGTAAATGGGCGAAGTTGGGGAATTTGTTGAGCAAAAGACAGCCCATCTTCCTCAGGGCTGGGAGCGCCATAAATTTCCTGAAGCTCGTGGTCAAACAAAGCCCAGGGTGTGCCCGTCTGGTTAGTGAGAACGGATTGAAATCTAAAATAACAGCCACCTACACCCGGACAAGCGTTGAGTAAGCCATCAATTGCCATAAACAGATTGATGTTTGGACCGGTCACCTCTTGTTCAATGACGAATATGCTGGAATCCACTCTGCCACCTGTAATTCTAAAATCTCCTGATACTTCGCTAAATCGCAAACCCCCGATATCCAGGGAAACCGCCTGGGCTGGAAGGGTGATACTGAGGGTCGAGGTGACCGCGATCGCGGCTAAAATCTTACGATTGATTGAATTCTTATTCAGGTAGATAGTAGATTTGGCAAACATTGTGCGCTCCTGAAGCTTGCAGCGAGAACTGTTACCTGGCAGGACGTAACGTCGGTAAAAAAGTTCCAAGTTTTATGGTAAGGCAAAACGCTGAGTGATATTCAAATCTCTCCGTCCTCCGTATCCCCTCATTCCCCACCTTCATCTTCCGGCAACTCTGGTTCTGAAGAGTTGGCTGGTTTAACTGGCACACTGGGAGGAATATCTTGCTGGTTTACCAGTGCCTGGATGACTTGCTTAACCACTGGAGCAGCAACGGTTCCGCCGTAGCTTTCACCGGCTGGTTCGTCAATGACGGCTAAAACAACGAAGCGGGGGTTTTCGGCTGGAACAATGCCAACAAAGCTGGTAACGTAAGCACTTTCAGAATAACCCCCGAAGCCGTTGGCTTTTTGAGAGGTTCCGGTCTTGCCAGCAACCCGGTAGCCAGGAACTTGAGCAGCTTTTCCGGTTCCCTCTTCAACCACGCCTTCCATCATGGGCAGGATGGCTTTGGTTGCCTCAAAGGAAAACACCTGTCGCGGAGCGGTTAAGTTGGGTTTCCAGTAAAGCTGTCCTTTACTGTCAAATAATCCCTGGACGACATGCGGCGTGACCAGCTTACCCCCATTGGCCAGAGCGGCATGGAGTTGAACCAATTTAATGGGTGTTAGGGAAAATCCTTGACCAAAGGCAGTCACCGCTCTTTCAATCGATGTCTCCATAAACGTCTTTCGGTCTTTGAATTGACCAGGTATCTCGGAGGGTAAATCAATGCCAACGGTGCCGCCCAGTCCTAACCGTCTTAGTGAACGATAGTATACGTCGGGCTTGATCAGATTCACAATATTGACCATGCCAACGTTGGACGAATTGATCACGATATCGGTGACGGGATCGCTCCCGCCGCTGCCACCTTGAATCGTCCATTCGCCAATCGCAATAGTGCTGGGATTGCTAATGATGGTGTCAGATTTGACGGCCTTATGATCGAGCGCGATCGCCACATTAATCGGTTTGAAGGTTGAACCCGGTTCATAGAGGTCTGTAATGACCCAATTTTTGAACCGCTCCGGATCCGATTTGTAATACTGATTGGGATCGTAAGAGGGTGCAGAAACCAGCGCTAGCAGCTCACCGGTTTGGGCATCCATAACAATCACCGCCCCTCGCTTCGCACCCACAGCGCTGACTTGTTTTCAAGAACAGGCTGAATAGCTCTTTGCAAGCGCGTGTCAACGGTCAACCGGAGCTGCAAATCGTCCTGATTGAGGAAGCCAGTCGGGACCTGGTCTGGCATTACAGAACCGTCTCCCATGCGCTTCAGTTTCACAGTTTGCTGAGGGCGCTCCAGGATGTTCTGCTGACTCAGTTCTAAGCCAGCTTGTCCACGATGTTCAGCATCTACATAGCCCACGATATCGGCCGCCAAACTTTTGTAAGGATAAAGACGCTGTTGATGCTGAATCAGCTCCAAGCCATCAATCTGCAAATCGTCAACTCGATTCGCAACATCTTCGACCAGTGAGTACTCAATTTGAATCCCTGTCTCGCCTTCACCAAATTTTTTGAGCAGGTCGGTTGCCGACCAATCCAGAACAGACGTCAGCTTTTCGGCAATGTCGTCTTGAGATAACTTGAACAGTTTGGGGTGAGCATACAGGGTATAAACCGGGCGATCGAGCGCTAGAACATGACCCGCCCGATCCACAATATTGCGACGTGGAGCAAATGGGCGAAATTGAGTCATTTGCTGGCTTTTAGCAAGACCTTGTAGCGTTGGGCTTTTGACAATCTGAACATGGAAGAGAGTGATGACCAGCAAACCAGTGCTGATCATCAACACTCCCCACACCAAAAGTGCTCTAACTTTAGGAGAGTTTGCCCAGACAGGAGGTTTAAGCGATTTGGCTACAGATGCCTGCCGATGGCGCAAAGAACGAAGCGAATCCGGAGTGCTACCCACAGCGACACCCTCCTGGTGCTTTGTCAGTTTTGATTTTGTGAGCTTGGGAATGGTGAAGAGCTATTATTTTGTGGGCTTTCAGCCCACAAAATAATTCTTGACAGACCCCTAGTAGCCGATCGGAGGAGGAGTGGTTGCTTCTGGTTGAGATAGAACAGGATTTACAGGTAGGGGAGGTCGTTCAACGGCAGGTTCTACAAGAATGGTGTGTTCTGAAGTTTTTGGGACTAGTCCCGACCCAGGCTGTTCAGCTTGCTGGATCAATTGATTCTTCAACCCCTCGCCGACCGCAATCATTTGGCGCTCGCTGCGCTGCATCATCTTCAGCTTGCCGTATTCCTTACTCCAAAGCTGCTGCATATAAATTGTGCTGCCATACACGACCAGTGCTGCCGTAACCAGGACAAACGCAACAGCCAGTGAGCCGCGCTGAATGTAAATCAACAGCGATAGCCAGAATGGTAAGGGACGGCTAGTCGGTAATCGCCTGACAACCGGACGGGGAGAGAGGGCAGGAACAGCCGATAGGGGAGATCTGACCGGACGTTGGCGCTGTTGCTGACTGGGTCGAGCACCCCCCTTGACAGAACGAAGTGGAGGTCGGTGACGCACTGCTGACTGGCGATCGCGCGGTAGCGCCCTTAATGTCGGTGATTTCAATGCTATTGCCATTCGATCTACATCACTCCTATACAAAACACGACCACCCTTGATGCTGCCTCGCAGACAAAGAACTATAACATTCTGTAGCCAGTCTACTGTAGCTATCCAGGTTTACAGATAAAATTCCCCGTAATTCATGTGTTCGCTCTATTTGTTAGCGTAATCCAGACCTGGTTGACTGGACTGCGGTTTTTGGGTGAATTGGTCGAACAATATACCTCATGCCGTTCTGATCCCCACCAAATCTGACAATTTCTACAACAAACTTCACTCGTAAGTACAACTCGGCGTAAAAGAAATTTTAGGTAGAACAATTTGAGAAGGGGTACTACCTCCACTGCTGATCATCACAGTAATAATCTGCTGATCAATCAAGCGGGTTGCGCCAGCAGGTTCTCCAGTTCCAGCATTCACAGGATAAGCGGGAAAGCAGGCAGCGCTGAGGCTGAGGCGGAGGGCATTGCCCTGTTTGAGGCAAATGCAAGTAGGTTGCAGGGGGATGGGTAGTGGTCTGGTTGCCTGTCCGGGTTTGACCTGGATGTAGCCCTGCGTGAAGTTATAAACGGTGCCGTTGGGATGAACTTCCGACAGAACCGCACACAAGTCGAAACTGGGAGTGTCAGCGTTGCAGTAGAGGCTGACGGTAACCTCTCCGGACAGGTGCAGGTCTTCGGTGAGCGGGCTGGAGGTGTAAGTGAGAATGTCAGTGCGGCAGTCCAGGGTAGAGCGCTCTTGGGGACCGGAGGGAATTGAAGCATGACCGCCGTGGGCAGGGACGGGTCGCCAGGGGTCGTGGACGAGGATGTCAGTTGAATTTTGAATTTTGAATTTTGAATTTTGAATTAAAATGCCATCGCGATCGTCGATCGCCGCCAATCCAATACTGGCAAGGTAGAAAGCCGTGGGTTGATGATGATTCCAGGCATTAAAGGTGCGCCATTGGTTGCTGCCCATCTCGAACAGGGCGATCGCGGGATCGTCGAGTAGCCCTGTGTCTTTGCCTTTCAGGAAGTGGTCGAACCAGCGGATTTGTAGGCGATCGCACGGACTCACGGCTTCTGCACCAAAATCGACGGCACCCACGTTGCGTCCCCACGGCAAATGGGCCCAGGGTCCGACAATCAGTTGCTGACGGTAAGCGCTCCGGGCTGCCATTGCTGTGTAGAGGTGGAGAGTACCGCGCAGGAAAGTGTCGAACCAACCGCCGACATGCAACATGGGCAGGTCTACGTCCCGCAAGTAGGTTTTGGGAGAAAGCGTGTCCCAATACTCGTCCGGTTCTGAGTGCTCAAGCCACTCATGGTAAAAGGAGTCGGGAGCGAGATTCTTTAAGATGCCGGAGCGGGTTGGCACTGCATCGCAAAGGGGC
>JAAUSG010000168.1 GCA_012034055.1 Leptolyngbyaceae cyanobacterium RU_5_1 | reverse complement strand
GTTGAGTCCAGATGAGCCGTTGCAGAGTCAGACGGCGATCGCGGATTGGGTAACGGTGGGGGGAAAGGATGAAGGCGGAAGGATGAAGGCTTCTGCCGTGAGCATCAGCCGAACGGATGAAAGTAGGAGAATTACGTCCTCATCCCCCTCATCCTCCCCACCTTCCCCATCCCCCATTGTCGAGGCTAATGCCTGGATGCGAGACACCGATGGCACCGTTTACCTGGTAGCATTAACGTCCGTGGAGGGCAGTCCGCGTCAGTTTTGGTTGACGCTGCCTTGTTCTCAAACGTCGGGGTTCTGAGCAAACGTATTCAAGGCGACGCAGGCTTTTCCTAAGAACTCCGACTTCTCAGGAGCAAACGCTACCATCAGAACTAGCGATCGCCCTCCCCTGACACGTCGTACAAAGGGTATGAAAATTAGCTTTCGTAACCACCAAGGCACGAAGACACAAAGCACAGAACGTCTTGGTGTCTTCGTGTCTTTGTGGTTCATTCAACCCTACTAATGATTCTGTGTACTAAAACAGAAATCCGACTTCTGGAATTAGCGACGACAGTTATCGCAGTGTCCGCACCGGAATGTTTGGGCTTCGGATGCAAATCCAAACGCATTCAGTAGAAATCGCCAACGACATTGTTTGGTCGTCAAGTAGGCATTCATTTGGCGAACCGCATGGCTATTCGATCGCCCAAACTCAGCAGACGTTACCTCGGGTTTAATCACGTATTCAAACGGGTTCAGCCATTCTAATCGACCGTTGCTGTGCAGCAAAGAAAGGGCGATCGCGCCATCTTTAAATTGTCGGCTAACGGTTGCAACCTCTCCCCGCATCGGGAGTTTACGAATCAGAGCCTGTGCCGTTCGGTGTTGCTGGTGTGCCTGATGCTCAAAAAACTGTCGTCGTTGTTTATCATCCGGGTCAAGCCAGCCCGTCCGCTCACTGATTAGCATCAGGGCCGTTGCGGGTTTGCCGTCTCTGCCAGCCCGGCCAATTTCCTGGACATATTCACTGAGCAAAAGAGGGGTGTGAAAGTGAACAATCCAGCGAACGGCGCTTTTATCAATCCCCATCCCAAATGCGTTCGTACAAACAACAAATTGAATGGTGTCACCCAACCAGGCTTGTTCAATTCGGCGGCGTTGATCGGGGCTGAGTCCAGCGTGATAGGCGGCGGCTTGGAAGCCCTGTTGGGTGAGCCACTCGGCCAGGGTTTCACTATCCCGGCGGGTGCGGATATAGACCAGACCCGTCTGTCCAGTGCTGGCCTGGATGAATTTCAGCAATCGTTGGCGTCGCTGTCGGGGTGTCCAAACCGTCTGGATCTCTAAGCTGAGGTTGGATCGGTACGGATTGAGGCAGAAGAGGCGTGGATTGTTCAGGTGCAGCAGGCGTTGGATGGACTGTTGAGTGGGTGGATCGGCCGTGGCAGTGAAGGCCGCGATCGCAATTCTCGTTCCTTCCGGTTTATTCTGCAGCAGCGCCGATCGCACCGCTCCCAACCGATAGTATGCCGGACGAAAGGTTTCTCCCCACTGCACCAAACAATGGGCCTCATCCAGAATCAGCCCGTTGATTTTCACATCCGGCTGGCTCAATTGCTGCCATACGGCTGAACTGAGCAGCGTTTCTGGCGACAGGTAAAGCAGGCGTAATTTTTGTTGAGCGATCGCAGCTAAGGTTCGTTTCCGTTCCCAGGTCGGCACTTGACTATGCAGCAAGGCAGCAGGCAAACAACGCCGACGCAGCTCCTGCACCTGGTTCTCCATCAGCGCCACGAGCGGCGACACCACCACCGTTAACCCCGTTTGCAACAACGCCGGAAGCTGAAAGCAAATCGATTTACCTGCCCCCGTTGGCATGACGATCAACGCATCTTGCTGGTCTAGCAGACACTGCACAATTTCGCCCTGGGGAGGACGGAAATCTGGATACCCCCAAATGCGCTGCAGTTCAGCACGGATCGTGGATTGAGTTGATGTTGCGATCGCGTCACTCGAATTAGGATTCATGCTCACTACAGCACCCTGGACAGCTCTAGTGTGCCCAAGCACAGAGAGCACATCTACATCGGCATTGCCCATTCTGTATTCGGTGCTACAGTATGCTGGAGCAGAAGCACTTTGAGGTTGAGATGGATTCCCTGCAGAAATTTCAACAGTTTTTCGATCTGTGTGTGGGTACCTGGGTGACAGAGCGCACCTACCATTACCTGGCGTATCAGGATGTGGAGCGATCGCGCACGGAATTCGTGATCCAGCCCATCACGGTCGATCGCAAGGCTCAAGTGCTGTCTGATAACCAGTATGCAGCTCCGCCAGATCTGGAACGCCTGCCTGGGTACTATCTAAACTTTGAAACCGTTTCTGAAAAGGGTGAACGGGTGACGCAATCCCTGAATATGTTGTTTGTGCCTGAGCAGCAGGAAGCGTCGATCGTCCAGGGGGATTATTTGCGCGATCGCGCCTATGAGGAATCTCGACCGATTGTGTCCCAATTTCGCTTTAATCCCGAAAATCGGGAGCTATTGATGACGACCACCTACACTCGCGTGGTTTCCGTGGATTCCATCACCCTGGTCAACCCCCAGCTCCGGATTCGCAAAATTTTCAACTATCGGCGTCCGACTGAGGGCGAACCCATGCAAGAGGTGGTGCTGGTTGGCTTTGGTGTAGAGCAGAAGGGATGAAGGCTGGGCCGGGAACCGCGATCGCAGTTCGCGTAATGGGGATTGTCAATCTAATTAAGTTTTACAAATCTTGACAATTACGGTTGCACCCTTATAAGAAGATTGATCATAACAAAGCGTATAAAGTCTCGAAAGGGACTGTAAATTTTGAGGTTTGGAGTTTTTCGTTAGGAGTTCAAGCATTGTTTTGAACCCGATCAAGGGTTTGATGAATGGATTTGAATGGACAATTCTTAGAAGCGTTAACGTTTTGAAACAATTCCATAAACTCTGTCGCTAATCAGGAGATACGTGTTAATGGCTTTTGGACCAGCTTCGCGCTTAGGGGTGAGTTTGTTTGATGAGACCCCGCCCGTTGAATGGGTATCCGGTCGTTCGGATGAAGAAGCGGAATCAATTATTCGGGCCGTCTACAGGCAAGTTTTAGGCAATGCCTATGTAATGGATAGTGAACGGCAAGCCGTTCCAGAATCGCAGTTCAAGCGGGGTGAATTCAGTGTCCGCGAATTTGTGCGTGCAGTCGCAAAGTCTGATCTGTATCGATCGCGCTTTTTTGAGGGGGTTCCTCGCTATCGGGCGATCGAGTTGAATTTCAGACATCTTCTGGGTCGTCCTCCGCTCGACCTGGAAGAGATGCGCTCCCATAGCACCATCCTGGATACGAAAGGATTTGATGCTGAAATTGATTCCTACCTCGATAGCGACGAGTATCAAACCACATTTGGGGAAAACCTTGTGCCCTATATTCGGGGCTACAAAACTGAAGCGTGCCAGAGCATGGTTCAGTTCACCCACACCTTTCAATTGGTGCGCGGTGCTGCCAGTAGCAGTCTGAAAGGCGACCTGGCTGGGAAGACTCCAAAGCTCAACTCTCTGGTCATTCTATCCACTCCAACTCCCGTGGTTTCACCGGCCAGCGGCGGTGCAACCTTCCGTGCTCCAGCGTTTACCGCTCCGACTCGCCTTGGGGAGGGTGCTAGTTCGGATGGCAAGGTCTATCGGATTGAAGTCACTGGCTATCGAGCCAGCGTGGTAAATCGGGTTTCTAAGTTTCGTCGCAGCAACCAGGTCTTTCTGGTTCCCTACGAGAAATTGTCGCAAGAATACCAGCGGATTCACCAGCAGGGTGGTGTGATTGCTAGCATTACCCCGATTTAATCGGTCGGCAAGCTGCAACGCCTGGCAAATGGGCTGGTCGTTGGTGATTTGGACTCGAAAATCAATCTCGGATGGTTTGAGTGCCGATTGCCAGCTTTCGTTCCGTGAGAACCAACGAAATTGGAGCAATTTGGAGCATTTTTAGGAGGCAGATTGAATGGCATCCCTGACAACGTTTGAGCTTTGGCCGACCAGTAGTTTGGAGGAAATCCAAACCGTGATTCGGGCCGTTTACAAGCAGGTTTTAGGCAACCCTCATGTGATGGAGAGTGAACGGTTGGTGAATGCAGAGTCGCAGCTATGCGATCGCTCGATCACCGTGCGTGAATTTGTCCGGGCCGTTGCCAAGTCCGAGTTCTATCGTTCCCGCTATTTTGAGTCCTGCGCTCCCTACCGCTTTGTCGAGCTGAATTTCCTGCATCTGCTGGGGCGGGCCCCCCAGGATCAACGAGAAGTTTCTGAGCACATTGTGCGCTGCGTTGCAGAGGGCTATGGTGCTGAGATTGACTCTTACATCGACAGTGATGAATACCAGTCAGCCTTTGGCGAAAATGTAGTTCCCTATTATCGCGGCAAGAGCAGCGAGGCAAACGCTAAGCAAGTCGGTTACAACCGCATGTTTGCGCTCGATCGCGGATCGGCTCAAATTGATAGCGCCGTCAAGTCTGCCCAGCTCGTTTTGCGGTTGCGGGTAACGCTGCCAATTCAATTAAGCCATCGTCCGCAACCGTGATTGGCTCAGGTAGCGAAAAGCGTTTCAAGATCGTGGTCTCTGGCTCAAAATTCGATAGCCCTCGTCGCATCAGTGCGACTGAGTACATTGTTCCTGCCAGCAAGATGACTCCGCAAATTCAGCGGATCAATCGCACCTCTGGCAAGATTGTCAGCATTACCGAGATCGCCTAGTGGAACAGGGTGGCAGTGCCCACCCTACGGCTACAGCATACAAACCTTGAATAAGCCACAACCATAAGTTCAATTTAGGAGGCATTGATAATGGCACTTTGGATCGAAGCAGAATCTGTTGAACTGCGTCCTAACGCAACTGAGGATGACCTGCAAGCAGTCATCCGGGCAGCCTATCGCCAGGTTTTGGGCAATGCTCATGTGTTGGAAAGTCAGCGACTCTCCAGTGCAGAATCCCAACTGCGCAATGGCGATATTACGGTTAGGGGCTTTGTGAGAGCGATCGCTCAATCTGACTTGTACCGTTCGCGCTTTTTTGACACCGCTTCCCCCTATCGCTTCATTGAACTGAACTTTAAGCACCTGCTCGGTCGTGCTCCCCAAGACCAGTCCGAAATTTCCCAGCATGTGCAACTCTATATCGGTCAAGGCTACGAAGCGGAGATTAACTCGTACATTGATAGCGACGAATACGCGCTCAGTTTTGGTGAGAATATTGTCCCCTACGCGCGTGGAAATCAGACGCAGCCTGGGATCAAGAATGTCGGGTTCAACCGCACGTTTGCGTTGATGCGTGGGTTTGCCACCAGTGATGCAGGTAAATCGGCAAAACTGATCAGTGATATTGGTGGTAATCGGGCCACTAAAATTGTTGCTCCCGCAGCTGGATCGGGTGCGTCCAGCAGCACTGGCAAACGGTTCCGGATCACGGTCTCTAAAGTTAGCTATGGTCCGCGTGTGACTCGGAGTGCTGCCACCTTTGAAGTGGGCTATGTTCAGCTATCTCAGAAGATCCAAAACATCCATAAGACAGGCGGCAAAATTCTGAGCATCACCGAAGTGTCTTAGTGCCTGGTGATTGTTAGCAAAGCACTAAGACATTTGCATGGTAAACGCACTTGCAGAATAGTTGCAGGGCTTACGCACTTGAATCCAAAACACTGTAGGAGCGGGTTTTGTCCAGATTTCTGGAGTTAACTCAGAATAAATCTGCTAAACCCGCCCCTACAATATGACGGTATCTAAATTGCGTAATTCCCATGACAGTCTTGTATTGCTGAGCTCCAGATATGTAGGTATCGGATATGGTGACGACTGGATATAGCGATCGCGTGCTAGTGGTTGAAGTCACTGGCTTACGTCAGCAAGGCGTAGCGCCAGTCAGCAACTGCACGTTCAAAGTTCCTTACCGTTCCCTCTCACGCACCCTTCAGTTCATCAGCCGTCAGCACGGTAAAGTCATTCGGATCGCCGTTCTGTCTGGTTCACTGCCAGCGTCGGAGCTTTTTCAGCTTTCCTCGTCGCTGCAATTCGCACGGGCACCCCAGACTTTACCATCCTCTAAGGTTGAGTCTAAGCAAGTCTTAACCTCTGATGGTGCAGTGGATAAGAGTGAGCCAATTCAACCGTCGCCGGAAGCGTTGCCTCCAACTATTGAAGTTGGGGACAGCGCACCTGCTCAATCGTCTGGAGGATCAGACTCTCTAGGATCAGAATCTGTGGATTCACAGCGTGTGGCATCCAAAACAGAAGCGCCAAGTTCGCCTTCCAATAACGAACCCAACGCTTCAGACTCGTCTGATACGCCCAGTCTGATGACCCGCCTGGTGGAAAAGCTCAGGCAGAACATTCAGGGTTCGTCCTGACCCTTGGTTGATTGATGATTCAGTGGGCCATTAAGAGTAGGTTTGTTGTGTATCGCTGTTGCCTGGATTGCTTAACGTGACGCAACAGCAACAATCTAAGCGGAAACCAAAGAGTTGATGGACATTAGAGAGTTTGTTCAATCTTCCCTGGGACGTTGGCGATCGCAGCGCAGCGTTCACCATTTGGCATTTGGTCACTTTGAAGCGGTGCAGTCTGAGCTTGAAATTGTTGCCCTTGCTCTAGATGACCCAGCGGTTATTGACCTCTGCAAGTCCTACGATGTCGCTCCTCAGGCAACAGTCTCCCCGTTCCGCATGAGCTGGGACGGACAATCAGATTGGGATGAGTCCGAAGTCCTTGCCGGTAGTTGTGTCTTGATTCCCGTTCCTGACCCTGATCAGCCCAATCGGGGTAAACTGCTGCGAGATCAAGGCTACGCCGAAACAATGCCAGCGGTGGGTCACTACTACCTGACCGAAGATGGCACCTTTGTTTTGGTAACGGAGTACGATCGCGCCGCCGCTGAGGAAAAAATTTGGTTTATTAACCCCAATGTTCGTTGTCGAGTTTCCCTGATAAAAACCAGTGCCGGTACGGGAGTTGTTACAGCCTCATTTTCTTCAGAAATCCGTCAAAAGAATTAAAAATGTAAGATTAAAAATTTTGAGCAATCCCATTTTTAATCTTACATTTTTAATTTTGCATTATTTTACATTCCTTTTCCATGACCTTTTCCCCATTGACTACCTCTACAACTACATCTAATGATTTAGTGACCCTGGCTCGTTGGATGGCGGGAAGTTTCAGCAACTATAAACAGGCGTTTGAAAATCCTAAAAATTACGCGCATATCCACGTTTTCTTTCGTCCGTTACCGCTTGAGTTTTTCGCTGGGATTGGCTTCTATTCGGAACAAGTCTATGACTACGATTTGTGGAGTCCTTATCGACAAGGAGTCCATCGACTCGTGGATCATGGAGACCACATTTACATCGAAAACTACGGCTTAAACGATGCCATGCTCTACGCGGGTGCTGCTCGTGAATTACACATTCTCAACACGATTACGCCAGACTGCATCGAACGGCGCTACCACTGCTCCATGATTTTCAAGCGGGATGGCAATCTGTTTCGAGGCAGTGTAGAACCCGGTAATTTATGTCTGATTGAGCGTCATGGTTGCCAAACCTATCTGATTAGTGATGTTGAAATTACAGAGACTACCTGGATCAGTCTGGATCAAGGCATGGATGTGAATACTCACGAGCATGTTTGGGGATCTACGTTCGGATCCCTGCGGTTTGAAAAACGGGAGAGTTTTGCTCATGAAATTCCAGCTATCCTATGACGCTCCCCTAGCAAGTCTGGGAGAGGTTGAACTCAAAATGTTGCCCTCACAAGCTCAGAAAAAGATGCAGTGCTGGATTCGGAGCCGCCATTTAATTTGTTCGGGAAATTTTTTCATTTTTGAAACCGTAGATTACAGCGCCATTGATCGATTTTCAGAATGCGTTGTCGCGTTAGGGGGAACGGTAATTGCGGTCGAGCCGATTGACAAAATTTGGATGGGCGATCACCGTCAAGTTTTTTTATATCAAGCAAAAGCCAGTCTGCACACTCCTTGCCATAATCTGAAGCAGTACTGGTTGAAATACGGCAACTTTCGCACGCGCTTTGATGGACAGGTTTAGATTCTGCCCAAGCAACCGTAACTTATTAGTTCCAAGACATTTAGGAAAGGTTCTTAATAAAAGGAGATTGTTCAAATGGTTAATACCTTTGTGAATCCTGTGGTTAATCCTGACGCAAATTTGGGCGTTAGTCTATTTGATGAGACCGATCCAGTTCGACTCTGGCCAGAGCATTCGGCCACAGAGGTGGAAATAGTCATTCGAGCGGTTTATCGGCAGGTATTGGGCAATGCCTATGTGATGGAAAGTGAGCGGCTTGTAGTTCCTGAATCGCAGCTGAAGCGGGGAGAGTTGAGTGTGCGCGAGTTTGTGCGCCGAGTTGCCAAGTCAGAATTGTACCGTTCTCGCTTTTTTGACAACTGCTATCGCTACCGTGCTATTGAGCTGAACTTCAAACATTTGCTGGGTCGGGCCCCAGATAATTTCGACGAGATGAGATATCACAGCGCGGTGCTGGACGAGGAGGGCTTTGAGGCAGAGATTGACGCCTATATCGATAGCGAAGAATACCAGCAGGTCTTTGGGGAAACGATCGTGCCCTACTACCGGGGTTACAAAACTGAGGCTGGACAATCCATGCTGGCATTTACCAATACGCTGCGATTGATACGAGGGGCTTCTAGCAGTGACAAGGATTTGACGATGGGAAACCAACCCCGTCTGCAGCGATCGCTGATTCTGAACCAGGCTTACGGAATCAGTCGCAACAGTCGAGATGCCCGCCAAATTTTGGCAGAGGTCTTCAAGCGAACGGCCCAGTCTGTTCCGCCACCTGCCGTTGCTGCCTTCAGATCTGACGCGGAACAGGTGCTCCAGCAGCAATATCAGGAGCAGGAAACATTGATTGCCACGCTGCAACAGCAATTGGCAGAGTTGCGGCCCTTTGCCAGCCTTGGTTCAGCCGTCACCCGTCAAAGTCAATTCATGAGTGCGGCCAAAACTGAAACGCAGGTCGCATCTACGATCGCTCATTCTTCAGCAGAAAATCAGCTCCAGCAACAGGTCGCAGAGCAGAAATCACTGATTGACAGTCTGCAACAACAAATTTCAGAGGCGAGAGCATTCGGTTCCATTGGCGAAGCCCGGTTAAACAAGTGGCGGCAACGTGCATTTTATTAAGAGAGGTTATTCATGAATCCAGGTATCATTGCAGCGATCGCTTACGGTGTTCTGGCCATCATCGGCGGCGTCTTGGGCTATGTGCAGGCAAAAAGCAAGGTGTCGTTGATTGCTGGCTGCGGTTGCGGCCTCTTGTTGCTGCTCAGCGGCATTCTTCAGCTTCAGGGGCAGACGTGGGGCTTGATTGTAGCAACGGTTGTCACGGTTATTCTGCTGGTGGCGTTTGTAATGCGATTTGTCAAAACTCGCAAGTTTATGCCTGCCGGGTTGATGCTGCTTCTGGGAATTCCGGCTTTGGGCGTTATGATTAGCCAACTCGTTTGAGCGATCGCATCCCATTTACAGCAATTTTCTGTAGGATGGGCACTGCCCATTAAATCATGGAATGCTTCTGTGCCAAACCGTTTTGGGCGATGCCCACTCTACGATTTGTGGTTCATTCATCTGAAAACTGCTGTAATTAGAGGGATCGGTGGAGGGTTCATGAGACATACACCTCAGCTCACATAATGTCCCTACGGGCGAAAACTCAAGTAGGGCTAGTGGAGTGCACAATTGTTTCAATTGTCCTGCAACTGTTTGCTTCGGCTTCACGCTCAATTTCATCATCCTGCTGCAGGAAGAAGTGATACATTCCCTGGGTATAAACAGGTTTAGAACAGTGATTTGACTTTTGAGTCATTTCTACGAGTTCTTGTTCAACCATAGCAACATGAGCGTAAAGGGTTTTCAGGATTTGCTTACCCGACTGCGTTGCCTCTAAGTAACGCAACGTATGCTGAATTAACGGCACGACTTGAGTGCAGAAAAATTTGGGATAACTAGTCCGTAAATCGCCGGGATGGCGGTGACCAAAGTTCTTATTCACACCCGTTTCCTCAAATTCATGGAACAACGCGGGTAGTTTTTCTAAGTATCGAGGGTCACTGAGTTGACCAATTAAATCGGCAGCACGCGCTAAGCCAGGATAGTTGAACGTGTCTTTGTGGGCTTCGTCATTTGGGAATGGAAATCGGGTTAGTTCAATCGTTTGTTTAATCACCTCTGTGTTGATCAGTTGATAGCTTGCAAAGGCTTCTTCAACGAATCGCTTACCGCGATCGATGTGAAAGGCCGTTAAACTGGCATCGGTAGCACCGGGAGCGATTGCAACCATGTCATTGCCTATTCCAGTCGCATACATCTGATCCTCCATCCGATCTTGGTGGCAAATTCCTTTGAGATAGCCAATGTCATGACATAGCAAGGAGATGATGAAATGCAGCCAGTCTTCACTGGAGACATTGCCCTCTAAAAGCTGCTTACCGCGTAGAATTTCTTGACCCACTAAGGTGACCAAAACGGTGTGTTCAACGTTGTGGTACAGCGCATCGGTATGAGCGATCGCCTCCAAAGTTATTGTTGCAACTTGACCCACCAAATCAGCGTATGCCGGTTTGAGGTTGCCATAGGCACGACGATAACCTGCTTGAAGACGCTCAATACAGTGATGAATGATAGCAGTTGTGGGATTAAACATTGAATAGCCTCCTTAGGCAAACCTTTGCCGGATAGATGCACTGGGGATCAGATGCTGAGAGCTTAGAGGATGTTTTAAAAGTCCTACTGTCCGTCGCAAAGCGTGCAAGATCCCCTAAATCCCTTATTAAGGGGGCTAGGGGGGATCACTGAGTGCTTAACATCACAGACCATACCTTTTCAAACATCCTCTTAGAAATCAGATCTATTCTGTCAATAGTTTGGCTAATATCTTCACAAATGAAAACCAAGAAATCTCAAAATCTTTGTGATTTAGATCAACACAAACTGTGATCGAAAAGCTGCTCAAAAGCTGCTCTGATCACGGTTTAACAAAACTCATAAAAACTCATAGAAGCTTTTATGATTTGAATTTTATCGAATTGAGTGATAAATTACTTGCAAATACTCACTGAAAAATAGAACAACGTTAACCTCTTGATCTGTAAATGTTTTAGGGTGCGGCTGATTTTGGGCAGGCTGATGACAATTTAGGTCATTAATTCGTGTGATCCCGATCAAAAGGCTAATCATCAATCAACAGGAATTAACGGTGGGATAGCCGTCTCGACTGTTCCATGTGCAGGCAAAGTGCCTACACCACGGCTGGGGGATTGTTTTGTGTGCATCTAGTTAACCCCCATCTGAACAACCCTTCATAGGGTGGGCAACGCCCACTCTACCTGGGATACCTCAAACGAGGTCGAGAGGCTCTTAATTCGCATCAAAATCAGGGCATAGCGGCGCTTGTGGAGCTATGAGTTTACTACTAACGATTAACTCATCTTTGTATTAAAGCAATCAGGTTTGGTTGCTAGGGCTGCATGGACGCCAGGGAAGCATTGGAATTGGTCGATCGCCTGATTTACAGCAATACCGGAAAATATCTCAACGATCTGGAGCGGCAGGTATTTATTGGCTCCTGGAACGGGAAAACCTACGACGAGATTTATCCGGCGAACCCGGAGTATGTCGAAAAATACGTTGGCTATAAGCTTTGGCAGAAGCTTTCTAAGGTCTGTGGTGAGAAAGTCACGAAGAAACAGTTTCGTGGTGCGCTGGAACGAGTCATACAGCGGCATTCTTCCTTATCTTCCCATCCCCTGATCCCCTCATCTTCTCACTCTGATACGCCTGTTTGCCAGCAGCGAGTTTTCATCAGCTATCGCAATCAGGAGCCTGATTTGGGTTTAGCGAAGCAGTTTTGTGAAGCGATCGTGATGGCAGGTCACCACGCCTCCATGTCCAATGAAAAGTCCAATGAAAAACCGTTTGCATCCATGCAAGGTAATCAATATTGGCTAGCCAGTATTGATGCTAATTTGCAGGAGTGTGACTATTTCCTACTGCTGCTGTCTCGTCAAGCCGCCGTCAGCGAAATGGTGATTGAAGAGTTGGAACGAGCAAAACGTTTGCATCAACGACGTGGCAATGCTTCAGAAAAGAATTTACAAACAAACAAACCCCTGATCTTGCCAATTCGAGTCAACTGTCAACCCGACACGCTCCTCAATCACGACCTGCGCAGCTACTTACAAGACATTCCCCAGCGCGAGTGGAATTCCCCAACCGATACCCCTACGTTGGTACAAGCTGTATTGGACTGTATTAATGGGAATGGGGAATGGAGAATGGGAGAGTGAAAGAAAGGAAAAGATACTTTCCTCCTCTCCCTCCCCCTCCTCCCCTCCTCTCTCCTCCCTCCTCTCTCCTCCCTCCTCTCCCT
>JAAUSG010000167.1 GCA_012034055.1 Leptolyngbyaceae cyanobacterium RU_5_1 | reverse complement strand
CCCGCTTTGTGGGGTTCTAACTCCCCCACACCCCCCGCAAGGAATTGAGGTGAATAGGCAAGAGCTGGGGTTCATCTCCCTGGCTTAGGTGTACCAAAGTCTCTTGTACCGAGCCGATCGCCCCTTTTGGAGGGGGTTCGGGGGACGCAACCGTCCCCTGAATTCAGGGGTTTGGGGGCAGCCCCCCAAGCAATGGATTTTGCAACCACAGTTTCCTTTCAAAACTTTGAAACCACCCTGCTTATCAAGGGGGGGTTGGGGGGATCTCTAGACCGACAACACTAAACCGAGAAATATTGAGTTTATCGTTCCAAATTGGGAGACTCATGATGAGAACCCTGCTGCATGGCTTCACCTGGATTGCGGCGATCGCGCTGGTGTTTTTGCTGCGCGTACCGATCGCCGAGGCCCATCCGTTGGGCAATTTCACCATCAACCACTATGCCGGACTGCAGGTGACACCGGACAGGATCGGCATTGATTATGTCCTGGACATGGCGGAGATTCCGGCGTTTCAGGAAATCAATCCGCTCGATACCAATCGCGATCGCAGCGCGGATGCTGCCGAGACCGTCCACTACCCGCCCGACAAATGTCAGCAGATTAAATCGCACCTGGATCTACGCAGTAACCAGCAGCCGCTCCCACTGGCGCTGAACCACTCAACCGTTGAATTTCCACCCGGTGTGGGTGGACTCGCCACCCTGCGGCTAACCTGTGCCTTTCAGGGAGCGCTGACCGCCGACAAGACAACTCAACAAATTGAATTTGCCGACGCATCCTACGCTCAACGGTTGGGCTGGCGTGAAATCACCGTGAGCAGCGATGAGGTTCCCATCCAGGGCAATCTAACCGCTGCCAGCATCACAAAGCGGCTGACCGACTATCCGAATGATTTACTCAAGAGTCCGTTAAACCAGCGTCAGATCGCTTTCCAAATCAACCCAACTCTCCCAGCAGACCCATCGATAGCGACATCAAAGACATCAATGGCGCAATTAGCGAACTCACTCGCACTGCCATCACCAGCCGCCAGCTTACGGGGACAGCGGTTGCTCGGCAGACAGAATAATGCCTTCACCCGCCTGATTACGCTCAAGGAACTGAATCTGCCCACGATTGTAGGTGCTCTGGCGATCGCGTTTATCTGGGGTGGACTGCACGCCCTCTCTCCCGGTCACGGCAAAACCATTGTAGGTGCTTATCTGGTCGGTGCCCGTAGCCAGGTTCATCATGCCCTGTTCCTGGGGCTAACGGTCACCCTCACCCATACCGCTGGCATTTTTGTCCTGGGATTAGTGATGCTGGGCACCTCTCAGTTCATCCTGACCGAGCAACTGTTTCCCTGGTTAAGTGCATTCTCCGGTGTGTTGGTGACGGCGATCGGCTTGCACCTGTTGATCCGCCGCTTACGCACGCTTCAGGGGTTCCAGAACGGGCTGCCGCGATCGAGTGACATTGCCCATGCCCATTCTCACTCTACCGATCATCACGCTGACTCTGTTGATGCTCACGACCATAGCCATGCGCATGATCATGAGCATCACCATCACAGCCATAACCATCACGAACATAGCCATCACAGCCACAGCGATCGCCACAGTCATGGACATCACCATGACCACACTCACGACCATACTCACGACCATACTCACGCACACAGCCACGCACCTCATTCCCATTCCCACCTGCCGCCCGGTGCAGATGGCTCTCCAATGACCTGGTCCAGCATGCTCGCCCTGGGAATTTCGGGAGGATTGCTGCCCTGCCCGTCTGCGCTGGTAGTGTTGTTGAGCGCGATCGCGATCGGGCGAATTGGCTTTGGATTGGCATTGGTAGCTGCCTTCAGCTTAGGTCTAGCCGCTGTCTTGACCGGGATTGGACTGCTGCTGGTCTACACCAAGCATCTGTTTGAGCAGCTACCCCTCCAGACCCCCACGAGCAACCTGTTTCCAACCGTCAGCGCTCTACTGATCACCCTGGTTGGCATCGGCATCACCACCCAGGCGTTGTTTACTTCCACGCTGTGAGGGTTGTCATTCGTCATTCGTCATTCGTCATTCGCAAAACTATGCCACATCCGA
Organism: Leptolyngbyaceae cyanobacterium RU_5_1; assembly: GCA_012034055.1. Classification (GTDB taxonomy): domain Bacteria; phylum Cyanobacteriota; class Cyanobacteriia; order Leptolyngbyales; family Leptolyngbyaceae; genus JAAUSG01. The sequence goes on along the minus strand of JAAUSG010000167.1, from coordinate 10,403 downwards.
CATTGTCACACGCCACGAAAGTATCGCTCTGCCTTTCCTGGGCCGCGATCGCTACTCCTGCTGCGATCGCTCAATCCCCTACCTGCTACAGAGTGACTTCGACCGGGCAGACGGTAGACCTAACCGCCTTATGCAAAAACGAACGGACTAAACTGGAGCCGATTGTGGCCACCAATCTCAGCCTGGACGTTCCAGAGGAAGAGTTCTTATCGTCGAAGGTGAAAGCCACACTGACAAATCGCAGCGATCGCCCCGTTCAAGTCGGGGTTGTGATGTTGCAAATCAGCCGTTCCAGCACGCCCGTCACAACGGTGCCTTTATTCGTTAATCAAGTCCTTAGTCCTGGACAATCTATCTCCGCCAGCGGAATCATTGATAAAGCTGATTTGCGTGGAGAAGATCCGAAGCAGCTCAGTGTTAGCTTGCAGAGTTTGAAATAGCTGTGCGATCGATTTTAGATTGTCGATTGTCGATTTTAGATTGGAAGAGCGTTACTGGTGTTGAGTTTGAGTTTGGTCATTTAATTACAGTTTGAGGACACCATGAAACGGTTTAGCATCATTTTCCTAATTACAGTTGTGTGCATCATCGGCTCCTCCGAAATTAGCTTGTCATACGCTGAAAGACTCTTCTGGCTTCAGTTGGGCCTGTGAATTCAGCGGCGGAACTTGAAAAGGCAACTGCACGGTATTTATCCGGATAAAAAATTGGCTGACAACACTTCGGTTTTGCAAGCGTCCGATTTTAGAATTTTGGACATCCTGGTTCTAAACCACGTTCAGCTCGGAATCTGGAGCTTTCCCTTACGAAAAACTCCAGGTCTGGACGTGAACAAGGTTTAATTCAAGACACCAATAATCTAAAAAATAAGGAGTCAGCTATGCCGAATTTGAAAGAGATTCCGGTTCCCCAACAACATAGCCCTGCCTGGGTGATTCAAGCATGGGCAGCATTCGTCATTTCGATTACTGCTACTACCATTGGTGTTTTGAATTTGCCTGCAGATGGGGCAAATTCTTGGGTGAAGGGCTATTTGGGAATGGGGTTATTGTTTACGGTTGCGTCTACATTCAGCTTGGGAAAAACAGTCAGAGACATCCACGAGGCTCGCAAAATTTCGTCCAGAGTAGACGAAGTACGAGTTGAGAAACTCCTGGCAGAGCATCAATTGAGATAAACCCCGTCCAAATCAGAATCTGGAGTTTTTCTTAAGGTAAAACTCCAGGTCTGGAAGTGGACAAGGTTTAGTTGAATTCTTTTAAGTCTGTTTTGGGGTTAATTCGCCTTGCCTCCTCGAAATGGGGAACGTGTAAGTACCTCATGCTGCAAGTCCTATTTCAGAATTGAGAATGCAACGGGATTGTCTATTTCTCCATGCTTCATTCTCAATTCTCAATTCTCAATTCTTTGCTACGGGAAAGGGAGTCACGCTTAAAAGGCTGAGTCCGACGATCGCGATCGCCAGCGAAAACAATAGCAGCTTAACGCGATGCTGCCAGGGATTGGACGCGACAAACTCTTGTCCACTGGCTTTTCGGAGCACCACTCGCTCAGTGGGCACCAGCCAGAGTAGTAAACTGGCGATCGTCATCAAGCTGCCCAGGATTGCTGCCGTTCCAGCAATCCAGGACAGTACCAACCATAGAGCTAAAGGCATGACGGAAATCAACTACAGCGCCACCTAACACTAACAGGGGTTAGGGGGCACATCTAATGATTAGGGGAGGGTCGCCTGAAACCTTGAAATTGCGTCAGAAAGACGGACCCAAAGACGCTGTTTCGTTCAGCTCCCCCAACAACCGGATGCGCCCGTAGCCTAATTATTTGTAGGATGGGTAAAGCCGTTCCGGCATACCAGAAAAGCAGTAGCGTAACCCATGCGGGCGTTGGGTTTCCTGCGTCAACCCAGCCTACAGTATCTACTTATTAATTAGAACCAGTTACTTACTTCTGCGATGAGCTGTGAGAGTGTGATTGCATGAGTTGGATGAGGTTTTCCTGGAGGAATTTGTTGAGGAACCCCTACGGGTGGCTAGCAATTCTGATCGGAATTACGGGTGCGATCGCAGCTCTCTTTGTCTTAAGTGAGCATTACTTCTATTTTTCTGATTGGGGGGTTTATCACGACATGGCGGCCGACGTCGCCGATGCAGTGCATCAGTCGCCAGCGCGGGCATTAGCCCTGATTTCGCGATCCACCCGTCAGGTCTACAACCAGGTCTACACTCTACCGTTGCTTCCCGGACTGCTGATTTTTGGTGAGTCTCGGCTGGTTTATATCGTTAGTCTGGCAATTGTCTATCTGGTGCCGTTGAGCCTGGTACTGGGCGCGATCGCGACGAAACTGATCCCTGCCCACCCGCGATCGGTGTTTTGGTGCACAGCATTCCTGACTCCGCTGTTGCCGTTTAGTTGGGGATCGATTGTGCGCGGCTATCCAGATGTGAGTGGCGCTTTGTTTGTGGCGATCGCGGCTTTACTTTATGTCAACGATGTCCAACTGAAACGCCTCCGACAAGCGGTGTTAATGGGGGTTGCATTGGCGATCGCGGTGCTGCTGCGGCGTCATTTTGCCTATGGTGCGATCGCCTTGTTAGGAGCGCTCTTCATTCAGGGAGTGATTGACTTTGCCGGGAATGTTCGTCGGGAACCCCGCCCAGCCTGGGCAAATTGGTTTCGCTATAGCACGCGCATCGGTTTGATTGTGGCGACGATCCTGCTCACCCTGGTGCTGATCTCCTGGAAATGGGTTTATACCACCCTGACCACCGATTACAAAACCCTCTACGCTTCCTACAGTGTGGCAACAGCGGCAATGGCTCACTACTACACCAGCTATTACGGGTGGGCAGTTTGGGCAATGGTGGGAGTGGGTTGTTTGATTGGACTGACAACGCGGACTTTAAACCAGCCTGTGATTCGCTTCGTTGCCCTGTGGGGACTTTTGAGCCTCCTGGAATGGCTGTTTTTGCTCCGCTATCTCGGTGACCATTACACCCTCAACCTGACGCCGCAAATCATCCTGGCGCTGGCAGCCTTCATTTGGAGTCTGCAACGGTGTTGGCAAAGAGCAACGCAGGCATTGGCATTAGCAGCACTTTGTCTATTTCTGGTTGGCAATGCCGTGATTGGACTGACGCCCGTTGGCAGTTTTAGTCATCCTCTGCGTCCTCTGTTCTCAGCAACTCACCTACCGGCGGTGCGGCGTGACTACGATGAAATTGTGCGCCTGGTTCACTATCTGCGTGAGGTGACACCTAACCGAGAAGCGATCGTGATGGCAACGACGGTTAGCTACTTGAGTCCAGATTTACCCTATAGTGCCGAACAAACCCTGTATGGGCGGCGCAACCGTCGCCTCAATATCTTGGGCATCCCTACCGTGGACTCCAGCGGCTGGTATCCAATCGGTGATCTGATGCAGGCCCAGTATGTAGTTGTGACAAACCCCTTTGAACACGCGCTCCACCCGGATCAGGAAGACGTTGTCAAGGTTGTCCACACTATATTTATCCAAAACTGGCAGATTGCCCAAGACTTCAAACGCTTACCGCAACAATTCACCCTGGAAAGCGGCACGGTTGTTTGGGTCTACCAGCGAGTTCGTCCGACTTCACTCCCCGTTGCCATCCGCACCTTTAGTCAGATGCAGCAACAGATTGGCGATCGCCCCGGTGGTCAACTGGACTGGTTACTGTTCAATCAACCGTTTCCCTTTTCCGATATTAAAAAAGACAAGGGGGCAAGTAACACCTATGAACTGCATGTCGCTCTGGACAATCCGTTGCAGGGAATCCCCACCACTTTTCTTTACATCGGTCCCCTGGCAGCACGAACCCGCGTCACTGGCGAAGTGGAGCTTAACGATCCAACCCGCTGTCAAAACACCGCCCTCAAGCTCTCTTTGCTCAGTCGTCAGGGAAACGTTCTGGATGCCGCAGAAACTCGTTATCCTCAGTCAGGAGCCTTGAACGCGACCCTGTCCAGCCCAGCGCAACCTGCTTATCTGATGCTGGACGTGTTGAACCCGGATGGCTCGCCCCGCGATCGCTGCACGTTGAAACTTCGCAAACTGGCTGTATCCCCGTTGTCATAATCACAGCGCAATTACTCTTCCTTGTGGGAACAAATTAATGATTTGCAGCGTCAATGATACCGCTTCTCAAACGTTGCGAGTAGTTTTCTTGAAACAGTGAAAGGAACTGACTATGAAAGCTTTTAACTTCATCGGATTGTTGACCATGACGACAGCGGTGACGGTTGCCGCTTTGACGGTTGCCGCTTCAACAACGCCAGCGATCGCTCAAGAGCGAATCTGCGTAGAGTCTGAACGGGACGGGAGAATTGTCTGTGGCAGACGAGTTTACAATAATCGCGATCGGTTTGACCGGGATGACCGGTATGACCGATATGACCGGGATAACAACCGATACGATCGAGATACTAGCTCCGTCCGTTGTAATAACTTCGACGAAAACTTCTATCTAACGGCCTATCGCGATGTTGCGGCGGCTGTTAGCCAGCGGAGAGTCCGGAGCGCCTGTGAGCATTATCAACAATTCGGTCGCTTTGAAGGACGCTTCCCCAGATTCAACGAAGCTAGCTATCTGTCTAAGAATCCCGACGTTGCAGACGCCATCAGACAACGCAAGATCCGGAGCGCGTATGACCACTGGCTGCAGTACGGGCGCTATGAAAATCGCCAGCTTTGACAACGCTTTGAGAAGATTTTTGAGAAATTAATGCGCCTGGCATTGAAAATGGGTTGCATGCTTATTTCTTGAGTGAATCGGCATCAATCCATATGAAACGCTTTGCCTCGTCCCTTGCTCTCCTCTGCTCCCTGCTCCTGATTTTTGGAGTCGTTTCTCGTGTGATGGGTAGTGAACGCTTTGTTCAGGCGCAGCAGGCCCTCTTCATTGCCTATCCACCCAGCAATCATCAAACAACGGCCAGCAAAATCTTTTTGATTGGCACGGCTCCCAATGGGGGCGAGGTGCTGGTGAATGGGAAGGCGATCGCCCGCAATTCCGCTGGACACTTTGCCCCCAGTTTTCCCCTGCAGATCGGAGCTAACCCGTTCACCGTGCGCTACCGTAACCAGGAACTGCAGCTCACCATCACGCGACAAGCCACAGGGCTACAGACTCCAACCGGATCAGGGTTTGCCAGGGATTCTCTCAGTCCGGCTGTAAATATTGGCAGATTGCCGAATGAATGGATTTGCTTTGCGGCGGCTGCACCGCAAGGGGCAACGGTTGCGGTTAGACTGGGCAGCCAAACCATTCCCCTCCAGTCCCAACCCCAATCTGTCGAGCTGCCGCCCAACTCTGCGGTGCTTACCCAGCAAAACCAACCGGCCGCAGTGCCTACGGCTGGCTACTACCGGGGTTGTACCCGTACCGCTGTTCCGGGCGACTTGGGACAACCCACCTTTGAGCTGACCCTGAACAACCAGAGCGATCGCCAACTCGCTCCCGGCAGTGTACAGATTCTTTCTCCTACCCAGCTTGAGGTTGCCGAGGTAACGGCTGAGGCTGGCGTTGCCCGTACCGGCCCCAGTACCGACTACTCCCGGCTGACGCCGCTACCCAGGGGAACCCAGGCTAGCATTACCGGCTACGAAGGCGATTGGGTACGGCTGGACTACGGAGCCTGGATGAAACGCAGTGAAGTGCAAGTTCGCCGTTCCACTGCTCCGCCGACCTCCCTGATTCGCAGCGTCAAAGCGCGACGGGCAGGCGATTGGATCGAGATTGTGTTTCCGCTCCAGGTACCAGTGCCAGTTAGTGTGCAGCAAGCAGAACGCACCTTCACCCTCACTCTGCACAACACCACCGCCCAAACTGACACAATCAACCTCGATGACGACCCGCTGATTGCCCGCCTCGACTGGCAGCAGACCCAACCCGGACAGGTGCAGTATGTGTTCAATCTAAAGACAAGTCAACAATGGGGCTACACGCTGCGCTATGAGGGCACGAGTTTGGTGTTGGCGTTGAAGCATCCACCGAAAGGGAGGTGGAGGAGTAGAGGAGGTGGGGGGGATAGGGGAGCCTTATCCTCCTCATCCCCCTCATCTCCCTCATCCCCCTCACCGCAAAAGCCTCTTACTGACATCACCATCCTGCTCGACCCCGGTCATGGTGGGCCCGAAGATTTGGGGTCGCGGGGACCGACGGGGTATCCGGAGAAGGATGTGGCGCTGACGATTTCTAAGCTTGTCAGAGATGAACTGACACAGCGGGGCGCAACGGTGGTTATGACTCGTGAAAAAGATGCAGATGTGGGGCTGCAGGAACGGGTGAATTTGATTAGTAAAACGCAGCCTGCGATCGCCCTCAGCCTGCACTACAATGCCTTACCCGATGATGGGGATGCAATTAACACTAAAGGGGTATCTACCTTCTGGTATCATGCGCAGGCGCATAGTCTGGCGGTGTCGCTGCACAACTACCTGGTCAAGACGCTGAAACGATCGTCCTACGGCGTGTTCTGGAACAACCTGGCCCTGACTCGTCCCTCTGTGACGCCCTCAGTGCTGCTGGAACTGGGGTTTATGATTAACCCGGATGAATACGAGTGGATTATCAATCCAACGGAGCAGAAGCGGCTGGCACGGGCGATCGCAGATGGCATTACCCAATGGTTTCGAGGTTAAGGTAGTTGGTAGTTGGTTAATATTGGTAACTTCCTACTACCTACTACCTATTACTCATTACCCGAATAAGCCCTCAAGAATACCGGTTGCTACTCAATTGAAATGGATTGGGGCCCGCTGCTTTTCTTGCCGTTGTGGGTTTCGGTCGTGGAGGAGTAGGAAACCCCAGACTGCTTATCCAGCCAGGCTTTAACCGGATCGTCGGACAGATTGAGGCGAAACAATCCAGAGAACAAGCCACCCATGAAGGCAACAGGCTGCTGGGAAAGTTCTTTCAGGATTGGCATCAATTCGTCGATAAACATGGATGTGGTTCCTCGTTTAATAAACAGGGGGGTGGGGTAGAGACGCGATTAATCGCGTCTCTACGAGGGGTTGAAATATTCACTGGTGATTGTAGCGTGTGGGAGAGGAGGCGTGGCAGGTTATTGGCGATCGCGGACGATGGTTTTCACATACCGAATAATCTGGTACACAATCACGATTCCACCAGTCGCTAAAATTGCCAGGGCCGGAGCAACAATTGGAATCCACCCTTGCTGAAGAAAGATAGCAAAGCCGATCGCGAGACAGCCAATGAACAGCACCGTTTCACCCAGGATGATCACTAAGGGACGGCGCAGGATGTGCCATGCAAGGCTGCCACTGAGCACAGCCCACCCGCCAATCCAGGCAATTTCCAACCATTCAGTCCAAAACCAAAACGGGCGCTGATCGTTGAGTCCAGTGCTGAGAAACTGACTCAGGATCTGAGCATGAATCAAGACACCGGGCATTCGGGGAGCAGCCTGCTCAACTGGGCTGTAGGGAGTCAGAAAGAGGTCTTTGCCACTGGGAGCCGTGGTGCCAATCAGCACTACCTTGTCTTTGATCTGCTCAGGTTTTACTCGTCCCTTCAACACCTGGCCCAGGCTAACTTGCTGGGCAATGGCTCGTCCACGATACTTGAGCAAAATCTGATAGCCCTGGTTGTCTATCGTTTGATAGCCACCCGAATCGGATTCCAGCGGAATCAGGTCTGCTCGGTTGAGTTGGGTGATGTTAGAGTTGCGCGGACTGGGTTTGAGGGTAATGTTCTCCGCACTCAGGTACAGCATTGCCAACCGGAGGGCAAAGGAGAAAAACGTCTCTTGCGTCTCTTGACCAGCTTGCTTGACAGTTACATCAGCAAACATCAAGATCCGCCGCACGGCACTGTCGAGGTCGAGCGGTACGTCATTGAATCCGACTCGATGGGCAGGAACACCGGGGGGAGGTGGAGTAATTGGATCCTCCAGATTGGTGATTGCAATCACGTTCGCGGCTTTCAGTTCAGTCAGCAATGCCTGGTGACCCGGTTGTTGGGGAATATCCCGATATAGGTCTAACCCGATCGCCCTCGGTTTGGACTGCTGCAACCGCTTCAGCAACTGAGCCACCACCTGGTCTGAGAGCGGGAATCGCTTTTGCTCTTTAAGATCGGCTTCCGTAATCCCAACCACCAGAATGCGGGGATCGGGTCCGGGATCCGGACTAAGCTGGGTCATGCGGTCAAAAGCTGCAATTTCTGGAGACTGGAGCCAGCTCAGGTGACGAGCACCCACCACAAAACCAGTCGCGATCGCACTGGCCACACCCACTGAGAGTGGAGCTAACCAGCGCCTGAAAAAGGGTCTCAACGGTTCGGGGAGAACCAACGGAACATGGGACTGGTCGAACTGGGTCTCTGGCAGCAGCGTATCATCCAGCCACTGATCGCTCGATTGCACGTCCGTAGGGGGCAGAATAGTCGTCTGATCCAAAGCCTGCAGCACGTCGGTAGCAGACTGATACCGCTGGTTGAAATGGTATCGCACCATTTTGTCTAAAATTCCGGCTAACCAGGGGGTAATATCGGCACAGCGATCGCGCCAGATCACGTCGCCGGTTACCAGATGGGTTGGCAACTGGGATGGATGCGCCCCGGTCAATGCCTGAATCGCCGTCATTCCCAGTGCGTATAGATCGCTGTTATAGCGAGGTTTGCCTGCCAGTTGTTCACTTGGTCCATAGCCCTGGGTGGCAATCCCAACCGTGAGTTTCGTTTGCCCGGCGTCCTGTAGCAGTTGGGTCTGAATTTCCTTCACCGCACCAAAATCAATCAGAACCAGCTTGCCATCCTGCTGTCTCCGGATCAAATTGTTGGGCTTGATGTCCCGGTGAATCACATAGTTTTGATGGACGAACTCCAGGATTTCCAGCACGTCTCGCAGTAAGGCAATCACCTGCGGCTCATCCAATCGATGTAGCACAGACAGCTCATCACTCAACGCACGTCCGTCAATATATTCCTGTACCAGATAGAACTGATCGTCCTCTTCAAAGTTGTTGAGCAAGGCTGGGATGCGATCGTGACTGCCCAGTTTCCTCAGCATTTCCACTTCGTTGAAGAACAGGCGACGAGCGATCTCAAGAAATTCCTCATCCTGGGTAGCCGGTTTGAACTGCTTAACAACACACTTGGGTTCGTCGGGCTGCAGAGTGTCTTCCGCTAAACAGGTTTGCCCAAAGCCACCGCTCCCCAAGACTCGAATCAATCGGTAGCGTCCGTCTAGCAGAGTTCCCAGCATTTGACCCAAGTATCAACAGCAACGTTCAAGCAACAAAGCAGGGCTATTTGTCATCCCCAGGTATTTACTGATTCTAAACTACTCATTGAAGATAGGATTTTGTATCTCATTGATCAATTCAATGCCCTATAAATCAACCACCAAGACACGAAGACACCAAGCTTTCTTTGTGCTTTGGTGTCTGGTGGTGATTCAGCGAACACTAGATCTAATCCTCACCCCTTAGCCATTTCTGGGGAAGCGCTCAATTTGAGCATAGCCGCTGAAGACAAGCCGCTTTCCCTGCGTTTCTAACCGGTTAATTCGCATCAGGATACCGTCGAGGTCAAATCGATCTAAATCCACCATCGTGTTCAAAATCTCAGCAAATGCCATTGTCAGAAGCTCAGAAATCCCCCTAACCGCTTCCGGGACAACATCCGGTTCAAATTGGGGATTCTGGAACAAGAGGCGACGACGGCGTTCAACCCCAAGCGTAGTGACTAAGCTAATTGGGATTGACCCGTTCGGTAACTCGGTTTTGGCAAAAATCTTGAGCCGGTTTTCGGGCAACAGTTGCACATTCACATCACTAAAGGAAACAGGCTCTCCACCCGACAACTTCGTTAGCTCTGGATTGTCGATATTGTGTAGGCGCTGACGAACGAGTTCCGCCGTGAATGCATGATTAATTCCGGCTTCAGATAAGACTACGCAAGCAACGGCCTGGGTAGGCTGGCGTAGACGAATGTTGCCGCTGAGGACGGAACCAAAGTCGATCGCAACCGCATCGGTTTCAAACGACATTTCCTCAACCCAGAAATCTCGACGAATAACTAGATTGCGCCCATTCATCTTGAAGTTGTCGATGCTTCCCTGCAGCAGTTTGCTGGACGGGTGACAGCGAATGACAACCTCAACGGATTCACTCTCTGTGAACAAGTGGCGAATCGATTGGCTGGCCACTGTGTTGAGCATTCGCTCTCCAAAATCAGTACCAGAGGGATTTGCAGTAAAGCTGCCAAACATACCGATCATTCATCCAGAATCGTTCTCCCCTATTCTGTAACAAATTGTGAAGAAGCGACAATACTTGAGTGATTGATCCTGCTGAGGGGATGGGGGGAGGAAGGCTTATGGTTGGTAGGGATGGGGTGGGAGTAGGGGATGAGGGG
>JAAUSG010000166.1 GCA_012034055.1 Leptolyngbyaceae cyanobacterium RU_5_1 | reverse complement strand
GGAGTGAGGTGGAGGGAGGGATGAAGAGTGAAGGGATGAAGAAATGAAGGGTGAGCTAGAAGGCTTTCTCGTTACCCTTTACCCTTTATCTCTTTACCTCTTCATCACTCTACCCACTACCCTTTACCCCAATTCGGTAGTTGGGCAAGTTTGTCTCGGTAAATTTCAACGGTCATCTGGTCATCGCTACGGGAGAGTAGGGAGCGTTTTATTTGCCCTAAATAGATGGGCTGTGAAACTCCCGGTTCCGGATGCAGCACCGTCCGCGCCCGGATCGTCATCTTGTCAGTTCCTTGAGACAGCCGCCCCGACGAATAGAGGTCTGCCGCCGCTTGCTGTAGAGTTGCTTCTAGCTCAGTCTCTGTAATTTTGGGGGGCACCGAAATTACAAGCTCTGTGGAACCGGTGTCAAACACGCGCGAAAATCGAACCGCACCTGGGATTATTGGATGGCTATGAAACCCTAAGCTGAGGGCAAAAAGTCCACTCGTCAGCACAACCATAAAGCCAGTTACCCCGACCAGCCGAAACCGAATTCCCCACTTGAGCAGCCAGCCGAATAGGGCTACCGCAGCACAGAACAGAGTAAAGTAGCCTGACCAGCGGGTGTATTGAAGGAGTTGTTCGGTTGAGAACATGGGATTGGAGGGGCTAGGGATAACGGGGCTAGGGGTTAGGGATTAGGAAAAAGGCAGGATGCAATAGGTACAAGATAGGGAAGTAGGGAAATGAGAAGGAGGAGGAGTTTTTGATTGCTACTTACCATTACTAACAACCAATGACTAATGACCAATGACCCTTAAGACTCAAACAACCAGACTTTGATGCGCTCCAGGCTTTTCCACTCTGGTTTACGAGTTAAGCCATCTTGAATGTTTTGCTCGATTTCCTCGCGCAGTTCTGAGGACACCAGAATGAGTTTCTGAACGATCTCAACATGCTGGCGGACGCCTTTTTTGGAGGTGTCCAGCATGGCAAGGGCCAGGTTTATTCGTGCCTGTGGATCTTGGGGATTTAGTTTGACGCCTTTCTGGGCAGCGTCGTAAGCTTTGCCGGGTTTGTCTGTGAGCAGGTACAGCCACGCCAGGCATGTCCAGGCAGGACTGCTTTTGGGGGCGCGATCGCACACTTCTTTAAATACTGGAATCAGCGTTTCGGGTTCCTCGCCCGCTTTATAACGCTCAATTCCCTGGTCAAAAAGAGAATCAACAGCTTGGGTCATATATTACGCAGAAAACGATTTGCCACAGCCACAGGTTTGTGCCGCATTAGGATTTGTAAACTGAAAGCCGCCACCAATGAGAGCATCGCTATAGTCCAGAACCAACCCATACAGGTACAGCATGCTCTTGGGATCGCAGACAACCTTGAAGCCTTCGTAATCGAAAACTTCATCGGTTTCCTGAATGTTGCTGGGGTCCTCAAAATTCATCGTGTAGGACATGCCGGAGCAGCCTCCACCCCGCACACCTACTCGCAGGCAAAGGTCTGTTCCCTGCTTTTCTCGTAACATTAGAACATGGCTCATAGCAGCATCAGACATTAAGATACCGCGCTGCTGAGACTGAATAGCTTGTGTCATCGGTTCCTGGAACTCCTTGGCAGTATCAATGTTTGTTGCAAGTGTTCATGCATCTATAGTACCAAGGATAGATCAGGACGCATACGTCCTGCCTGAGTGGACTGGCAAACCAATTTGGGAGATTGTTAAAGATAATGGGGTTATAAATCTGAATAAACTCTCCTAGTTAGCAAGTTCCGCGAAATTTCTACGCAGTAATATGAATATCTACATTTGAATTTTGATTCGCTGCTAGTACCTATGACTGCCCTTAACCGTTCTACCCGTCGTCGCCTGCAACAGCTAAAGCAGATTCCCAGCGTTTGGGAAGGCGATCGCCGTCGTTTAATCACCTCTCAAGAACTGGAACTGATGAAACCGGATGCATCGGTAGCTCCGGAGGGGGATTGTATTCTCTGGGTGGATGGATCACAGGGGATGGTACGAGCAATGGACGTGGTCACCCCGGAAACTGGTCCAGAAGCCGTGGTGCGCACCCTGATTCGGGCCATGGAGCACCCCCATAACCCAGGTATGCCAGCACGTCCTAAAAAGATTGTGGTTCGCGATCGCGAGTTGCAGTTTTTTCTGCGCGGAGTGCTACAAGACCTGGATATCACCCTGGACTATGTGCCGGAACTCCCTCTGATTGATGAGATTTTTCGAGGACTGCAAGATGCGATCAGCACTCGTCCCCCTCAACTGCCGCCGGAGTATGCCGAGGACTTGCTCGGCAAGGCTTATGAGATTTGGCAGGATGCACCCTGGGAGGTGCTGGCCGATCACGAAATTATTTCGATTGAGTTGAATCACTGGGATGTGGGCACGCTCTACGCGTCTGTAATGGGGATGTTGGGGATGGAGTATGGCATTCTATTTTATCGATCGCTGGATTCGCTGAAACAGTTTCGGCAGCGGGCGATTTCCCAGGAATCCCTGGAACAGATGCAGGAAGCGTTTCTAGGGCAAGACTGTCTGTTTGTCACCTTTGAGACCGATAATGATGACGCGGAGGACGGCATGATGGGCCTCCGTCAGTTGCCTTCCAGTGATGAGGTTGAGCCAGTCTTTGGGAATCTACATCCGCTGGAGGGGCTGCGATCGTTCCTCTACAACGAAGAAGCCGCGACGCTGTTGGTTACCTTAGAAGCCATGCATCGCTTCATGCGCCAGCATCGCCAAAAATTTCATAACGATGCCTTCCCCCCCGTTTCCAGTCGGTATCGCATCCCTATTCCAGGTGCCGGTTCAGACGGTGGTGACAATCAGAATGAGACCGATCAACTCTCGATTAAAGTTGCCACACTGCCCGATCTGGCCAATGAACTGTTAGACATGGAGGGAGACGACGAGGACGAGTTGGATCTCAACTTGCCAGCCGTGCGGGATGACTTAGTGCCGGAAAACTCCTTCCTGAGCCTGGGAATGGTGCCCTGGGAAGTTCTGGAGATGCTGCGATCGGGGGCTGAATACTACCAACCGATGGACGTGACGCAAGCGGGGGATGGTCTGCCCGTGATTATGATCCAAACCTCGCGCCCCAAGGCCAAAACGCTGATTCAGGAACTGCAGGGAGCGGGAGGATTGCAGTCAATCTGCTTTAACCCTGGGGAAGACCCATTCGAGGGCGATCGCTACGATATTGGCTTGTTCCAAACCGGGAATGGTGATTTGCACCTGTTTGGTGAATTTGGCGAAGACGACCCAACCCATGTGGCGGCCCGCAAAAAATGGGATCAGCGCTGCAAAAAGACCAAAGGCTACTGTGGACTGATCGTTGCCAAAGGACTAACCGGCGCAGCCCGTGGCAATCCTCAATTCAAAGACATGCTGGCCCTGTTTGAAACCCGTGCGCTCTCGGCAAAAGACCTGGGACTTGGCACTTTGCAACTGCGGGCCGTGTTTTAAACTTGCAGCACCTGAATCTGTGCCCCAGCTGCAATTAGAGTTTCGCCCAACGGGACGATCGCTAACCCATTCGTTCCGGCCAGGTTAATCAAATTTCCAGAGCTGTGGCTGCCACCTGCCAGTTCAAATTCGTAGGTTCCGTCAATTAAGTACAATTTGCCCCACAGATAGGACTCCCGCTTTCCATCCGATTTCAACTCCTGCCGCGTCCGAGCGGTCATAAACGCAGGCCCCCACGGCTGAGGCACCCCAGACAGCTTCCGTAGTGCAGGTTGCACAAACCGCCAGAAAGTTACCAGTGCCGAGACTGGATTACCGGGGAGACCGAAGTAGAGGGTAGGGAGGGGGGAATTTTGAATTTTGAATTTTGAATTTTGAATTATTTCCCTGCTTTCTACCTCCTGATTCCTAAATATCGCCACTGTCAAGGGTTTTCCCGGCCTAACGGCCACAGCACGAATGTGAATTTCGGCACCGAGAGCGGCCAAAATTTCGTCTACATAGTCATAGTCGCCAACGGAGACGCCCCCAGAGGACAGTACGATATCGGCTGAGGTAACGGACTGGGCGATCGCCTGCCTGAGCGCGTCTGGTTCGTCAGGCACCCGTCCCAGGCACAACGGTTCAGCCCCTGCCTGCGCCACCAGGGCGGCTAAGGCGTACTGGTTAGAATCGACAATCTGACCTGGTTGGAGGGGTTGGTCAATGTCCACCAGTTCACTTCCGGTTGACAGGATGGCCACCCGTGGGCGTCGATACACGGTGACGGAACGACACTGAGCCGCTGCCAATACCGCAATTTCGGGAGCCTGTAGCTTCAGCCCGGCCGGTAAAAGAGGACTGCCAGCCCGATAGAAAGTGCCTTGATGACGGACGAACGCCTGGGGTTTGGGCGCTTTCAAGATTGCCACCCGATGTCCGTCCCGCTGGGCTTCTTCCTGAACCGCGATCGCATCCGCTCCCACAGGCATCACCGATCCCGTTAAAATCCGCGCGGCTTGCCCCGCCTGAATTGGTTTTTGCGGCTGATACCCGGCTGGAATCTCCTCCACAATCTCCAACCAAACAGGTTGTTCCGCAGAACAGGACTGCACATCTTTATACCGCACCGCGTACCCATCCATTGCCGAGTTATCCCAATGCGGAAAATCCAGGCTGCTAACGACTGCCGCTGCCAGAATGCGTTCCGTCGCATCCAGCAAGCTTAAGACTTCGACATCCTGAGCGAGATCGAGCGGCTGAGTCAAACTCAAAATAATCTGTTCGGCTTGCGTAGCTGGCAACATAGTGCTGTTAATAGAATTGAAAATTAGGAATTGAGACACTCTGCCTTCTACATTCTCAATTCTGCATCCTGAACGGTGGTTCTTTCGATTTATCCGACTAAAGGCAGAGGACGCAAGCGTGTGCTTGAAAGCTAAGGTTGAGTTGAGTACTCTGCTTCTAGTCATGCATCTTACCTCACGCCTGAATTAGACGCAGACTACAGTTTGGTTAAGGATCGAAAATGTCCGAGCAGCAAGACACCTTTGATAGATTATTCCGGATTTTAGAACTTGAAGCTCAGCAGCTTAAACAACGAGCCGCTGAGATTGACCACAAGTTGAAAGTGAAAATCATTGAAGCCCGTAATCCTGCTTCGTTGCAGCAGTCAAAGTTAAGTTCAGAGCCAACTTCTGAAAAGCACAATGATAGCGAGACTAGGAGTTGGGTTGATGAGATAAAGGATAAAGAGATAAAGAGATGAAGAGATAAAGAGATGAAGGGAACGAGCAGAACCATTCACTTCATCCCTTTACCTCCTCCGTCCTCCGTCCTCCGTCCTCCGCCCTCCTGTCGCCTCAGGTCGCAAATCGCTATCGTAGGAGAATGAAGCATCGGAAATCGAATACTCTACGGCAACGCCTACGAAATTTACGTCAGTCTCTATCGATATACCAGTACTGCGGAAAAGCTGTGGAACTGGTGTGGACAACCAATCGCACCTTGACGATCGCGATCGCTGGATTGACCCTGTTAGCGGGGGTTGTTCCGGCGGCTATGGCCTATGTGGGCAAACTGATTGTGGATGCAGTGGTTCACGCCGCCCAGTCTGGGTTAGAGCGCGATCGCTGGGCTGCGTTGAGCTATCTGGGAGTTGAAGCCGCACTGGTGGCAGTTTTAGCCGGTAGCCAGCGGGGACTTGGCTTGTGTCAATCGTTGCTGCGGATGCAGTTGGGGCAAAAGGTCAACGTGTTGATTTTGGAGAAGGCGTTGACCCTGGATATGGTTCACTTCGAGGACTCAGAATTCTATGACAAAATGACGCGGGCCCGGCGAGAGGCATCCAATCGTCCCCTGAGTTTGGCCAGCAGCACCTTTGGGATTGGGCAAAATACTCTGTCGCTGATCAGCTACGCAGGATTGTTGCTGCAGTTTTCCATCTGGGCAGTCGCCGTGCTGATGTTAGCCGCCATTCCCTCCTTCATCGCTGAAACACGCTTTGCCAAAGCTGCATTCCGTCTCTTTCACTGGCGTGCCCCAGAAGCGCGAGAGCAGCATTACCTGGAAACTCTGATTGCCCGCGAAGATTCGGCAATGGAGGTGAAGCTGTACCAGTTAGGGCCGATGCTGCTCGATCGCTACCGCGCCATTTTCGATCGCCTCTATGGAGAAGACCGGGACCTTACCATTCGGCGTAGTGTGTGGACGTACCTGCTGGGACTGGTGAGCACCGCTGCGTTCTATGCCGCCTATGTTTGGATCGTGCTGGAGGCGATCGCGGGACGGATTACTCTGGGTGACCTGACCATGTACCTGGTCGTTTTTCGGCAGGGACAAACCACGTTCTCCAACATCCTCAGCTCCGTGGGTGGCATGTATGAAGACAGCCTCTATCTCTCTAACCTGTACGAATTTTTGGAGCAAGAGATTCCCCAGCCGCTCGGACAGGCTACCCAAGGACCAGTACCGGGCGATGGATTGCGCTTTAAGCACGTCAGTTTCCGCTACCCTGGCAGTTCTCAGCTTGCCCTCAACGATATTTCGCTGCACCTGAAACCGGGGGAAAAGTTGGCGATCGTGGGCGAAAACGGTTCCGGGAAAACCACTTTGATCAAGCTCCTGACTCGCCTCTATTCACCAGACTCAGGACACATCCTCCTGGATGGTTTGGACTTGCAAGAATGGGACATCAACACTCTGCAGCAGCGGATTGGCGTGATCTTTCAAAACTTCGTGCGCTACCAGTTCACAGTTGGCGAAAATATTGGGGCTGGCGATGTCAATTACATCGAAGATCAGTCGCAGTGGCAGATTGCGGCAGAAAAAGGTACTGCCCACAGCTTTATCGAAACAATGCCGGAAGACTATCAAACCCGGCTAGGACGCTGGTTCAGGGGAGGACGGGAACTCTCCGGTGGGCAGTGGCAGAAAATTGCTCTCTCCCGTGCCTTCATGCGCACCAAGGCTGACATTTTGGTGCTGGACGAACCCACATCTGCGATGGATGCTGAGGCCGAAATGCGCATTTTCAACCGCTTCCGCAGCATGACCCATGATCAAATGGCAATCTTGATCTCCCATCGCTTCTCAACGGTGCGGATGGCAGACCAAATTATCGTTTTGGCAAACGGTGAGATCCTTGAGCAAGGCACTCACGAGGAGTTGCTGGAACTCGGAGGACGCTACGCTCACCTGTTCTCACTGCAAGCGGCAGGATACCAATAGCGATCAAGGTGGAAGAGGCTTTATGTCTTAGGTAATTTCTAGCAAAAAATACTCTAGACGTAGTTTTGTAAACTTGCCGACAAATTTTTTGTAATTTAACCGTGTGTCAATTAAGAACCACCAAGACATTCAGACACCAGGAGTTCTGTGGTTTGTGTCGCAGCGATCGCCCTCACTTCTTTGGGCTTGAGCGATCGCCCGCTTTGATGGCATGAGTCACACTGACCTGGCTTCTAACTTGCACTTCAGGTTTGTCTGAAGGATTATAGGGCGGGGTTGACTCTTCAGAAGTGAGCGACAATGGCGAAACTGGAACAGCAACCTTTGAACCACAGCTAATGGCAGTCCGAGAAGCTGTAAACGGCATCATGGTAACTGATAGCAGTTCTCCAGGTTGAATCTTTAAATCTTGGGCCAGGGTTGTAAGCTGACTCTGGGCATCCTGTAAGGCGATCCGACGGGCCGATCGCTGTAGAGGTTCACAGGTGTTAACGGCATAGCCTGCGCTAATGCTTTGCAAGAAGATCTGCTTGTTAGACGCGAGGGATTGATCAACCGTCAGCACGACCTGTTGCACTTTGTCCTGAGTGGGTTTGTCTAGCTGAACCAGCAATTTTGGGTTTTGCAGGGGGCTGGTTTGGATTGTGATGTTGCTAGCCGGAACTCCGGCTGCTATCAGCGCGTTGACAGTTGGACTGAGCGCATTTTCCGTAATTCGTTTTGTGGTTTGCAGCGAGACCCCTGGAGAATCTGCTTCTGAGCCGGACGATCCACGATCGCCAATGGCAAACTCCAGCATCGCCGTGTCGGCAGGGGCAGTAACTTGTCCCTGTCCGATCACGGTCAGCGATCGCCGCCCAGCCAATAACACACACTCTGGAATGCTTCCATCTGCTGCAGTAGCGCTGGGACGTTTGCAGAATTGCTCTGTCCTGACTTGAGCGATCGTGGGTTGGGTTTGCCCGATCCAAAGGCTGATCAATGCCAATGCTGAAAATGACGAAGCAGTGACGATTTTCCCATTCAAGCGACTCCCATATACAGGTCTCTCATCCGTTGCAATGTTACTGGGAATTAGGGGTACCGTTCAAAAGTTTCGTGACTGTAGGATTCAGCAAAGGTTAGTGAATGGTTCACCTGAGAAGCGAATTCTGAGGTTCTTGTGTAGGAATGTAACAATCTCTGTTTTCTGTTAAGGAATGTTGCAGCCTGATGATCCCGTTGCTAACGTAATCAGGTACCTAAGATAACGACCGACGCAGACATAAGCCGTGTTCCCTATGAATGTGGTCAACGAGCCGAACACTGTTCGGACAATCTTCCAGTAAACCGATCCAAAAACAATGCTCAGACCTTACCAAATCTAGCCCTCAGCATTGTTTGATAACAAGACCTCAACATTGGAGGACTGAATGATGAACATTCAAGGAAAGACTGCTCTAATTACCGGAGCTTCTCGTGGAATTGGGCGAGCGATCGCGATGGAATTCGCACACCAGGGCGTTAAGCGGGTGCTGCTCGTGGCACGAGATTATCAACGACTCGTCGATGTTGCTGCAGATGTTGAGGCGCTTGGTGCAGAAGCCATCATTCTCGCTCTAGATCTGTCTCAGCCCGTGGAGGTCAGTGTTGCGATCGCCCAAGCGTGGCGAAATCATGGACCGATTCAGCTCCTCGTCAACTGTGCCGGAATTGCCCACCAAAAGCCATTCTTACAATCCCGGCTGCCAAATGTGCAAGAAGAGATCGCCGTTAATTTGATGGGAATGTACACCATCACTCGTCTAATTGCCCGCCGCATGGCAACGCAGCGAGAAGGAACAATTGTCAACGTTTCCAGCCTGATGGGCAAGGTTGCCGCTCCCACAATGGCCACCTACTCAGCCACCAAGTTCGCGATTCTGGGATTCACCCAAGCCTTGCGCGGGGAATTGGCGGGTCAGAATGTGCAGGTGATCGCATTGTTGCCGTCGCTAACAGACACCGACATGGTTCGAGACCTGCAGTGGTTTCGATGGGCTACGCCTACCACGCCTGAGCATGTTGCGCAGGCGCTTGTCAGGGGGTTGCAGAAACAATCCCACGAGATTTTGGTGGGCTGGCAAAGTCACCTGGTGCTATGGGGCGATCGCCTGGCTCCCTGGCTAATGGAGAAAATCCTATTAATGGCGGCTCCCTTGTCCAGGAATCAGCAACCCCCATACTCAAGACATCGCTATAAGCTAACCGAGGAACTCTAAACCTTGTCCACGTCCAGACCTGGAGTTTTTCGTAAGGGAAAGCTACAGATTCCAAACTGGACGTGGTTTAGCACTCTCTTCACTCTTTATCCCTTCACCTCTTCATCCCCCTATTTCTTTACATTACATGATGTGCACAGATGCATTCCTTGCTACTCTGCCTCCTTTGTAGTTGCAGCGCCGAAGCGATAGCCCTTCCCATACACTGTGTTGATTAATGGTGGTTCTCCCTCTGTTTCGATTTTGCGGCGCAGGAGACGAATCTGAGCGGCGAGGACATTACTGGTCGGCCGTTCAACGCTGCTGCCCCACAGGTGTTGATGGATTTGTTCATGGGTGAGAATCTGATTGGGATGGCGCATCAGGTAGTCCAGAAGCTGCACCTCTTTTTCGGACAGTTCAATCTCGCGCCCTTGACGGTAGGCAAGCTGATTTGCAGGGTCTAATTCTAAATCACCCACTTGCAGCCGTTGAATGGGTGGTTCAAGGGAAGCGGGCCGCCGCAGTAGAGCGCGAACTCTGGCTAGTAGCTCTCGCAATTCAAAGGGCTTGACCAGGTAATCATCCGCTCCAGCATCCAACCCCAACACACGATCGTCGAGGGTATCTTTTGCCGTCAGAAACAGAACGGGGGTGGTGTTGCCCTGAGATCGCAATTGCTGGCAAATCTCCAAACCCGACCGTTGAGGCAACATCCAGTCCAGAATTAACAAGTCATATCGGTTCTGTTGGGCAAGCTGGCTGCCGCGATCGCCGTCATACGCCACGTGCACTTCATACCCTGCCTGCGTCAAAATTCGGCTCAGAGGGTCTGCCATTTCAACTTCGTCATCAACCAGGAGAATCCGCATGAATTGGAGATTGCAGATTAATGGATTTTAGATTGCAGATTTTAGATTGTAGATTGAGAAAGGTTTTGGATGTATCACTAATCTAAAATCGTCAATCTAAAATCTAAAATCCCCAATGATTACCGTCGCATTACCTAAAGGTGCCCTGCTCAACGGCAGCATTCGCTTGTTTCAGTCTGTCGGACTGGATTTTAGTGCTTTTCTTGAGTCATCCAATCGTCAACTGCAAATTACAGACCCTACGGATACGGCTAAGGCATTGCTGGTCAGGGCCCAGGATGTGCCGGTTTATGTGGAGTATGGTCAGGCGCAGTTGGGGATTGTGGGGTATGACGTGCTGCGTGAGAAAAACCCCCAGGTTGCTCATCTGGCAGATTTGGGGTTTGGGGACTGCCGCATGTCGGTGGCGGTGAAGGAGTCTAGCTCCTACCGCTCAGCGTTGGAACTACCGTTGTATGGTCGAGTGGCTTCCAAGTATGTCCACTGTGCCCGTGAGTACTTTGATGCACTGGATTTACCCGTCGAGATTGTGCCTCTGTATGGGTCGGTAGAGCTAGGACCGATTACGGGCATGTCAGAGGCAATCGTCGATCTGGTTTCCACTGGACGGACGTTACGAGAAAATGGACTGGTTGAAATCGAGGTGTTGTTTGAAAGTACTGCCCGCCTGATCGCTCACCCACTCAACTACCGGTTGGATGCCAATGGGTTGCATCAGTGGATCGAACGGGTGCGATCGACCGTTATTACAATGGCGTGATATGTCCACTAGCGCATCCAATCTTTCAGCAATGCTTGACGGCGGGGATGCCGTAATTTGCGCATGGCTTTGGCTTGAATTTGGCGGACACGCTCTCTGGATAAGTGATAAAGCTCACCAATTTCAGACAGGGTGTAGTGTTGCCCATCGGTTAAGCCGAAGCGCAGTTTGATAATCTCTCGTTCACGATCGCTGAGATGATCCAACACCGAGTTGAGGCGATCGCAGAGCAATTTGTGATCCAAACAATCATTTGGGGCAACGTTGTCAGAATCCTCGATCAGCTGCATCAGTTCGGTGTCTTCTTCCCGACCCACCCACGCATGGAGCGATAGCGTTCCCTGACTCACATCCAAAACATGCTCTAACTTGTCTTCATCAATTTCTAACTCGGCTGCAATTTCCTGCTTGGTTGGCTTGCGTCCTAATTTTTGGGACAGGGTTTGACGGGCTTTACGGACTTGATTCAGCTTTTCGACCATGTGAACGGGTAGACGCACCGTGCGAGATTGGGAAGCGATCGCGCGCGTAATTCCCTGGCGAATCCACCAATACGCGTAAGTTGAGAATTTGTAGCCGCGCTCGTAATCAAATTTTTCAGCGGCTCGCATTAACCCCATCGCCCCTTCTTGAATTAAATCCAAAAATGGAACCCCTCGGTTGAGATACTTTTTGGCGATCGAAACAACTAATCGCAAGTTCGATCGCACTAACTTTCGCTTGGCTAATTCGGCTTGAGAACCCCCCCTGGCAATCTCTCGTGCTAGCTCAACTTCTTGAACTTGAGTTAACAGCGGATAACGTGCCATTTCGCGTAGAAATAACCCAACAGAATCGTCTGAAAGACCCAGACGTTCAGCTTTGGTAATTTTGACTGGAGGTTTTCTAGGAGCAAAATCTGCTATTTCTAAATCTCTCTCCAATTCATGCAATTCATCCATGTCGATGTCAACTTCAACGTCAATTTCGACATCGATATCTGGCTCGATCGAACTCATATCAACAGCATCAATTTGGCTTGGGTTGGAAGGCAATTCGGCACTCATATCCACTCACATAATCCGACAAAAAGTCGTGTAAAATTGCCCCAACTTTAGCAAAATTTTTCGGAAATTCAACCCTTTCTTTTAAAAAGAATCTAAATTTTTGTATCGCATTTAGATCGGCTTAAAAAGCTTATTTCAAGAATCGTTCAACCGCCTAAAAAATTGATAGCAAAAACAGGAAAACCGGTAGCTAACAAACAACGAGAGCCACTTTTTTCCAAAACCTGAAGTCAGAACTTCTACAAAAGCTCCGAGCTTGAATTAATTGAGATCGATCGTTAGAGGATGTTTTGAAAGTCTTACTGTTGGTAGCAAAGCGTGCAGATCCCCCTAAATCCCCCTTAATAAGGGGGACTTTGAGCCGATTTCCCCCCTTATTAACGGGGGGCTAGGGGGGATCATTGAGTGCTGAACATCACAG